>JAOPUX010000186.1 GCA_025963285.1 Jatrophihabitans sp.
GCCTTGGCGAGCACGGTCTGACCGTCGACGGTGGCGACGAGGTCGACCTCGACCAGGCCGTCCTCGCGGATCGCGCGGACCGAGCCGGCGACGTTGAGCACGGCACCATCGGGATCCGGGACCACTACGGGGCGGGTGAACCGCACGCCGTACTCCACGATCGCGCCCGGGTCGCCCACCCAGTCGGTGACGACGCGGATGGCCGAGGCCATGGTGAACATGCCGTGCGCGATGACGTTCGGCAACCCGACCTCGACGGCAACCCGTTCGTTCCAGTGGATCGGGTTGAAGTCACCCGACGCGCCGGCGTAGCGCACCAGGTCGGCGCGGTTGATCGGGAAGTCCTGGGCGGGCAGCTCGGAGCCG
This sequence comes from Jatrophihabitans sp., assembly GCA_025963285.1. Taxonomy (GTDB): domain Bacteria; phylum Actinomycetota; class Actinomycetes; order Mycobacteriales; family Jatrophihabitantaceae; genus JAOPUX01. Next base: position 367 of record JAOPUX010000186.1, read on the forward strand.
ACCTCGATGTTCAGCGCGCTCATGCCGCCGTCCCCCTCGCCACGATCGTGGAGTAGGCCGTGACGATGTGCTCGCCCTCGACGGTGCGCACCTTCGCCTCGGTGGTGACGATGTCGTTGCCCGCGGCCGCCCGGATGTCGGAGATCACGACGTCGACCACGAGGACGTCGCCGGCGCGGACCGGGCGGGCGTAGACGAACCGCTGCTCCCCGTGCACCACTCGGGAGTAGTCGATGTCCACGTCCGGGTCGAGCACCGCCTGGTGGCCGGCCGGGATGGTCACCACGATCGCGAAGGTCGGCGGCGCGATCACATCGGCGTGCCCGAGTGCCTGGGCTGCGGCGACGTCGCGATAAGCCGGGTTCGGGTCGTTGATCGAGTTGGCGAACTCGAGGATCTTCTCGCGGCCGACTTCGTAGGGGGCGGTGGGCGGGTACGTGCGCCCGATCAGGCTGGCATCGACTGGCATGAAGCAGACGTTAGTGGGTCGGCTCCGGCAGGTGATCGAGGACCTCGAATGGAGTGCTGCCGAACCCCTCGACGCGAGGCCTCCCCCACGGGTCGACGTCGGACAGCGCCGTCTCCACCTGGGCGAACGGGGTGCGCAGCACGACCTTGCGCGCACCGCCGTCGAGCAGCGCGGCGAGCTCAGGAGTAGCCGTGACCCGGCCGTACCAGCTGTAGGAGCCGCTGATCGGATCGAAGTGGCCGCCGAGCCTCACCTCGACCGGGAGGACGGTGTCGCCGTCGATCAGCTCCGCCGGGCCCACGTAGCCGTCATCGGGTGCGTGACTCATGGTGTTCCTCCGGTCAGGGCTGCGAAGGGCAGCGGCTCGTCGTACTCGATCACCACGCCGCTGGCACGCGCGGTGCCCTCGAGCAGGTGCCAGATGGCATTGCAGATGCCGTCGGCGAAGACCTCGCGGGAGATGCTGCGGCGGGCCAGCCACCACGCACCGGAGGATTCGACGAAGCCGACGATGCCGTAGGCACCCGGCTCGGCCTGTTCGTCGTCGATGCCGAAGAAGAGCATCATGATCTTCAGCAGAGCGGCGACCTGATCGGCGAGGGTGGTCTCGACCGCCTCCAGGGAGTGACCGTTGCGCCGATCCCGCAGGAACATGTAGAGGTTCGGGTGCTCGTCGAGCCACTCCACGATGACGCCGATCGTGGAGGTGATGACCTCCCGCGGCGTCGACTCGGGGGTGATCTCGAGGTGGGGCAGCACGCTGGCCACGACCTCGGAGACGACGTGGTCGGCGATGGCCTGGCGGAGGTCGTCCCGGTCGCGGAAGTAGCGGTAGAGGACGGTACGGCTGACGCCGGCCGACTCGGCGATCTGCTCGGCACTGGCGCTCGGCCCGTGCTCGTCGACCGCGGCGACGCCGGCCACTACGAAGCCCTCGCGCCGCTGGGCCCGGTGCTCGGTCCAGCGCAGGCGGCGACCGTCGACCTCCCGAACCGTGGTCTCGACCGGCTCCGTCATCGCGATCACCTCCGTCTGCTCCCTCTGATCCTAGCCTCGATTGTCTGCGACATCGTGTCACAGATTCTCGCCCACGCGCCGCCGAGTGGCTAGTCGAGACGCGAGTGGCGGCGTGTCGTCCAGCCACTCGGCTCCCGACAAGCCACTCGGCGCGGGACGGAAGAGCGCCGAGAAACGCAGAGGGCCCCAGCGACCGAGTCGCTGGGGCCCTCTCGTTGCGGAGCGCGGTTAGCGCGTCTCGCGGTGCTCGGTGTGCTTGCCGCAGTTCGGGCAGAACTTGTTCATCGACAGACGATCAGGGTCGTTGCGACGGTTCTTGTTCGTGATGTAGTTGCGGTGCTTGCACACCTGACACGCCAAAGTGATCTTCGGCCGTACGTCGGTGGCTGCCATGGTGGTGCTCCTTCAGTGAAACGTGCCCTAGATGAAATCTGTCGGTATCGGTCGATCGGGTGCCCGACCGGCTTGTAGCGAGGGCCGGACTTGAACCGGCGACACAACGATTATGAGCCGTTTGCTCTACCAGACTGAGCTACCCCGCCCTCGGCTGTCCCGGAGATACGGGACTGCCAGAGCCCCCTTACGGAATCGAACCGTAGACCTTCTCCTTACCATGGAGACGCTCTGCCGTCTGAGCTAAGGGGGCAGCGCCCGTCTCGATCTCGGCCCCGACAACCACCAAATCCGTCGGTTCCGCACGACGTGCGTACCAGCAGGCGAGCTTACACGAAACAGAAGACCCCTCTCACACTCGCCATCTCGGCTGCGCCGTCTACCCGCTCATCGTCGCCTGAGGAACCGACCGTGCGCCGGTCAAGAATGTGACCTTGGCAATACCCGGGTCTTCGGCCAGACTCGGGCTGACAAGGTCATCGAACAAACCGGGAGTCGTTAATGGCTGTCACCACCGAGCTGACCACGTTGCACCGCACAGTCGACGAGCTCCGCTCGATCGTGGCAGGGGTGCGTTCCCGGTACGGCGACATTCCTGCCGTGCGCCGCCTGCTGGGCGACGTCGACAGGATCGACCTCGACGTCTCGGAGCTGGACACGATGACTCCCCCGCCCGACCCGGCACCCGGTGCCGTCCACATCATCGACGATCGCCCGGTCGACCCAGCGCTCTGGGCCGATGCCGACGACGAGGGCCTCGGCGGCCTGCGCAGCAGCAGCCAGAGCGGCAGTCCGCGGGATTCGCGCCGGTGACCCGCGCAGCCTCCATGCCGGCTGGCACCGGCGCACCCGGGCGCGCCTCGATCCCGGAGCGCACCCTTCGCACGGACAACTGGCGCAAGGGTCCGGCGATCAACGCCGCGCTGCTCACCGCCTGGGTGCTCTACGCCCTGATCCGCACGTCCAGCCAGCGGGCCTACTTCGTCGAGAAGTACCACTACCTCTCGCCGTTCAGCTCGCCCTGCGTCACCCAGAGCTGTAACTCCAGCACCCGCGACTTCGGCACCTGGTTCGGTCACTTCCCCGGGCTGATTCCGTTCGCGCTGGTCACGCTGCCGTTCCTGCTCGGCTTCCGGCTGACCTGCTACTACTACCGCAAGACCTACTACCGCGCCTTCTGGCAGTCACCCACCGCCTGCGGTGTCGCGGAGCCGCACGCCAAGTACTCCGGCGAGACGAAGTTCCCGCTCATCATGCAGAACCTGCACCGCTACTTCTGGGTCGCGGCGGGCGTCATCTCGGTGATCAACAGCTGGGACGTCATCCAGGCCTTCCGACCGCGCGGGCACAGCTTCGGCTTCGGCCTCGGCACGCTGATCATGCTGGCGAACGTCGTGCTGCTCTGGCTCTACACGCTGTCGTGCCACTCGTGCCGGCACATCGTCGGCGGCCGGCTGCGGAGCTTCTCCCGTCACCCGGTCCGCTACCGGATGTGGACGTTCATCTCCAAGCTCAACGCCAAGCACCAGCAGCTGGCCTGGACCACGCTGGCCACGCTGATGATCACCGACGGCTACATCGCCATCGTGCACGCCGGGTACCTCAGCGACCTCCGCTTCATCAACTAAATCAAGCAAGCCACCGAAGACCTAGGCGAGGACGGCTCTTGTCCGAGATCGAAAAGCACAGCTACGACGTCGTGATCATCGGGGCGGGTGGCTCCGGCCTGCGCGCCGCCATCGCGGCCCACGAAGCTGGACTGCGTGTTGCCGTCATCTGCAAGTCGCTCTTCGGCAAGGCCCACACAGTGATGGCCGAAGGCGGGATGGCCGCCTCCATGGGCAACGTCAACGCCAACGACAACTGGCAGGTGCACTTCCGCGACACGATGCGCGGGGGCAAGTTCCTGAACAACTGGCGGATGGCCGAACTGCACGCCAAGGAGTCACCCGACCGCGCGTGGGAGCTGGAGAGCTACGGCGCGCTCTTCGACCGCACCCCCGAGGGCAAGATCAGCCAGCGCAACTTCGGTGGCCACGAGTACCCGCGGCTGGCGCACGTCGGTGACCGCACCGGCCTCGAGATGATCCGCACGATGCAGCAGAAGATCGTCTCGCTGCAGCAGGACGACGCCAAGAAGCGCGGCAACAGCGGAGCCGACGAGGGCAGCCTGAAGGTCTTCGCCGAGTGCACGATCACCGATCTCGTGCTCACCGACGGCAAGGTCGCCGGCGCCTTCGGCTACTACCGCGAGACGGGCGACTTCGTCGTCTTCAAGGCCCCTGCGGTGGTGGTCGCCACCGGCGGCATCGGCAAGTCGTTCAAGGTCACCTCCAACTCGTGGGAGTGCAGCGGCGACGGCATGGCGCTGGCCCTGCGCGCCGGCTCGACGCTGCTGAACATGGAGTGCATCCAGTTCCACCCGACGGGCATGGTCTGGCCGCCTTCGGTGAAGGGCATCCTCGTCACGGAGTCGGTGCGCGGTGACGGTGGCGTGCTGAAGAACTCCGAGGGCAAGCGGTTCATGTTCGACTACGTCCCCGACGTCTTCCGCGCGCAGTACGCGGAGACCGAGGAGGAGGGCGATCGCTGGTACACCGACCCGGACAACAACCGGCGCCCACCGGAGCTGCTCCCCCGCGACGAGGTTGCCCGGGCGATCAACTCCGAGGTGAAGGCCGGCCGCGGCACGCCGCACGGGGGCATCTACCTCGACATCGCGAGCCGGCGCAGTCCGGAGTACATCCTCAAGCGGCTGCCGTCGATGCACCACCAGTTCAAGGAGCTCGCCGACGTCGACATCACCGCCGAGCCGATGGAGATCGGCCCGACGTGCCACTACGTCATGGGTGGCATTGAGGTGGAGGCCGACACCGCGGCGGCCACGCGAGTGCCCGGGCTCTTCGCCAGCGGCGAGGTCGACGGTGGCATGCACGGCTCGAACCGCCTCGGCGGCAACTCGCTGTCGGACCTCGTCGTCTTCGGCCGCCGCGCGGGCGAGGGCGCGGCGAGCTACGTCGCCGGGCTGGGCGGGCAGTATCCGTCGATCAGCGACACCCAGCTGGCCGAGTACGAGGCCATCGCGACAGCCCCGCTCGAGCGTGCCGAGGGCGAGAACCCCTACACGCTGCACCACGAGCTGCAGCAGGTGATGAACGACCTGGTCGGCATCATCCGCATCCGAGCCGAGGTCGAGGAGGCGCTGGCCAAGCTCGAGGAGCTGAAACAGCGGGCCAAGAGCGTCTCGGCCAGCGGCGACCGGCGCTTCAACCCCGGTTGGCACCTGGCGCTGGACCTGCGCAACATGCTGGCGGTCTGCGAGTCCACCGCGCGGGCCGCCCTGATCCGCGAGGAGTCGCGCGGCGGTCACACCCGCGAGGACTTCCCCGGCATGAACCCGGAGTGGCGCAAGGTCAACCTGATCTGCGCGCAGAACGCCGACGGCACCGGGATCGACGTGGTGCGCCAGCCGATGCCTCCGGTGCGTCCGGACCTGCTGGCCCTGTTCGAGAAGAGCGAGCTCAAGAAGTACTTCACCGAGGAAGAGATCGTGGGGATCACCGAATGAGTTACGACGCGAAGTTCCGGGTCTGGCGCGGCGACGACGAGGGCGGCGAGCTCGTCGACTACACCGTCGAGGTGAACGACGGCGAGGTCGTGCTCGACATCATCCACCGGCTGCAGGCCACCCAGGCCGGCGATCTGGCGGTGCGCTGGAACTGCAAGGCCGGCAAGTGCGGCTCGTGCAGCGCCGAGATCAACGGCCGCCCACGGCTGCTCTGCATGACCCGGATGTCGACCTTCACGCAGGAGGAGGTCGTCACCGTGACCCCGATGCGGACCTTCCCGGTGATGAAGGACCTCGTCACCGACGTCTCGTTCAACTACAAGAAGGCACAGCAGATCCCGGCGTTCGCACCGCCGGACCTGGCGCTGGGCGAGTACCGGATGGCCCAGGTGGACGTGGAGCGCTCGCAGGAGTTCCGCAAGTGCATCGAATGCTTCCTCTGCCAGGACGTCTGCCACGTGATCCGCGACCACGAGGAGAACAAGGAGGCCTACGCCGGCCCCCGGTTCCTCATGCGCACCGCCGAGCTCGACATGCACCCGCTGGACACCCTCGACCGCAAGAAGGCGGCCCAGGAGGAGTTCGGGCTGGGGCTCTGCATCATCACGAAGTGCTGCACCGAGGTCTGCCCGGAGCACATCAAGATCACCGACAACGCCATCATCCCGCTCAAGGAACGGGTGGTCGACCGGAAATACGACCCGTTCAGCCGGATGTTCCGGCGCGGTCGCGCATAGTCGAGT
>JAOPUX010000194.1 GCA_025963285.1 Jatrophihabitans sp.
GTCGAGGCGTTCTTCGGGGCGGGTGCCGCCAGCGGCCCGCTCGATCTGGAGACGGTGCGCGAGGCCTTCGCCACCATGACCTCGCCCGGCCGCCTGGAGACGGTGCGCTCCTCGCCCACGATCGTCATCGACGCCGCGCACAACCCGCACGGCATGGCAGCCTCGGTGAAGGCAATCGAGGAGTCCTTCGACTTCCGCAGGCTGGTGGCCGTGGTGGCCACCTTCGCCGACAAGGACGTCCTGGGCATGCTGCAGGCCCTGGAGCCGCTCACCGCCGAGATCGTTGTCACGCAGAACTCCTCGCCGCGCAGCATGCTCGTCGACGACCTGGCCGCGGTCGCCGTCGACGTCTTCGGCGCTGACCGGGTCACCGTCGAGCCCCGCCTCGACGACGCGATCGAGGCCGCGGTGCGGCTGGCCGAGGATCCGGACGACGAGGTGGTGGTCGGGGTGGGCGTCCTGATCACCGGCTCGGTGGTCACGGCGGGCGAGGCCCGGCTGCTGCTCGGGGCTGGAAAGTGACCGAGCCCCACGAACCCACCGAGGACGAGGTGGCCGCCCGCGCCGCGCGCGCCGACAAGGCGAGCCGGGGCGCGCTGGCCGGAACGCTGGGGCTCGAGGCGCTGGTGGTGCTGCTGCTTCCGCGGGCCCTGGCCGCCACCGATCAGGGGCTCGGCCTCACCAAGACGCTGATCCTGGTGGCGTTCGCGCTCGTGCTGATCGCGGCCGCCGGCATGCTCCGCAGGCCCCGTGGAATCGCGATCGGCAGCGCGCTGCAGGTGCCGCTGCTGCTCACCGGGATCTGGCTGGCGGTCATGTTCATCGTCGCGCTGGTCTTCTGGGCGGTCTGGTACCGCGTCCTCGTGCTGCGCCGCGACGTCGTCGGAACTCCGGGTGGCCTGCGGATGCTCATTTCGTGACCAAATTGTGCAACTTTCATCGCTTTTACGACGGCGAATATTGCATAATTGCCGGGTCCGGGATGGCTTGAGCATTTCTTGAGGTAACCCGGCAGATTTCTTGTGACCGCCGCGTCGGCTTGCCTGAGCTTGGCTCGGCATCCTACGTCTGTAGGGCATGGCGGCCGGTCCCGCGGGGGGAGCCGGCCGCCGCCCACATTTCAGCCCAGCACTCGCGGATCCGGGGGGATGGCATGACAGTTGCATCAGCCCCTCATCGCGTCCTGATCGCCGACGATGACGACGACATCCGTCGCCTCGTCGAGATCGTCCTCCAGAAGGCCGGAATCCCTGCCGACTCGGTGGACGGTGGGATCCCGGCGCTGGAGGCAGCACGTACCGCCTGCCGCCAATTGGTGGTGCTCGACGTACGGATGCCGGACATGAGCGGTCTCGAGGTGTGTCGTCAGCTGAAGGCCGACGATGCCACCTCGTGCAGCCATGTCCTGCTCATGAGCTCGGACTACACGACTGAGGATGTCGCGGCCGGCTATGCAGCCGGGGCCGACGACTACCTGCCGAAGCCGTTCAGTCCTGGGGAGCTCGTGCGTCGCGTCACCCGCCTGCTCGTCGGCAGCCCTGACAGCACTACCTGAACTGCATCACCGCAATCGCCTTCCGGCGCCCGGTCATCCGGCCGCCGGTGAGGCCCCGATGAACGGCCGTCGGTTGCGAGCGAATCATCCCTCCCACGCTCGCAATGACTGACTGCCTCGCCGGCGGCCTCGCTCGTTGGACCAGGACGCCGACGAGCGAGCCGCCGGTCCTCGAACACGCCGTGGGCTATTCGGCGACGGCTATGCCACTGCCCAGTCGGTACCCGACACCGCGGACGGTACGGATGTAGCGGGCATTGCGGGGGTCGTCGCCGAGCTTGCGCCGCAGGTTGCCCATGTGCACCTCGACCAGGTGGCCGTCGCTGCCCCAGTCGTTGCCCCAGACCGCGCGCAGCAGGCTCTCGCGCTGCCAGACCCGTTTCGGGCCGCTCAGCAGGGTGGCCAGCAGATCGAACTCGGTGCGGGTGAGGTCGAGCTCGCGGCCCTCCAGCAGCGCGATGCGCCCCTCGATGTCGACCTCGAGCTCGCCGTGCCGCAGGATGCCGGTCTCCTCGGGCTCGACCGGTGCCGGTACCGGTGCGGCGGCCAGCCGGGTGCGGGGCCGGCGCATCATCGCGGCGACGCGGGCGCGCAGCTCGCGCGGGCTGAACGGCTTGGTGAGGTAGTCGTCGGCACCGGTCTCCAGCCCGACGAGACGGTCGACCTCGTCCGGGCGGCCGGTGAGCATGACGATGTAGGCCTCGCTGATCTCTCGGATACGGCGGCACACCTCGATGCCGTCGAGGTCGGGGAGGTTCAGATCGAGGGTGACCAGGTCCGGGTCGCTCTCGCGCACCGCGCGGACCCCGGCCGCCCCGCTGTCGGCCTCGGTGACCTCGAAGCCGGCCTGCTGGAGCAGCTGAGTGAGCAGCGCGCGCACATCTGGGTCGTCCTCGATGACGACTGCCCGGCGCTCGTGATCACTCATGAGTACGGACCGTACCTAGGTGAAGGCCCCCGCTCCATATGTACGCGCCGAATGTGCCGAGGATTGCCGTGGTTAGGCTCACCCCCATGAGTGCTCCAGCGCTGCAGCGCACCCTTGTTCTGGTCAAGCCCGACGGCGTCGAGCGGGGGTGCGTAGGAGAGATCCTGGGCCGGATCGAGGCCAAGGGGTACACGATCGCCGCCCTCGAGCTCCGGACGGCGACCGCCGAGCTGCTCGCCGAGCACTACGCCGAGCACGTCGGCAAGCCGTTCTACGAGCCGCTCGTCGAGTTCATGCTCTCCGGGCCGGTCGTGGCGGTGGTGGCCGAGGGGCAGCGCGTGATCGAGGGGTTCCGCTCGCTGGCCGGCGCCACCGACCCGACCGTCGCCGCGCCGGGCACCATCCGCGGTGACCTGGGGCGGGACTGGGGCCTGAAGGTCAGCCAGAACCTCGTCCACGGCTCGGACTCCCCGGAGTCGGCCGCCCGCGAGATCGGCCTCTGGTTCCCGTCACTCTGAGCGGTTTTCTCTCGATTGTGCAATTTCTGCCGCCGTCACGGCGGCAGAAATTGCACAATCGGGGGAAATTCAGCCGGCGAGGGTGATCTGTCGGTCGAGCCAGGTCGTCAGATCGACCAGCTGCAGCGTCCCGTCGCTGAAGTAGAACGCCTCGATCACCACCCGGCTGCCGATCGCGTGGGCGTAGGCCCGGCTGTCGACGAAGCCGTCCGCGCCGACCTTCTTGGCGCGGAAGCCCTGCGCATCGTCGGGATGGCTGGCCAGCAGGAACGTCGAGAGGGTGGGGTCGGCTCGCGCGGCGCCGGTGACGTCCGCGTAGCGCAGGGCTGCCCCGCTCGCGGTGTTGAAGTCCAGCAGGATCAGATCGATCTGGTTGTCGTCCGGCGCGCTCCACGTGCGGTGCGCAATGCCGGTCAGCCCCTGGCTGGTGAGGCGGGCAAGTGCGGCCGTCCGGTACGAATCGTTGTAGAAGTGCTTCACGAACTGCTTCGGCGTCGGGGTCACGTTCGCCGACCAGGCATCCCCCCAGTCCTCCGCGCCCCGGGGCAGGGGCTCCAGCCGGGCCACGAGTCCGCTGGTCGCTGCCGTTCCCGACGCCCGTTTCGACGGGGCCGCCTTGCTCGACGGTGCGGTTGGGACGACGGTGCGGAAGGACGGCGTGCTCGACAGCGGTGACGACGGCGCCGCGCCTGAGCCCCGGCCCGTCACGGCCTGGGTGCAGCCGGCCAGCAGCACCACCGCGGCGGCGACGAACCCGAGGACCCCCGACGTGTTCCGCATCCTCCGGATCGTAGGCGACCCGCTGCCGCGGCGAACAACGTTGCCGCGGCGAACGACACTGCTACGGCGAACAACACCAGTCACACGAGTCACGCCTTCACCGCGCGTCGCGCCCGATTTTCCCGACTGCCGACCATACGATCCGACGAGGGTTGGTGTCGGCTGCGCAGAGTCGACCCACGCAGCAGAGGGGATCGCACGGTGACGCTCACGGCATTCGGTCGGCCGAACAAGGCTGCCGGCGTGCCTACGCGCGGCGTCACCCAGCGCGGTGCCGACTTCCTGGGCAACGACCTGGCCATCGACCTCGGCACGGCCAACACGCTCGTCTACGCCCGCGGCCGCGGCATCCTGCTCGACGAGCCCTCCGTGGTCGCCGTCGACATGAACACCAACTCCGTGGTGGCGGTGGGTGCCGAGGCCAAGCGGATGATCGGCCGCACGCCCGGCCACATCAAGGCGGTCCGTCCGCTGCGTGACGGCGTGATCGCCGACTACGAGGTCACCGCCGAGATGCTGCGCTACTTCGTCCGCAAGGTCCTGCGCCGCCGGGGTGCCTTCACCGGCCCGCGCATCATCATCTGCGTGCCTTCGGGCATCACCAGCGTCGAGCGTCGCGCGGTCTCCGAGTCGGCCTACGCCGCGGGGGCACGCAAGGTGCACATCATCGACGAGCCGATGGCGGCCGCCATCGGCGCCGGGCTGCCGGTGAACCAGCCCTCCGGCTCGATGGTGGTCGACATCGGCGGCGGCACCACCGAGGTGGCCGTGCTGGCCCTCGGCGGCATCGTCGCCTCGGCCTCGTTGCGGGTGGCCGGCAACGCCCTCGACCAGGCGATCATCGATCACGTCCGCGACGAGTTCTCGCTGCTGATCGGCGAGCGCACCGCGGAGGAGCTGAAGATCTCGGTCGGTTCGGCCTTCCCGGTCTCCGGGCCGAAGAACGCCGAGATCCGCGGCCGTGACCTCGGCACCGGGCTACCCCGCAACATCACCGTCTCCGGCGACGAGCTGCGGCACGCGATGGAGGCGCCGCTGGCCCGCATCGTCGCGGCCGTCCGCTCCACCTTGGACCGCTGCCCGCCGGAGCTCTCCGGCGACCTCGTCAGCAGCGGCATCGTGCTCACCGGCGGCGGCGCGCTGCTACGGGGCCTCGACGCACGGCTGCAGCACGAGATCGGCATCCCGGTCGCGGTGGCCGACCGTCCTCTCGACTCGGTGGTACTCGGTACCGCCACTGTGATCGAGCACTTCGAGCAGCTGCAGAAGGTCGTCGTCGACGGCCATCGTCGCTGAGCCTCGTCATGCGGCGGCTCACTCGACGCCAGCGCGTCTCCGCGATCGCGCTCACGGTCCTCGCGCTCTGCTTCATCACCCTCGACCTCGGCGGCGGCAGCCTTGCGGGGGCCCACGACGGCGTGCGCGGCAGCCTCGGCTCGCTCTACCGCGGCACCGACACCCTGCTCGGGCCGATGCGCCGGTTCGTCCAGGGAGTGCCGCACGCGGCCACGAACGAGAGCAAGATCCGCGCCCTGCAGCAGCGCAACGCCGCGCTGCAGGCGACGATCGCGCAGGAGCAGGCCGACAGATCCACCAGCAAGGAGCTCGCCGCGCTGAAGCTCGGGTCGGGCGCGCTGGGCAAGAAGGTGCTGCCGGCCCGGGTGATCGCCTTCGGGCCGGGCCAGGGCTTCGACTGGACGGTGACGCTGGACGTCGGGACCGCGAGCGGGGTGAAGCTCGGGATGACGGTGACGGACGGGCACGGCGTGGTGGGCCGGGTCGTGCACGCCGACCGGGGCACGAGCCTGGTACTGCTGGCGGTCGACCCGGGCTCAGGCGTCGGGGCGCGCAACAGCCGCACCGCCGCCCTGGGCGTGGCCACCGGCGCGGGCACCGACGGCTTCACGTTCGTGCCGCTCGACCCGCACACCACGATCCACGTCGGGGACACGATCAACACCGGCCCGTCGGACGGCTCGAGCTATGTCGCCGGGCTGGCGGTGGGCACCGTGCGATCGGTGCGCACCTCGGCCGACGGCACCATCAAGGCCACCCTCCGCCCGGCTGTAGCGCCCGACACCCTCGACCTGGTCGGGGTGATCCTCTCCGGTGGTGAGGCGGTCGGCACGCGCGCGCCCGTCGGCACCGACAACTCGCTGGCCGCCGGGGGCAGCCGATGACACTGGCCCGGGTCGCCGCAGGGATGGCTGCCCTGCTCACCTCGCTGGCGGTGCAGGCCGGCGTGGTCTCGGTGGTGACGCTGCCGGTGCCGGTGAGCCTGCCGGCCGTGCTGGTGGCCGCCGTCGCACTCTCGGACGGCGCAGGTACCGGGATGGCCTACGGCTTCGCAGCCGGGCTGATCACCGACCTCGGCTCCACGCATCCGGCCGGAGTGCTGGCGCTCTGCTGGATGGCGGTCGGGCTGATCTGCGGCCTGGCCGCCGACCGGCACTCGGTGCGCCGCGATGCGCTGCTGGCCGCGGTGATCTGCGCCCTGGGTGCGGCTGCCGCCACGGTGGTGCTGGCGGTGCTCGGCAGGTCCGGCGCGTCGTTCGGTGACGCCGTGCGCTACCTGGTGCCGACCCTGATCGGCGACGCGGTCCTCGCACTCGTGCTCGTGCCGGTGGTGCGGGTCTTCCTGCGCAGTGACGCGTTGGCCGCGCCCCGCCCGCCTGCCGTGCTGCTCGGGGTCGACTCGTGAGCTCCTACGACTTCACGCCGATCCCGCTGAACCGCCGGCGCCGCCCGACCTCGCGGCGCTTCCTGGTGATCGTGGTGCTCGTCTCGTCGATGGTGCTCACGCTGCTCGGCCGGCTCTACTACGTGCAGCTGCTGGAGAAGGACAAGCCGACCCAGACCTCCGGCCTGCTGCACGACGCCGCCATCGTGGTGCCCGCGCCGCGTGGCGTGATCGTCGACTCCACCGGCGCCCCGCTCGTCGACAACACCTCGGTGCAGGTCCTCACCGTCAGCTACGACACCCTGCAGCAGCGGCCCGACCACGGCGCGGCCGTCCTCGCGGCCCTGGCCGATCTGCTCGATACGAGCGCCTCCGCGCTGGCGGCAGAGATCACGCCCTGCTCGCCGAAGGTGCCCGCGCCGTGCTGGACGGGCGAGCCGTACCAGCCGGTGCCGGTGGCCGCGAACGTCCCGTCCTCGGTGGTCTTCGCCGTCGGCGAGCACCGGGAGCAGTTCCCGGGCGTCGCGATCGAGACCGAGTCCCTGGCCGACTACCCGGGCGGTTCGCTGGCCTCGCACGTGCTCGGCTACACCAGTCAGATCACGGCCGCGGACAAGAAGAAGGACCCGTCGCTCAGTGACTCCGACCAGATCGGCGTCTCGGGGCTCGAGGAGAGCTACGACAGCATCCTGCGCGGCGTGGACGGCAAACAGGTCGTGCAGCTGAGCCCGCAGGGCTACTCCGTGGGTGCGGGCAGCTACACCGCGCCGACCCAGGGCGACACGCTCGTGACGAGCATCAACGCCAAGGTGCAGAAGCTGGCGGAGAGCTCCCTCGCGCAGCAGATCAAGGATTCGCGCGCGGCGGGCAAGCCGGCCACCAGCGGTGCGGTCGTAGTGATGGACCCGCAGACCGGGCGGGTGATCGCTGCGGCGAGCTACCCCACCTACGATCCGCAGGAGTTCGTCGGCGGGATCTCTGATGCCGACTACGCCAAGCTCACCGCGCCGAGCGCCAACGACCCGCTGCTGAGCCGCGCCATCGCCGGGCAGTACGCGCCGGGATCGACCTTCAAGCTGATCACCTCGTCGTCGCTGCTGACCCACAAGGAGATCAACACGACCTCGGACTACCCGTGCCCGGGTTCGGTGACGATCGACGGCCGGGTGAAGACGAACTACGACTCCGAGGTGCTCGGCAACATCAACCTCGAGAACGCGCTCGGCTACTCCTGCGACACGTTCTTCTACGAGCCCGAGGCCAACGAGTACTACCGCGATCAGGCCCGGGTGGCCAAGGGCGAGAAGCCGCTCGAGTACCTGCAGGCGATGGCCGCCGACTACGGCGTCGGCTCCTCGCCCGGCATCGACCTGCCCGCCGGTGAGCAGGCCGCCGGCTCCTACGCCGACCGTGAGACGCGCCTGGCGCGCTGGAACGCCAACAAGACGCAGTACTGCGCCGACGCCAAGTCCGGCTTCCCCGACGACAAGAACGCCGCCGACCGCGCCTACCTCACCGAGCTGGCCAAGGAGAACTGCACGGACGGGTGGCGCTACCGTGCCGGTGACAACGCCGATATGGCGATCGGCCAGGGTGAGACCACGATGTCCCCGCTGCAGCTCGCGGTGGCCTACTCGGCGCTGGTCAACGGCGGCCGGATCTGGGAGCCTACGATCGGCTGGGCCGAGGTGAACGCGGCAGGCAAGGTCGTGAAGACGATCAAGCCGACGCTGCGCGACCGGGTGCCGGTGAAGCAGAGCTACCTCAACTACATCGCCAACTCGCTCAACTTCAGCAGGGGCTGGGCCGTCTCCGGCGCCTTCGCCTACCTCGGAGTTCCCTACAAGAACGAGATCGGCGGCAAGACCGGTACGGCCGAGGTCTTCGGCAAGGCCGACACCTCGTGGCTGGCGACCTGGGGCCCGATCGTGAAGACGAAGACGGGCGCGGTGAGCGCCAAGTTCGTCGTCGTGGGCATGGTCGAGCAGGCCGGCACCGGCGCGACCGCTGCCGGGCCGATGCTCAAGCGGATCTGGGACGGCCTGCTCGGTTACAAGCAGCCGGCGGTCATCAAGGGCTCTCAGCCGGCCACCACCCTGCCGAAGCTCAAGCCTCAGGTGCAGGTGAGCGGCAAGTGAGCTCGGTGCTGTCGGCCCGCGACCCCCGCGCGCCGTTCTCCCTGACGCTCGGCGAGCCGGCCCGGGTCCGGCGCCGTGGCTTCGACGGGGTGCTCGCGGCGGCGGCGCTGGCCCTTGCCCTCTGCGGCGCGGTGCTTGTCTGGGCGGCCACGCGTGACGTCTCCCGCGCGGCGGGCGGGAACCCCAACGGCTTCCTGTACCGGCACCTGGTCAACATCCTGATCGCCGGTGGCCTCGCCGTGCTGGCCTCCCGGCTGGATCTGCGCATGCTGCGCGTCACCGGACCGGTGCTGTACGTGCTGGGCGTGCTCGGGCTGCTGGCCGTCTTCGCGGTGGGCAGCACGATCAACGGGGCCCATGCCTGGATCACCCTCGGTGCCGGCTTCGAGGTACAGCCCTCGGAGTTCATGAAACTCGGGCTGATCATCGGCCTGGCCGTGCTCTTCTCGGTGCGGGCCCGCCACCGCGAGCACCTGCCGCCCACCACCGGCGACGTGCTGCTCGCGCTGATCCTCATCGCGCTGCCGCTGGGCATGGTGATGCTGCAGCCCGATCTCGGTTCGGCCATGGTGCTGGCCGCCGCCTCCTTCGGCGTACTGATCGCCGCCGGTGTCCGCGCCCGCTGGACGATCGGGCTGATCCTGGCCACGGTGCTGGTGGCGATCCTGGTGGTGAAGACCGGGATGCTCGCCGACTACCAGCTGGCCCGCTTCGCCTCGTTCACCCATCCCGACAAGGACCTGCAGGGCGCGGCCTACAACGTCCACCAGGCCCAGATCGCCATCGCCAACGGCGGCCTCTTCGGCACCGGTTTGTTCCACGGCCCGCAGACCAACGGCGGCTTCGTGCCCGAGCAGCAGACCGACTTCGTCTTCTCGGTGGCCGGTGAGGAGTTCGGGCTGCTCGGCGGCGCGGTACTCATCGCGCTCTTCGCCGTGCTCTGCTGGCGGGGGCTGCGCATCGCCCGCCGCGCCGACCGCACCGGCCAGCTGATTGCCGTCGGCATCGTCTGCTGGTTCGCCTTCCAGGCGTTCCAGAACATCGGCATGAACATCGGGCTGATGCCCGTCACCGGCCTGCCGCTGCCCTTCGTCTCCTACGGCGGCTCGTCGATGTTCGCCCAGGGGCTCGCGCTCGGCGTGCTCGAAGGGATCCGCCGGCACTCGCTGGCCGAGGACTGACCGCCCTACTTGACGGTCACCACGACCCAGGAGCTCCAGAGGCTCCACCCCACGGCGTTGCGGCGGGTGATGCGGAACTCGTACTTCCGCTTGCTGATGAGGCCGGTGAGCGTCTTGCTGACCACCGTCGTCGTGGTCGGGACGTTGGTGTAGCCGACGCTGCAGCTGCTGATGTTGCCCGAGCACGGGACGTCGTACTTGCCGGTGCTCGGCCGGAAGATCATCTCCTGGATCTCGGTACCCGTGGCGTGGGTGGACGACCAGCTGACGGTCACGTGGCCGGCGCTGGTGGAGCTGGCCTTGACCCCCGGCTTCGAATAGGTGACCGGTGCCGTGGTCTGCCCGCAGCCGGTGGCCGAGGTCGGGATGGCGGTGAGGTACGGGACCTTGATCCACGACGTGTAGCTGCTCTTGATCGCCGAGGGCCAGCTCTGGGTCTTGCCGCCCACGCAGGCCTTGAGGGTGGTGATGGCCTTGGTCTTGTCCTGGTAGCCGCCGCCGTCGACGCGGATCACGAAGTCGGTGTACGGCTTGGCGGAGCAGGAGGAGCCCGTGTTGCTGGCGTAGCCGAGCAGCTGACCTGCCGTGACGAGCTGCCCGGTCTTCACCGGGATCGAGCGGAGGTGCTCGTACATCGTCACGACGCCGGCGCCGTGCGAGACGGCCACGTAATTGCCTGCGCTGGTAGTGCCGGCGGTACACGCGAGGTTCGACACCACGCCGATGACCAGCCCCGCGCCGGCGGCGTAGATGCCCGCGGTGGGGTAGGTGCTTCCGGACGGGACGACGTTGATGTTCATGCCGAAGTAGCCGGCGTGATCGGCCGCGCACGTCTTGCCGCCGCCGGGGTTGGGGGCGCTGCCCGGACCGATGCAGCCGACCCTGGTGGCGACGTGCACGGGGAACCAGACCGGGTCGGAGTAGGGGTGGCTCGAGGAGGTTGCGGCGCCTGCCGGGGCGCTCAGCCCGACCGCGGCCAGTGCTGCCGCGGCCACGACGACGAGCAGGGTTCGGACAGGTCGCTTCATGAGGTGCCTCTTGGCGAGTCGGGCGGCTCCGCGGCCCTTCACATCCGGACCACAGCAGAGTTCATCCTCAGTACACCTTGCCCACCTTGATCAGGCAATTCGCGCGTGCCGATCAGGGCACCGGCAGGTCGGCGCCAACCGCGGCCGCCACGCCCGAGCGGGAGCTCAGGGTAGTGCCGATGCTCGCCACCACCACGAGGGCAAGGGCCACCAGCAGCACGGTCGAGAGATGCTGCCCGAGGGTGACAACTCCGGCGAGGGCCGCAACGGCCGGGCTCAGGCTCATCAGCAGCCCGAAGGTGGCGCCGCTGATCCGGCGCAGCGCGGTGAGCTCCAGCGAGTACGGGACGATCGAGGAGAGGACGGCCACCGCCAGCCCACCTAGCAGCACCGAGGGTCGGCCCAGCGCGGAGCCGCCCTCGACTATCCCGGCTGGCAGTGCCACGAGCGTGCCGAAACAGAGTGCGATCGACAGGCCGTCCATGGTCGAGAAGGTCGTGCCGACCCGCTTGGAGGTCAGGATGTACCCGGCCCAGCAGGCCCCGGCGCCGAGCGCCAGCAGCACCCCGGCGGTGGTGACGCCGTGGTGGCTCCCCCCGAAGGCCAGCAGCAGGACGCCAGCCGCGGCGAGCAGTACCCAGAGGCCGTCGAGCAGCCGCCGGGAGCCGACCGCGGCCACCACCAGGGGCCCGGTGAACTCGATCGTGACGGCCACCCCCAGCGGTAGCCGGTGCAGGGCCTCGTAGAACGTCCAGTTCATCGTGCCGAGCACGAGCCCGTAGGCAGCCACCGCGTAGAGGTCGGCGCGGGTGCGGCCGCGCAGCCGGGGGCGGACGGCCACGATCAGGATCAGGGCCGACAGTCCCAGGCGCATCAGAACGGTGCCGGCCGGCCCTGCCTGGGCGAAGAGCTTGTCGGCGAAGGCCGAGCCGAACTGCACCGAGAACATGCTCCCCAGCAGGAAAACCGGCGGGGGAGGGGTTCGCACGGTTCTGATGCTCCCACGAGGTCCGTAGCATGTTGTCGTGCCTGTTGAATCGCTCTTCCCCCGTCTCGAGGGCCTGCTGCCCAAGGTCAGCAAGCCCATCCAGTACGTCGGTGGCGAGCTGAACGCTCAGGTCAAGGACTGGGACGCCGCAGCCGTGCACTGGGCGCTGATGTACCCGGACGCCTACGAGGTGGGGCTGCCGAACCAGGGCGTCCAGATCCTCTACGAGGTCCTCAACGAGCGGGCCGACGCGCTGGCCGAGCGCACCTACGCCGTCTGGCCGGACCTCGAGAAGCTGATGCGCGAGGACGGCATCCCGCAGTTCACCGTCGACGGCCACCGCCCCGTCCGGGCCTTCGACCTGCTGGGCGTCAGCTTCTCCACCGAGCTGGGCTACACGAACCTGCTGGTCGCCCTGGACCTCGCCGGCATCCCGCTGCACGCCGCCGACCGGACCGAGGACGACCCGATCGTGGTGGCCGGCGGGCACGCCGCCTTCAACCCCGAACCGATCGCGGACTTCATCGACGCGGCCGTGCTGGGCGACGGCGAGGAGGCGATCGGCCTCATCACCGACATCGTTCGGGACTTCAAGGAAGACGGCTCGCCTGGTGGCCGCGACGCACTGCTGCTGCACCTGGCGCGCACCGGGGCCGTCTACGTCCCGCGCTTCTTCGACGTCACCTACCGGGCCGACGGCCAGCTCGAGTCCGTCGTGCCGAACCACCCGGACGTGCCCGCGCGGGTCACCAAGCACACGGTGATGAACCTCGACGAGTGGCCGTACCCGAAGACCCCGCTCGTGCCGCTGGCCGAGACCGTGCACGAGCGGATGTCGGTGGAGATCTTCCGCGGCTGCACTCGTGGCTGCCGTTTCTGCCAGGCCGGCATGATCACGCGTCCGGTGCGCGAGCGCTCCATCGAGGGCATCGGGGCCATGATCGACGCCGGCCTGAAGGCCACCGGCTTCGAGGAGGTGGGGCTGCTGTCGCTGAGCAGCGCCGACCACTCCGAGATCGGGCCGATCGCCAAGCAGCTCGCCGACCGCTACGCCGACGACCGCGTCTCGCTGTCGCTACCCTCCACCCGGGTCGACGCGTTCAACATCGACCTCGCCAACGAGTTCAGCCGTAACGGCCGGCGCTCCGGGCTGACCTTCGCCCCCGAGGGTGGTTCGGAGCGGCTGCGTCGGGTCATCAACAAGATGGTGAGCAAAGACGACCTGATCCGCACCGTCTCGGCCGCCTACGGCCAGGGCTGGCGGCAGGTGAAGCTGTACTTCATGTGCGGCCTGCCCACCGAGACCGACGAGGACGTCCTCGAGATCGCGGAGATGGCCCATGACGTGATCCGGGCGGGTCGCGAGGCCGCCGGGCACAAGGACATCCGCTGCACCGTCTCGATCGGGGGCTTCGTCCCGAAGCCGCACACCCCGTTCCAGTGGGCCGCCCAGGCCTCACCGGAGGTGGTCGACAACCGGCTGCGCAAGCTCCGCGAGGCGATCAACGCCAACAAGTCCCTCGGGCGCAACGTCGGGATGCGGTACCACGACGGCGAGCCCTCGCTCGTCGAGGGACTGCTCTCGCGTGGCGACCGGCGCGTCGGTGCGGTGATCGAGGAGGTCTGGCGGCAGGGCGGCCGCTTCGACGGCTGGAGCGAGCACTTCTCCTTCGCCCGCTGGATGACCGCGGCCGAGGACGTCTTCGCCGGCGGCCCGGTGGACCTCGCCTGGTACACGACCCGGGAGCGTGACGGCGACGAGGTGCTGCCCTGGGACCACCTCGACTCCGGCCTGGACAAGCAGTGGCTCTGGGACGACTGGCAGGACGCGCTGGGCGAGTTCGAGCAGGACGACTGCCGCTGGACCCCGTGCTTCGACTGCGGCGTCTGCTCGAATCTGGGCACCGACATCCAGATCGGCCCCACCGGCCGCAGCCTGCTGCCGCTCGTCAGCGGCCCGAAGCTGGCGGCAGCTCCGCCTGTCTGATCGGGCCCGCTTCTGGTAGGACAGCGGGATGTCCGATGCGCACGAGGCCATCCGCAACCTGCTCGGCAGCTACACCGAACTGATGGACGCCGCCGACTGGCCGGCGGTGGGCGAGCTCTTCGCCGACGCCTCGCTGGTCACCTCCGACGGCGCGGTGTTCGCGGCCGGTGCCGCGCAGGTGCAGGCGCTCTACGAGAACGGCACCCGGCTCTACGACGGCTCGCCCCGCACCCGGCACATCACGGCCAACCCGATCATCACCGTCGACGGCCCGTCGGCGTCGGTGCGGTCGAGTTACGTCGTCTTCCAGGCGGTGCCCGGGATGCCGCTGCAGCCGATCATCACCGGCCGCTACCGCGACGAGTTCGCCCTCGCCGACGGCGCGTGGCGATTCGCGCGCCGGTGCTTTCTTGTCGATCATGTCGGGGAGCTGTCCCATCACTTGACCTATGAGGTGCCGTGACCCGATTCGCAGGCAAGACCGTCCTGATCACCGGCGCCGGTTCGGGCATCGGCAAGTCCACCGCCGAGCTCTTCGCCGCTGAGGGCGCGCAGGTGGTGGGTGTCGATCTCACCGGCGACGGTGGAGAGCTGCTGCACGGTGACGTCAGCGATCCCGCATCGGTGACCTCGTTCGTGGCAGCGGCGATCGAGCGGCTGGGCGGCATCGACATCCTGGCCAACGTCGCCGGCATCGTCCGCTTCTCCCACGTGGAGGAGACGACGCTGGAGGACTGGAACCAGCACCTGGCCGTCAACCTCACCGGTCCGTTCCTCGTCAGCCAGGCGGCACTGCCGTCGCTGATCGAGCGGAAGGGGTCGATCATCAACGTGGCCTCGATCGCCGGCCTCAAGGGGCAGGCCTACACCGCGGCCTACTGCGCGGCCAAGGGCGGCTTGGTGATGCTGACCAAGTCGATGGCGCTCGAGCTGGCGGCCAAGGGCGTGCGGGTGAACGCGGTCTGCCCGAGCAGCGTGATGACCCCGCTCGTGCACGGCGTGGCCTCGACGATGCCCACCGACATCGATCCGGGCCTGCTCGGCCGGCTCGGCAGCGTGCTGCCGGAGTGGGTGACCCCGGAGGAGATCGCCGAGTCGATCGCCTATCTAGCCTCGCCCGCCGCCCGCAGCATCACGGGTACGACGCTGCTCATCGACGGCGGCACGCAGAGCTAACTTTGTGCGCGCCGACTTTGTGCGCGCCGACTTTGTGCGCGGTGCCGGTGCGGGCGGCCTGACTTTGTGCGCGCCGACGGTGCGGGCGGGGTCCGGCAGCGCGGGCAGCGCGCACAAAGTCGGCGGCCAGAGCGAACGCCCGGTCATCGATCCGTCGGTTGTGCGATTCGGTGGCTGACGGGACACTGCGGGTGCAGGGACACCCCCCGAGTCCCTAGTTGTGGAGATTCCGATGTTCGGCCGCTCGTCCGTCCGTCTCGTCTGCGTGCTCGCACTCGTCGCGTCGGCCGTCGTGCTGGCGCCTGCCGCCGCGTCGGCGACGGCTCCGAAGCAGGTCAATCCGAAGTACAACATCGCACTACCGTGGTACTCGGAGTGCAGCTCGCCGTCGAGCCTGGCCTGCTCGACGAAGGTGCTGGGCGCGCTGAACGTGGCGCGAAAGACCGTGAACGGCACCACCTACAGCCTGCCGGCGAACTTCCTCAAGCTCACCTCGGTGGAGCAGCTGCTGGTGCTCACGAACGTCGACCGGGCCTACTACGGGCAGCAGCCGGTGCTGGGGCTGAACTCGACGCTGAACACGGCAGCAATCGGGGGAGTCAAGTCCGACGCCGACCCCGGGCTGGTCGCCAAGATCGCAGGTAAGGCGGAGTCGCTGTATGCCGCCAACTGGGCCACCGGCTCGGGCGAGTACGCCAACGTGCTGGCCGCCTACTACGGGTGGATGTACGACGACGGGCTGAACAAGGACGGCTCGAAGCCGTCGAACCTGGACTGCACGAAGGCCAAGCCAGCCGGCTGCTGGGGACACCGTGTCGACATCCTGCAGTCCTCGAAGGCCGGCACCCAACGGTTCATGGGCGCCGCGGGCGGCGCCGACCCCCGCTTCCACGGCTGCACCGCCTGGGCGGCGATCTGGGAGAACTTCGCCTCCCCGAAGTCGGGTGCGGCCATCCCGACCATTCCGACGGTCACCGGCCTCTCGCCCGCCAGTGGAAAGCACACGGCAACCACGGCGGTGACGGTCACCGGCTACGGCTTCTACGGGGTCAGCAACGCCTACGTCTGGGCGGTCTCGTCGAAGGTCGCGGTGGTCAGCGGCACCAAGGTCACGGTGACGGCCCCGAAGCACGCCACGGCGGGCACCAGCGGCCACCTCACCGTCAAGACCAGTGGCGGCACCAGCTCGGTGACCCCGGCAGCACTGTTCGCCTACACGTGACGCGTCGGGCCCCCCCGCGCGGATAGGGCAGACTGGCCGTATGGCTCGTCGCACCCCGGAAGGCCCTCCGCCACCGCCCGTGGTGCAGCGAGTGCGGCTGCGTTACACCAAGCGGGGCCGGCTCCGGTTCACCTCGCACCGGGACTTCGCCCGGGCCTTCGAGCGGGCGCTGCGCCGTGCGGAGGTGCCGATGGCCTACTCGGCCGGCTTCTCGCCGCACCCCAAGATCAGCTACGTAGGCGCCGCGCCGACCGGGGTGGCCAGCGAGGGCGAGTACCTCGAGATCGGCCTGGCCGTCGCCGTTGACGTCGAGGTGCTCCGGCAAGCCATCGACGACGCGCTGCCCGCTGGCCTGGACGTCGTGGAGGCCGTCACCGCCGGCCCAGGGTCGCTGGCGTCGCGGATGGAGGCCTCGCACTGGCGCGTCGAGCTTCCCGGGGTCAGCGATGACGCCCTCGCCGCCGCGCTGGAGGCCTTTCTCGCCCTGGCCGAGCTGCCCGTCGAACGGCTGACCAAGGAGGGCCGGCGCACCCTTGACGCGCGCGGCCCGGTTGTCAGTGCCGTCGTGTCGCGGGGCGCCGACGGAAGTCCTGATTCCGGACGTGCGATACTGGACATGGTTGTCCGGCAGGTGACCCCTACCGTTCGACCCGATGACGTACTCGCTGCGTTGCGAGTCGTCGCTGGTCTCGCCCTCGACGCCGCACCTAGTGCGGTGCGCGTGGCGCAGGGACCGCTCGACGATTCGGGATCGGTGGGCGACCCATTTGCCCCCGACCGCAAGGTTACGCAGGCGTTGTCGTAGCTCTACCTCAGACACTTGAGCCACCACAGACTTAGTGGCCCGTCCGACAGGACAGGCCGCCACAACCGCCTCTGTGCGGTCGCGAATCGGTGACAGCGAATCGCGCCCGGGGGCCTAGAAACGGAGTGCTGCGAGCAATGCTCGATTCCGACGATTCAGACATCACGAACCCCTTCGCCGTTCCGGCCGACGACCCCACCCCGGCCGCACCGGTGAAGGCCCCGCGCAAGCGCGCGGCGAAGAAGGCGGCGCCCGCCGCCGAAACGACCCCGGCTGCAGAGGCTCCTGCGGCCGATGGTGCCGAGACCGGCTCGGCGCCGGCCCCGCGCAAGCGGGCCCCCCGCAAGGCCGCGGCCTCACCGGCTGTCAAGCCCACTGCCGACGAGACCCCCGCTGCCTCCGCTGCCGAGCCGCCGGCCGACGGGCCGGCCAGCGACGAGCCCCTCGGTGGCCCCGAGGCCGCAGCCGCTCCGGCGAAGAAGGCGGCCAGGAAGGCCGCGAAGAAGCCCGCAAAGTCCGCCACCAAGTCCGTCACCAAGTCCGTCACCGGGGCCAAGGCAGCCGAGGTCGAGTCCGATGCGACCGTGGTGGCTGAGGCCGACGCCCCGGCCATGGCGGCTCCGCCCGTGCTCTTCCAGGCCCCGGCCGACGAGCCCGTGGCCCGTGCCCCGCGTCGCCGCCGCGCCGCCACCGCTCCGGCAGGCGCCCCGGCGCCCAGCGAGCCGGAGCTTTCCGAGCCCACCCCTGCCGACGCCGAGCTGGTGGTCGAGGCCGATGACGAGACCGCCGAGCCGGAGGACGTCCGCGAGGCGGCCGCCGACGAGGCCACCGGTGCAGCGCGCAAGCGCCGCCGCCGGGGTCGACGCGGCCGCGGCACCAGTGCCGGCCCCCGTGCGGCCGACGGTGACGGTGAGGGCGACGAGAACGACGACCCCGACGAGCCGGCCGCAGAGGTCGACGACGAGGCCGCTGACATCGATGACAGCGCCGA
>JAOPUX010000210.1 GCA_025963285.1 Jatrophihabitans sp.
AGGTAGGTAATCGCCTCGGCCACGTCGGCCACCTCGGCCGGCCCCTCCGGGACGACGACGACGTCGCGGTGACCCTGGGCAAGCGCGTGCGCCGCAGCGGCGGTGCGGCGCAGGGGGCGGGCGAGGCGGCGTGCGGTGAGGCCGCCGACGAGCGCGGCCACGGCCACGCCGACGAGGATGGACAGCAGGGTCCGGCGCAGGGCGGTGTTGTTGACGGCGGTGGCGTCCGAGCGGGGCTGGACGAGCACGATGCCCTGGCTACCCACCGACCGTGCCTCGACGTAGACCGGCCTGCCGTCGACCGTCCGGCTGGCCGAGAGCGAGCCGGTGGCACTGAGCCGGGCGAGATCCGCGCTGGTGAGCGCGGCAGTGGCGAGCGGATCGCCGGAGACGCCTCCGCGCGGGCCGTAGTCGCCGTACTGGATGCCGAGCACCGCCAGCACCCGTTTGGCGCGGCGCTGGGCGAGCGCGCCGGCGGCAGTGCGGTCGAGACTGGCCTCGGTGGCGTCGGCTAGCTGGCTGAGCTGGTGCCGGGCACTCGCCTGTCCGGAGGAGTGGATCAGGTTGATGGCGAGCACGCCGGAGAGCAGACCGGTCACGAGCGCGATGCCGACGGCCAGCGCGGTGATCCGCGCCCCGAGGGAGGTTCGTCTCACGGCGTGGCCTGCCCGGCGTCGACGGAGTAGCCAACCCCCCGGACGGTGCGGATCGGGCTCGCTGCGCCGAGCTTGCCCCGCAGCTGGGCGATGTGGACGTCCACCGTGCGCATGCTCGCCATCGGGGCGTAGCCCCACACCTCGCTGAGCAGCTGCTCGCGGCTGAAGACCCAGCCGGGCCGTCGCATCATGAAGGCGAGCAGCTCGAACTCGGTAGCGGTGAGACCGACCTCGTCGGCTCCGGCGAAGACCCGGTGCTGTGCCGGGTCGACGCGCAGGGCTCCGATGGAGAGCTCCGCAGGGGCCTGCGCCTCGCCGCGGGTCCGGCGCAGCACGCTCGTCACGCGGGCCACCAGCTCGCGCGGTGAGAAGGGCTTGGTGACGTAGTCGTCCGCACCGAGTTCCAGCCCGACGATGCGGTCGACCTCGTCGTCGCGGGCGGTGACGAAGAGGATGGGTGTCCAGTCGTCGGCCGCGCGCAGACGCCGGCAGACCTCGATGCCGTCGATGCCGGGCAGCCCGACGTCGAGTACCACGGCGACCGGACGGTGACTGCGCACCGCGGCCAGGCCGGCGTCGCCGCTGCGCTCGACGTGCACCCCGTAGCCGGCCTTGACCAGGTTCAGCCTGATGACGTCGGCGATCGCGGCCTCGTCTTCGACGACCAGCACGAGACCACGCTGGCTCTCCGGCGCGGTCATCCTCCGAGGCTAGCTTCCGATTGTCAGGGGAACGTCAGCGTCACGCTCCGATTGTGCAAGTTCTATCCGCCCAGCGACGGTGAAAGTTGCACGATCGATCCAATTACCGGCAGGCTTGCCTGTTTGTAAGTTCGCACCTATCGTTCGACGGGTGAGTCCTCGTCCGCACAGCCACCATGGGCCCGACGCCTCGCCGCGCGAGCGGCAGAGCCAGGCCGAGCGCGTCGAGGCGATGCGGGGACGGCTGCTCGACGCCACCATCGACTGCCTCGCCGCGTCGGGCTACGGCGGCCTCTCGACCAACGACGTCGTGCGCCGGGCCGGTGTCTCGCGGGGCGCGCTGGCCCATCACTTCCCGAGCAAGACCGACCTCGTCGTGGCGGCTGGGCAGCGCCTCATCGACGAGCGAGCCGCGGAGTTCCGGCAGCGCTTCGCCGCGATCCCCCAGGGCGAGCGGACGATCCAGCAGGCTCTAGACGTGCTCTGGTCGTTCTTCGAGAGCAGCACGTTCGCGGCGATCGTCGAGCTGGACGTCGCCGCCCGCACGCACCGCGAGCTGCGCCGCAGCCTCGCCGGCACGGGGGAGCAGATCGCGGAGCTCACCCGCTCGGTCTTCCTCGAATGCTTCCCCGACTACGCCGACCGCCCGTTCCTCGACGAGGTGCTCAGCGCCGTCGTAGCCCTCTTCAGCGGGCTGGCACTGCAGAACATGGTGGACGACGACCCGCTCGGCCGCCGCAGGGCGGTGCGCGGCCTGGTCGGCGCGCTGCTGTCGCTGCCAGTCACCGATCTCCCCCTCGGCTCCCTCGCCCGCTGATCGCACCCCATCGACAGGAGCACTCCATGACCGCACTACGCAAGGTGATCCCGCAGCGGGACGTCCGTACCCGCCGGATCGGCTTCAACTACCCCGACGGCGGCTTCAACCGGCACTACGTCAGCGGCGACCTGGTGATGAGCCACATCGTGTCGATGCTCTCGGCGACCTTCCCGGAGGGCGAGGACTTCTTCGTCCGCTCGGTGCGGCACTACTCCGAGCAGATCACCGATCCCGAGCTGAAGAAGCAGGTGGCCGGCTTCATCGGTCAGGAGGTCACCCACGGCCGCGAGCACCGCGCCCTCAACGAGCGCCTGCAGGCGATGGGGTACCCGACACGCTTCGTGGACGGCTTCGTGAAGAAGGGGCTGCAGCGCGAGGAGCGGCTCTTCGGCCCCGCCTACTGCCTCGCCGTCACCTCGGCGCTGGAGCACTACACGGCCACCCTGGCCGAGAAGCTGCTGACGAGTGAGAAGGCACAGGCGCTGCTCGGCACGAACGAGGTGCGCTCGATGCTGCTCTGGCACGCCCTGGAGGAGTCCGAGCACAAGGCCGTCGCCTTCGACGTCTTCCAGACCGCCGTGGGCGACGAGAAGCTGCGGGTGCGCGCCATGCGGGTCACCACGGTGACGTTCCTCTTCGCCGTCACTATGCACACCATCCACTCGCTGGCGCGCGACAAGGCGGCGCGGAACCCGGTCCGGCTGCTCAAGAGCGTCGCGGCCCTGCGTCACTCACCGTTCGTGGAGCGCGACGTCATCACCAAGCTGCGTGCCTACAACAAGCCCGGCTTCCACCCCGACGACAACGACAACAGCGAGCTGATCGCGTACTGGTCGGCGCAGCTCTTCGGTGAGCAGGGCACCCTCGCCGATCACCTGAAGTAGGTAGGGCTCAGGCGCGGCGGGGCAGCACGCCGGGGGCGTCGTGCATCGCGATGACGCGCCGGTAGTGGTTGAGCAACTGCTCGGTGACCACAGCCCAGGTGCGTCCCACGACGGAGGGCCGGGCGCGGGCGGCAACCTCGGCGCGCTCGGCCGGGTCGTCTCGGACGGCCGCCACCTGCGCGGCCAGCATCGACGGATCGTCGCCTGCCCAGAGCCAGCCGTTCTCACCGTGCCGCACGAGGTCCAGCGGGCCGCCCGATGCCGTCGCGATCACCGGCACGCCCGCGCAGAGCGCCTCCTGCACGACCTGGCAGAACGTCTCGTCCGCGCCGGGGTGGACGAGCAGGTCGAAGCCGGCCATCGCTCGGCCGAGCTCCGGCCCTACGAGCTGCCCGGTGAAGTGCGCGCGGGGCATCAGCCGCTCCAGGCTCTTGCGGCGCGGCCCGTCGCCGACGATCACCAGCTGCACCCCGTCGAGGCGGCTGACCTGCTCGAGCAGCTCCACCCGCTTCTCCGGAGCCAGGCGCCCGACGAAGCCGACGATCAGCTTCTGGCCGCCCAGCGAGCTGCGCCAGGCCTCGTCGCGGTGCGCGGGGTTGAAGAGCTCGCGGTCGACGCCACGGGTCCAGAGCGCCAGCGGACCGATGCCCTGCCGGCGAAGCTGGTAGGCCGTGGAGCTGGACGGCACGAGGGTGAGGTCGGCGGCGTTGTGCAGCCGGCGTAGCCGCGACCAGACGAGCGGCGCGCTGAGCCCCATCCGGTAGCGGGTGACGAAGGCCGACAGGTCGGTCTGGAAGACGGCCACCGACGGGATGTCGAGCGCCTTGCAGGCCTGCACGGCCGACCAGCCGAGCACGACGGGCGAGGCGAGGTGCACGACGTCGGGGTCGAGTTCGGCCAGTACGGGGGCGAGGTCGGCGGACGGACGTGCGATGGACAGCCCGCGGTAGCCGGGCAGCGTCACCGACGGCACCCGCACCACGTCGATCTGGTGTCCGCTCTTGCTTCGGTAGGGCTCACCCGTCGGCGCCACCACGATGGGGTGGTGACCTCGGGAGGCCAGCTGGTCCGCCACCTGGATGACGGAGTTGACGACGCCGTTCACCGCAGGGGTGAAGGTCTCTGCAACCAGCGCGATGCGCATGACTCGACCATCGCCACGGGGTGCGACGGGCGGCGGTGTTCCACGCGACTTACTGGTGAGGCTTAGTTGAACAATCCGCTCAGCTTGCCCTGGAGGTAATACCTGCCCGGACGGGTGGTGGTGACGATGCTGAACCCCGAGCCGTCGTTGGTGATCCGCGCTGGGATGCCGCTGCCGACCAGCTGCGCCTGCAGGAACTTCGAGTACCGCAGCCGCAGCGCGATCGCACAGGTGCAGGGGATGCTCACCTCCAGGCGTGCCTGGCCGCGCGCGATCACCGTGGCCGGCGCCTGCACCACCGCACTGGCGTCGCTGACCCGGAAGAGGCGCCAGTCGACGCTCTGCCAGATCTGGTGCAGGTAGCCGGGTGTCTGGTCGGCGATGATGTCGTACTCGGGGCTCGACTTCACCTGCTGTCGTGGGATGGCGACGTAGCCGACCGCGTTGTTGTCGAGCCAGGCCTTGAACGACACCGCATCGAGGCTCTTCGATCCGAGGATCGCGTTGAGCGCCTGATCCTCCTGCGTCTCCCAGCCGCGGGCGAGCATCGCGTGGTTGAGCAGGGCTTCGTCACCGGCGTGCGAGCCGTGCGAGAAGCCGTGGGCCACCACCTCGAGCCGGTAGGTGGCCAGGCCCGGCAGGGTGTCGAGCTCTCTGGCCAGCGGCTGGTAGAAGGCCACCGTCGAGGTCGGGTCGCTGGAGTTGATGAGGTCGGCAACCGTGGCCTGTACGCCGGCACCGACCAGGGTGGCCACCAGCGCCAGGCTGATGAGCAGGCGCCGGCTGGAGGTGGCGACGACCGCCACCGGCACGTAGAACCAGCCCCAGCGCATGATGTTGGAGCCGAGGCCGTTCGGGATCAGGAAGAGGAGCACCACGACCACGAACGAGAGCCAGATGGTCGTGCGTACCCACGGCGCCGGCTTGGCCAGCAGGCAGAGGGCGAGGCCACCGAGGAGCTCGAGCGTGAGCCAGAGCGAGAAGTTCTCCGGCCCCGGGTTGCCGAAGGCCACCGCGACGAAGACCAGGGCGACGAAGACGGCCGCGATGGTGGTGAGGCAGATCCGGCGGTAGTGCTTGGTCGGCTCGGAGATGAAGGTGCCGCCGAGGCCCAGGGCCAGGAAGGCGCCGGCCACCGGCGAACAGAAGACGCAGACGATGCCGAGCGCCGCCGCCAACGCTGGGCGCCGGGCGCGTGCCGCGGCGAAGGCCAGCACGGCGAAGAGGGTGCCGAAGAGGAACGGGATGCGCCCGCTCCACAGATTGGCGCTGACCCCGACGGCGACGACGGCGGCCGCGGCGGTGGGATGGGCGGAGCCGCGCAGCAGCAGCCACGCCCCGGCGCTGATGGCCAGGGCACAGAGCGCGCCGAGCATCTCGGCGCCGATGACCGCCGAGACGTAGGGGGTGAGCACCGAGTAGTTGCCCGGGGTGGCACCACCGCCGAACCAGGAGAACCAGTAGGTCAGCCCGACGCCGTGGGCGGCGGCAGAGGCGCGCGCGCGAGCGGCCCACAGATCGTTCACCCCGGGGCGGACGATCAGGAAGGCGATGCTGTTGGCCAGGACGAAGAGGGCCGGACCGAGATCAACGGCCGCCGGCCGCAGCCGAGGCCTGGGCGTACCCGGGCGCTGCAGCTCGATCGCAGCGCGATCCGATACGGCAGTCACAACTGACGATGATCCCATAGATTCGGGGGGTCGGACCCTGAGCACGGCTCATCGGGGCACCGCTGAGCGCCTACTTGTTCGCGCGGACCTTCACCGCCTTGCTGGGCTGATGCGCCAGGTGATCCATCCAGTCGTCGGCGTCGTCCATGGCTGCGACCGAAGTGGGCGGATGGGTGTCACCCGGCACGATGTCGAGCGTTGCCTTGTAGTGCGCCGCGATCAGCTCGCCGTAGAACCTGCGGGCCGTCTCCACGTTGACCGTGGCGTCGTGCAGCGAGTGGAGGATGAGGAACGGCGGCCGGTAGGTGCCGAGATGGCTAACCGCACGTGCGTCCTGCCATGTCTTGGGGTCCTGCGCGGGCGTCTTGTCGTCCATCAGGATCAGGGCCGCGCTACGGAGCTTGGGGTTCGGGTCGTGCAGGTACTCCTCATACGGGTCGACGGCCCCGGCGAGGGTGATGACGCCGGCGAAGCCGCCGAGCTCGAGGGCGGCCACCGAGGCGAGCAGGCCGCCGGCCGAGCTGCCGATGATGAAACCGCGCGACGGGTCGAGGCCCCAGCTGGTGAGGTGGGCCCGGATGAAGCGGATCGCCGTCTCGACGTCTAGCTCGGGGGTGGGCCAGTGCACCGACGGGATCAGCCGGTAGTCGACGGTGAAGGCCGCATAGCCGCGGGACTGCTCGTGAACCCCCCAGTCGAGCATGTCGGAGCGATGGCCGCTGCCGCTCTCCCAGTAGCCGCCGTGCACCTTGATCACCCAGGGGACGTTCTTCTCGCCCTGGTGCCAGAAGGCGTAGACCCTGTTGCCGTGGCCCACGTCGTAGCTGCGGTCGACCGCCTCGTTGGACGCGGCCTTGGCCACCGGAGCGATGGCGGGGATCCCCGGGACGGAGCGGCTGCCGAGCTGCGAGGAGCCGGTCGTGGCGAGGGTGATGCCGATGGCCGCGGCCACCACGGCCGCGGTACAGATAGCGGCAGTGAGAGTTCTGGTCTTCATGGTGCGTCCCCGAAATAGCGCGGCCGAACGGCCCTGAAAGCGATGATCTTCAGCGAAGATTCGCGTCACCATACGTGACGAAACGGGCGTGGCAACTCAAGAAAAGGGCTAGATCTCAGCAGCGCCGGCACGACCTGTTCGCCTGCTGCTCATCCGGTACACACCTGCCGGGGCACCGCGCTGCCTAGCCTGGACGATATGTCTGATCTGCAGCACGACGTCACCAGTGCCTTCGACCAGGCCCGCGAGATCGACCGCGCCGAGCGGGACAGCGCAACCTCGGCCGAGATCGACCGGATCGAGCGGCTCAGCCGCGCCCTCGCAGCGAGCCGCCCCCAGCGGTAGGCAGCTGCAGCTGACCGGTCCGTAGCGGTGCCCGGTGCCGACGCGCGCGTACCCGAGGCCGCCCCACGCGCCCCCGGTGGCTACGCGCGCGCCATGGCGCGCGCGGTAGCCGCGCTGCCACTGGGGCTGGACCGCATCGTGGCGCCGAGCCTGCTCGGCTTCGCCGTGCTCAACGCGGCCACGTTCAGCGTCGACCTCGGGCTGCTCACCCTGCTGCACGGCGGCCTCGGCTGGCCGCTCGCAGCGAGCATCACGACCAGCTACGTGGTGGCGTTCGCGCTGAGCTACCTGCTCAACCGCCGGCTGAACTTCGACTCGCACGGCCCGCTAGGGCCTCAGCTCGGCGTCTACGTGGTGGTTGTGGCGGTGAACTACGGCGTCTGGATCCTGGGGGTCGGCGACGGGCTGACCCATGTCGGCGTCGACTACCGGGTCTCACGCCTGCTGGCCGCTGTCTGCGAGGCCGGCTACATGTACGCCGCGATGCGCTGGCTCGTCTTCCGGTCGCCTTCCGTTCACCCGGATGCGGTTCGGTAGGTCCCCGTGCTGCCAGGATGGGAAGCGCAGACGTCGAGACGGAGTGGACCAGGGTGAGCGACGATCCGGTGAGCGGGAGTGTCCTCGGGAGCGCCGCAGC
This sequence comes from Jatrophihabitans sp., assembly GCA_025963285.1. Lineage (GTDB taxonomy): Bacteria > Actinomycetota > Actinomycetes > Mycobacteriales > Jatrophihabitantaceae > JAOPUX01. The sequence continues at coordinate 7,855 of JAOPUX010000210.1, forward strand.
GGCACCCGTCGCACGGACGCTCGTCGACGTGCTGCTCGCCACCGCTGCAACCTTTCCTGGCGCGGACGCGATCGACGACGGGACGCGGGTGCTCACCTACCGCGACCTGGTCACCGCGGCTCGAGCAGTGGCCGACGGTCTGCGGGCACAGGGCGTGGCGCCGGGTGACCGGGTGGGCGTCCAGGTGCCGTCCGGCTCCGTCGAGCTGTACGTGGCGATCCTCGGCGTGCTCGTGGCCGGGGCGGCCTACGTCCCCGTCGACGCCGACGACCCGCCCGAGCGCGCCGCACTGATCTTCGGCGAGGCCGCGGTGCGGCTCGTCCTCGACCCGGCGACCCTGGCGAGCCTGCCGAACCTGGCGAACCTGACGAACCTGACGAACCTGACGAACCTGACGAACCTGGCGAACCTGGCGAACCTCGACGCTGGGCCCGCGCCGAGCACCCAGCCGCGCCCGTCCGTCGAGGACGACGCCTGGATCATCTTCACGTCAGGTTCGACGGGAACGCCGAAGGGTGTGGCGGTGTCGCACCGCAGCGCCGCGGCGTTCGTCGACGCCGAGGCCGCCCTCTTCCTGCAGGACGAGCCGATCGGCCCCACCGACAGAGTGCTCGCCGGGCTGTCGGTGGCCTTCGACGCCTCGTGCGAGGAGATGTGGCTGGCCTGGCGCAACGGTGCCTGCCTGGTGCCCGCCCCGCGCTCGCTGGTGCGCAGCGGCATGGACCTCGGCCCCTGGCTGCTCAAGCGGCAGATCACGATCGTCTCGACGGTGCCGACGCTGGCCGCCCTCTGGCCGCAGGAGTCGCTCGACGGTGTCCGGCTGCTGATCTTCGGCGGCGAGGCCTGCCCGCCCGAGCTAGCCGACCGCCTCGTCGACGACGGGCGCGAGGTGTGGAACACCTACGGCCCCACCGAGGCGACGGTAGTAGCGTGCGGCGCCCAGCTGCGCGAGGACGAGCCGATCCGGATCGGGCTGCCGCTGGACGGCTGGCTGCTGGCCGTGGTCGACGCGGCGGGCAACCCGGTGGCCGACGGTGAGGTCGGCGAGCTGATCATCGGCGGCGTAGGGCTGGCCCGCTACCTCGACCCCATGAAGGATGCCGAGAAGTTCGCGCCGATGCCCTCGCTCGGCTGGGAGCGTGCCTACCGCAGCGGCGACTTGGTGGTCTTCGACCGCGAGGGTCTGCTGTTCCGCGGCCGGGCCGACGACCAGGTGAAGCTCGGTGGCCGGCGCATCGAGCTGGGCGAGGTCGACGCCGCGCTGCAGGCGCTGCCCTTCGTCGCGGGCGCCGCCGCGGCGGTGCGGCGTACGCCCGCCGGGGGCGACGTGCTCGTCGGCTACGTGGTGGCGACCGAGGGGTTCGACGCCGCCGCGGCCCGCGAGCGGCTGCGGGCCGAGCTCCCCGCCGCGCTGGTGCCAACGCTCGCCGAGGTGGTGACGCTGCCGGTGCGCACCTCGGGCAAGGTCGACCGCGACGCGCTGCCGTGGCCGCTGGCCGGCGTCGGCACGGACTCGGGGCATCACGGTCTGGAGGGCACCGCAGGGTGGGTCGC
>JAOPUX010000171.1 GCA_025963285.1 Jatrophihabitans sp.
GACAATTGTCAGACCTGCCCGGCAGGGTGTTGCTCCCACGGCGGACGGCTACGGGAGAATGGACCGGGATGGCTGGCGACGAGAAGTACCTGACCAAGATCGCAGCGCTGCTGCGGCAGGCGGAGTCCACGGACAACGCCCACGAGGCCGAGGCTTTCATGGCGGCTGCGCAGCGGTTGGCCACGGCCACGTCGATCGACCTCGCGGTGGCGCGGGCCCATACGGCCAAGGCCGAGCGTCGCACGGCGCCGGTGGCCAAGCGGATCGAGATCGGCGAGGCCGGCAAGCGCGGGCTGCGCACCTACGTCCAACTCTTCCTGGCCGTGGGCCTCACCAACGACCTGAAGTGCGACATCGCCCGCAACTCCACCTATGTCATCGCCTACGGCTTCCCCTCCGACATCGACGTGAGCGAGGCGCTCTATGCCTCGCTCGTCATCCAGATGGTGCGGGCCTCGGACCTCTACCTGCGCTCCGGCGCCTACCGCGACGAGACGGTGCTCGTGCGTGAGCGCAACGAACGCGGCCGGCTCGTCACCGTCCGCAAGGCGGTGCATGGAACCACCGCCCGGGTCTCCTTCCAACTGGCCTTCGCCGCGCGCATCGGCGAGCGCCTGCAGCAGGCCCGTGCCGCCGAGGTTCGTGAGATCACCGCCCGTGACAGCGCATCCACCGGCACCGCCCTCGCCCTCACCGAGAAGGCGCTCGAGGTCACCGAGGCCTACCAGCAGCTCTCCACGGCACGGGGTTCGTGGAGCGGCTACTCCAGCAGCGGGCGCACGTCCCAGAGCGCCGCGCGGGCTGGGCGGCGCGCCGCCGACAGCGCCCGTCTGGGTGGAGCACCGGAGCTGCCGGCCGGGCGGCGTCAGGTCGGCGCCTGAGCCGTGGCCGAGCCAGCCGATCGGCAACGCAGCCGGGTCTACGCCGCGGAGTCGCAGGTCATCAGGATCATCGACCGGCGCGACGAGTTCCCCACTATCCAGCTCTTCGGCTCCGACGTCGTGGTGCCCGACGACCGCAAGTTCGGCGACCTCGACTCCGCACAGCGCTACGTCGACGCGGTGCTCGCCCTGAACTGGGTCAGGCAGCGCTGGCCCGGCCTCGGGTCGGTGACGGTGCGCGCGCGATCGGCTGCACAGCGGGCGCACTACGAGCCAGCAACGGCCACGATCGCGCTGCCCCCGTTCGAGGGGGGCGGCGGCTGGGCGCTGCGTGAGCTGGTGGTGCTGCACGAGGTGGCCCATCACCTGGTCCCGGGCACCCCGTCACATGGCCCGGGGTTCGTGGCCGCGGTGCTCGTGCTCGTCGGCGAGCTACTCGGGCCCGAGGCCGAGTTCCTGCTGCGCACCACCTACCTGGAGAACGGCGTCCGCCTCGGCTGACGCACTGCGCAGCCGCGGTCGGTGATCCCGTTCACTTCCCCGGTCGGAGGGTCTCGAAGCGGCGTAGTCTACAGCTGTAGACATCACTTGTAGACGCGCCTAGGCCGCCTCGACCAGCCAGGAGTACCACCGTGAGCACCCCGAGCCTGACCTCACCCACCCTCATCACCACCGAGGACTGGCGAGGCAGGGCGCTGGTGCCGGTGCTCGTCTTCGTCGGCCTGCTGATCGCGGTGGTCAGCAGCCTCGGCTCCCCGCTCATCCCGACGATCGCCACCGACTACGGCGTCTCGCTCGGGACCGCACAATGGTCGCTGACGATCACCCTCCTTGTCGGGGCTATCACCTCACCGGTGGTCGGCCGCATGGGTGACGGGCCGCGGCGGCTACCCGTCCTGCTGGTCTCGCTGGGGATCCTGGTGGTGGGCAGCGTGCTGGCCGCGCTCCCGGGCACGGTGTTCGCTCTGCTGATCGTCGGGCGGGCCATGCAGGGCGTCGGGCTGGCGCTGCTGCCGCTGGCGATGAGCGTGGCTCGTGACCACCTCAGCCCCAAGCGGTCGCGCTCCACCCTCGCCACACTCTCCGTCACCGCCGTGGTGGGCGTCGGACTGGGCTACCCGATCACTGGGCTCATCGCTGAGCACCTCGACCTGCACGCCGGCTTCTGGATGGCGGCCGGGCTGGGCGTGCTCGCCATGGTGCTGGTGGCACTGGTCGTGCCCCAGAGCGTGCACCGCCCGCGGCAGGTCTTCGATGTGCCGGGTGCGCTGCTGCTCGGTCTGGCGCTGGCTGGCCTGCTCATCGCGATCAGCGAGTCCGATGACTGGGGGTGGACGTCGGGCACCCTCTGGGGGCTGGCCGCGGCCTCGGTGGCACTCGTCGGCATCTGGGTCTGGCACGAACTGCGCACCGCCGAGCCGCTCGTCGACCTGCGGCTGCTCCGCCACCGGACCGTGCTCACCGCGAACTCCGCCGGCCTCATCGCCGGGATCGGCATGTACATGCTGATGACGATGATCATCCGCTACGTGCAGACCCCGACGGCGATCAGCTACGGCCTCGGCGCCTCGGTCGTGGTCGGCGGGCTGGTGCTGCTGCCGATGTCGGCCTTCAGCTTCGGCTCGAGCAAGCTCGTCACCTACCTGGGGCGGTGGGCCACGCCGGGGCAGATCCTGCCGCTCGGCGTCCTCACCCTCGCACTGTCGCTGCTGCTCTTCGCGACGGGCCGCGGCAGCCTCTGGGAGATCTTCGTGATCATGGGGATCGGCGGCGTCGGGATCGGCAGCTCGTTCGCGGTGATGCCGCGAATGATCGTCAGTTCCGTCCCCGCCGAGGAGACCAGCAGTGCCCTCGCCCTCAACCAGGTGCTGCGGACCATCGGCTACTCGATGGGTAGCGCCGTGACGGCCACGATCCTCACCGCGCACACCTCGGCCGGGGCGAAGTTACCCACCAACAGCGGCTACACGGTCGGGGCGCTCGTCGCCATAGGACTGCTGCTGGTTGCCGCCGCGCTGAGCTGGCTGCTGCCCGAGCGCCGCACACCCCGCCCCCTGACCGCCGACGACGAGCTTGAGATCCTCGAGGACACCGACGCAGCGATCTCGGGCACCATCACTCTGGATGAGGGTGTCGAGTCGACGGGACGGGTGCACGCATGAGCGAGACCACCACTGTGCGCAAGCGGAGCTCCGTCGACAGCCGGGAGCGGTTGCTGAAGGCGGCCGGCGAGCTCTTCACTGAGCGTGGGTACGAGAAGACGACGGTGCGCGACATCGGCCAGCGTGCCGATGTGGACCCGACGATGATCGCCCGGTACTTCGGCGGCAAGGCACAGCTGTACCTGGCCGCGCTACGCCGCGACACCGCTCCGCTCAGCGACCCACCAGCCGATCTCAGCAGCGCCGACGGGGTGCTCGGGCTCCTAGAGCGGGTAGGGGCACGGGGCTCCACGCCGACGCTCTACGCCGCCGTCCGACCGCACGAGAATGCCGAACTGCAGTCCGCGGCGATGGAGCTGCTGCTGTCACGGATGGTCGGGCCGTCGGAGCAGAAGGCCCGCGCGGCAGGGTATTCGGATGCGCAGCTGCGTGCTGAGATCGTCACCGCCGCCCTGGCCGGGATCGTGATGAGCCGGACCTCCAACGCCTTCGACACGCTGGGCAGCGCCACCTCGGCCGAGGTGGCGCCCCTGGTCAGCGAACTGCTCGGCGGCCTGCTCCGCTGAGGCGCGCCCGACCCAGGCTTCGCACCGGCGCCCCAACGGGGGATCATGGAGACCGTCAGAGTGAGTGGCGAATTCTGAGCGCAGTGAGGGGGGGTGTCGATGCGTAGCCCGTTCCGGCGACGTGCCCGGTCGAACATCCGTACCGACGCGACGCTGCGCACGTTCCTCGCCCCCCGCTGGCTGGGCCTGCACCTGCTGTTCTGGGGCGCCGTGGCGGGCATGGTGCTGCTCGGGCGGTGGCAGCTACAGGTATCGGACCGCCGGCACTTCGACCTGCAGAACTTCAGCTACGTCATCCAGTGGTGGTTCTTCGCGGCGGTCACCCTCTGGTTCTGGGGCCGGCTGATCCGTGACGCGATCCGCCCGCCCCTGACCACCGCCAGCGGCAGCGGACTGGCCGTGCAGAGCTCAGGCGTCGCGGCCTACGTCGGCCCGGCCGACCTGGTGACATCCAGCGCCTCACCGGACGGCACTCCGGTGGTCTACCGGGGCTACGCGATGCCCCACAGCGCAGTGACTCCTGCCCGCAGCGAGGACGGCTACCAGGGCGAGTACAACGACTTCCTCTGGCAGCTGGCCCTCGCCGACGAGGCCAAGGAGCAGCGTCGCAGCGCGGGCGAACAGCGTCCACCCGACGACGCACCCGCGATCGACGCCTAGCCGCACCACGCTGCCCGGCGCCGCTCAAGCCGGTGGTGCTCCCGGTTTTGTCCGACGGGTTGTGGCACAACGTAACACAACCCGTCGGACAAAACTGGACTACCCCCACCAGCCTCCGCTAGCTCGTCCAGCCGAAGTAGACCTCGGAGCGGCAGACCTGCTCGCCACGGAAGGTCAGCACCTCCGTATTGCGCCCCCGTGAGCCGTCCCCGGTGTCTCGCTCATAGGTGATCACCAGTTCGTCCGCGTCCTCGATCAGCCGCACGAACGTCAGCCCGGTGTCACCGCGGCCGGCACCGGGCCAGCACTTCTCGAAGAAGCCCTCGCGGTCGAGGGAGGGGTCAGGTGGGCTGGAGAACTGGAAGTCATCGGTGAGCAGTGCCTCGACATGGGCACGATCCCCCGCGTCGAAGCGGCGGTAGAACTCGATCGCGAGCCGCGCCCGGTCCGACGTTCGCGGCGTGTCCTGATCGGTCATCGCATTCTCCTGTCCGAGCCGTCCCACCACCGTACTTCTCGGCTGTGCCACACTCGGCTCAAGCGACGCGCTTGGCTCCGTCTCGGTAGCGCGCGTCTCCGTCCTCGCGGCAGCCGTCGCCGGCGGGCACTCCCGCGAAGCACCCATCGGACGGAACACCCGCCATGACCCTCCTCGACACCGCCCCGCGCCTGTCCATCCGCGAGCCGATCAGCACCGACGGTTTCGTCGATGCCGCATGGTGGCCGCACTCGCTCGAGCTCAGCACGGAGATCGAGCCGCTGCTCGTCGAGCTCGCCAACCGCGGCCGCAACATTTCGCGGGTCATCTACAACCTCGACCACTGGCACAACGAGACGCGCCGGCTGATGCTGGGCGATCACCCGGTGCGGTTCGGCGGCTTCCGTGAGCAGGACCCGCTACTCGTCTCGCTCATCGAGTCCGGCGGCACCCGCAAGCGCATCGACGTGCTGCTGATCGACCCGTCGACGGAGCCCGGGGTCGCGGCGAAGGCACTGGAGCTGGCCGGCACCGCCGGCGACCTGCTCCGCCCGGCCGAAATCATGGCGGCGGCCCAGAGCTGACGCGACCCCGAGCTGGCGCGACCCCGCAGCCACCAGGATTAGGCTGACCCTGTGGGGAGTCGGTAGATGGACGCCAGCTCACGGGAACCGACTCCCGACCTGGATCGCTGGGGCTACCAGCCCACCGCCAGTCCGCCGCCACCGCTGTCCACTCCGGCGGCACGGCGGCGATCCCGCCGGCTCGGTCGCCGGTCATGGCTGGCCCTCGCCGCCATGGTCGTGGTGGCGGCCGGGGTCACCGCGGGGCTTGCCCTGTCGGGCGGAAACTCGTCGGCCCCGCCTGCCGACGCGGTGCGCGCGTACCTCGACGACCTGGCCGCAGGCAATGCCGCGGGCGCCCTGGCCCAGGGCACGGCCGTCCCGGACACGACCCTGCTGACCGCTGCGGTGCTGGCCAAGCAGCGCGCTCTTGCCAGGATCAGCGCGATCACGGTCGGCGCCACCGAGCGGAGCGACGGCCAGACGAGCGTGAGCGCCAGCTATCGCTTCGGCAACAGGACGGTGCGCGCTGCCTTCCCCGTGAGCAGGCACGGCTCGCGCTGGCTGCTGACCCAGACCGCGTACCCGATCGACGTCTCGGCCCTGGACGGCGTCCCGGAACCCAGCCTCTTCGGCCTCCCGATCTCAGGCAAGTCCGTCGTCTACGTCTTCCCCGGCCCGCTGAGCTGGGGCTCGACCAACCGCTACTTCACGGTGACCGATCGAAGCAGCAACTTCGCAACCAGCCCGGCAGACACACCTACCGTGACGCTGCGCGCGACACTGAACACGGCAGGCACCCGGGCGGTCGAAGCGGCGATAACCTCCTTCGTCCGCAGCTGCAGTGCATCGAAGCGACTCGCGCCGCTGGGCTGCCCGCAGAGCAACGCGGACGAGGGCGCCGTCGACGGCTCGGTGCACTGGAGCGCACCGAAGACCAGCGGCCTCAAGGTGACGGCGCCCGACCCGCAGACCCCGACCACCCTTTCGGTTACCGGCCAGCTCACCTGGCACTGCACCTACGCGGTGCACGGGAGCAGCCACCGGGCCACGGACGACAACGTGCCGGCGGCGATCGACGGCACCGTCGACCTGACGGCACAGCACCCCAAGCTGACCCTCGCACCGACTAGCTGACGCTTACCCGGGTCGACTCCATCACCTGCTGAAGCAGCGGGTAGTCCCGGGCCAGCTGCGCGCCGGCGCACGACCCGACCACGTGCACGACGTCCTTCAGCTCACCCCGCACGAAGCTGGTGTAGGCGTGCACCTGCACCATGCTGCCGAACTGCGGGTGGGTGAGCGCGGTGTTCACCACGACGTAGCGGTCCTCGCCGAAGACGGCGTCGAAGGGCTCGTCGACCTTGTGCTCGGGATAGTGCTCCAGCTCGGTGCGCAGGCCGCTCAAGGCGAGTTCGAGGCTGTAGTCGGCGAGGTAGCGGTTCAACGTGACCACCACGTTGGGCGCGAACTCGCCGTCGGGCACCGTGGCGCGCACGGCGATGGCCGAGCCCGGGGCCGGCGTGCCCACCCACCCCTCCGGCGCGGTCAACGTCACGGCCGGCAGCGCCGGGAAGAGTGCGCTGGGGCAGGCGAACTGCGTGGGCATCAGAGACCGAGCCCGTGCAGCACGCCGCCGACGCCGTGGGTCACCGTGCTGGTGCCGGTGTTCCACGCGCTGGAGAGGTTGTTGTAGACCTCGGTCGGGTTGACGCTGGCCGCGATGTCGACATCGGTGCCGATCCCCAGCGAACCACCGAGGTTGAGGCTGAAGCCGACGTCCTGGGCCGTCAGCGACTCGCTGGCCTCGGCCTCGAAGCCGACGCCGCTCTCTGCACTCACCCCCGCGCCCTCGGACACACCGCCGAAGTTCTCGGTGCCGAAGACCGATGCCTTGGCGCCGGCGAAGGCATTGACGCCGCCGCTCATGCTCTCGCCGTCCTTGCCGATGTAGGTCGAGGAGTCGACGCTGCCCTCCGCACCGGCCATCGCCTCACCGTCGCCCTTGAGCGAGGCGAAGCTGTTGCCCAGCGTCGCGCTGCCGGTGGCCACCGCGCCGGCCGCGCCGCTGGCGCCGTAGTCGACCGCGAGGCCGTCCGGCCCGATCTTGGCGCTCGCGTCGGCGCTGCCTCGCACCCCGGCCATGACGTTGCCCTCGCCGCTGGCCGATAGGTACTTGTTGCCGATCGAGCCGTGGGCGGCGGCCATCGCACCGGCGAAGCCGCTCGCGCTGGCTGCGGCGTCGATGCCGGTGCCGTTGTAGGTCAGGTGGTACCCCGCGTCGCCCTTCGCGCCTGCGAAGACGTTGGCCTGGCCGGAGAGGGGGATGCCGAGCAGGGTGCCCGACGCGGGACCGGTATCTGCCGACGGCCCCCAGGAGCCGGAGGTGCTGCCAGAGACGGAGTACCCGCCGCTGCTGACGCTGCCGTTGCCGGAGGCCGTGGCACCGGCGAACGCCCCGCCGACCGTGCCGTACTGCTCACTCGTCTGCTGCTGCTGTGCGGCGTTGTCGTAGGCCTTGGTGGCCAGCTCCCCGATCGCGTCGCTGGCCGCGACCAGCTTCGCGCGGTGGGTGGAGCTCCAGTCCGCGATGAACCGGTCGACGTCGGCGCCGCGCCAAACGGAGCGGGCACCGGTCATCGTCGACTCGACGGTCTGGGTGATCGCCAGGATCCGGCGCTGCTGCGCCGCAAGTTTCTGCGCGATCTTGGCGACCTGCTCGGGGTCCAAACCGATCAAGCTCATGTGCAGCACCTCCTAGCTCGGGAATGCGGCTGTGGACGCCGATGTCGCAGCGCCCACAGCCACGGGGCTCAGTACGAGTTCGACGTCTGCTGCTGCTGGGCGATGTTCGACTTGGCCTTGGTCACGAGCTCGGTGATGGCCTGCTCGGCACGCTGCAGCGAGGCCTGGTGGCTCTGCCAGTCGGCCTGGAACTTCGCGACGTCCGGGCCCTTCCAGACGCTCGTCGCACTCGACACGGCGGAGTTCACCGAGGTGCGCACCGACTCGAGCGCCTTGATCTGGCCGTTCAGCTTGGTGACGATCGCCTGCACTCCCGCGATGTCCATACCCTCGATAGCCATGTCGTGCTCCTCTTCGTAGTTCTCGCTCTCCGGAACTTCCGGTGTAGTTCGAAACTATGGGGACATTGCGATTAGCGGAATGGGGAGGACTACCCGCCGGGCAGCGCCACCTGTACGAGCTCGGCCTTGCCCAGGCGCACCAGCAGTGCACGACCCGGTGGCATCGCCCCGCGGGCCAACCGGGGGAACTGCGTGCGGTAGAGCAGCGTGCCGTCGGTGTCCTCGGGCTGCAGTGCCAGGCCGGAGCGGCTCGCCTTGGCGTAGCCCAGCAGGCCGTAGGAGCTGCCCAGTGCGCTCGTCTCACCGTCGACGACGAGCAGCTGCTCCTCGGCGAGGCAGACCCGGGCCAGGTCCTGCAGCGGCAGGTCGGCCTCGCCGTCGAGGAAGTCGCCGACGTTCTCAATGAAGATTGCCGCCCCCGCATCCCCCGGCCGCGGTGCCCCGAGCTCGTCGGCCAGTTCAGCGGCTCCGGCTGCGACGTCGTCGGCCCCCGTATAGCTGCGCGTCCAGAGGGCCTGCCCGGCGAGCGGGGACCGGCGCTGACCGAAGTAATACAACCGGCGCTGCGGGTCGCAGCGGTTGAGCGCGCTGGCCACCGTCAGCAGGGCGGTGGTGCGGCCGCTGCCGGACGGCCCCGCGATCAGGAACGATCCACGCGCGGGCATCGTCACCGGAGCCAGCGTCACGCCCGACAGGCCGATGACGGGGTCGCCGTCGGCCGCGACGGGCAGGTCGCGGAGGGCGACGGTGTCGGTGAGGCGCTGGATCGGTGGCGCGGTGGAGGCACCCGCGCGGCGCATCGCGTCGGCGAAGTCGGTGACGGCCTCGGACTCGGCGAGCAGGTCGGTGGCACCGCCCAGTACCGCGACCTGCACCTCCGCTTCGCCGATCAGGCCTCGTCCGGGCGGCGAGCTCGCGGCGAGCACGTCTGCCGGGACGTCGAGCATGCCGTAGTCGTCGACCGTCGACATGCGCAGTACGACCCGGCGCTGCACTGCCGAGGTGAGGGCGGTGGGCAGGCCGCTGCGCTGCTCCGAGGAGAGCACCACGTGTACCCCGACGGGTCGGCCCTCAGTGGCGATGCTGAGGAACATGTCGAACCAGCGAGTGCGGTCCAGCGATTCGTAGGCCTGCCGGAAGGCGGCCACACCGTCGACGAGGAGCAGGATCCTGGGCTCGTCGGCCGCCCCGGCCAGCCTGCGGTAGTCGGTGATCGTGGCCGCGTTCACGGCGGAGTAGCGCAGCGCCCGGGCGTCGATCGTCTCGCGCAGCCAGCTCAGCAGCCGGCTGACCCGCTCGTCGTCGGAGCCGGCCACGATGCTGCCGACGTGTGGCAACCCCTCGAGCATCGCCAGCCCGCGAGCACCGAAGTCCAGCCCGTAGACGTGGCACGGGCCGCCCCGCACGGTGAAGCCGGCAGCGATCGCCATCGTGCGCAGGAAGGTGCTCTTGCCCGAGCCGCCGGTGCCGTACACGGCGAGGTTGCCGTCGCGGTCCGGGAAGAAGGCCACCGGCGGCTGGCTCTGGTGTTCGGCGTCGTCGCTGATACCGAAGACGAGCTCGGTATCCGAGCGCCGGGACGGCACCGTCGCCTGGTCGGCCAGGTCGTAGACGTGCCGAAGTTCGGGCAGCCATGCCTTGCGCACGGCCGGCAGCTCGGCGAGCTGGGTAGCCCGCCGCACCGAGGCGACCAGGCGCTGGATGTCGGTGGGACCGGTGTCGTCGATCGGGGCCGGTAGCTCGCTCGGCGCCCAGAGCCGCCCGCTGCCGAAGGTGAGCTCCTCGACCACCAGCTCCGGAGGGGGTGGCGTGTCGGTGGTGCGCCCGCCGGCGTAACCGGCCTGGAACGGCACAAGGCGTCCGGGTCCGGTCTTGGAGACCGCGCGCCCCGGGATGGAGCGGTCGAAGTAGGCCGCCTCGGGTGAGCCCAGCACGTCGCTGCTGTCATCCTCGTCGGCGACGCGCAGCGCCACCCGCAGGTTGGTGTTCGCGCGCAGGTTCTCCTTGATCACGCCGGCCGGGCGCTGGGTCGCCAGGATCAGGTGCAGGCCGAGCGAGCGGCCCCGCTGGGCGACGTCGACGACGCCGTCGACGAACTCCGGCACCTCGCTGACGAGCGCGGCGAACTCATCGACGACGATCACCAGGCTCGGCGGGGCGTCGAGCACGCCCTGCTCCTCCAGGGTGGCGAGGTCCTTCGCGCCGTGCTTGGCCAGCACGTGCTCGCGGTAGCGCAGCTCGGCCCCGAGTGAGGTGAGCGCGCGGCGCACCAGGTGGGGAGAGAGGTCGGTGACCAAGCCGATCGTGTGCGGCAGCTCCACGCAGTCGCGGAAGGCGGAGCCGCCCTTGTAGTCGACGAGCAGGAACGACAGGCGCTGCGGGCTGTGCGCGGCCGCCATGCCCAGGATCCAGGCCTGCAGCAGCTCGCTCTTGCCGGAGCCGGTGGTCCCGCCGACGAGCGCGTGCGGGCCGTCGCTGCGCAGGTCGACCGCGTACGGCTCCCCCGCCGACTGCCCGATCACCGCGCGAAGGCTGCCCTGGTGCCGCACCGGCTCGGCCGGCGCGAACGGGCCGGTGAGGATCGAGCGGTTCTCCGTCCACTTCTCGATCACCGCCTCCGGCGCGGCGGCGAGCTCGGTGCCGGTGAGGCTGAGCAGCGAGATCGAGCGCGGCAGGTCGCTGGCGTCGGCGATCCGTGCCCCGATGTCGACGAGGGGTGCGAGTCGCCGGGCGATCTCGGTGGCGGTGCGCTCGTCGACCGTCTCGGCGATCATCGGCAGCACCCGCTCGCTGGAGTGCACGAACCCGGCCGCCCCCTGTTCGCGCTCGGTGCCGAGGTCGACGAACGTCCGGCAGGCGGCGGGGAGCCGGCTCAGATCACCGGCCAGCCAGAGCAGGTGGACGCCGTGCTGCCAGCCCTGCTCGGCCAGCTCGACGAGCCGGCTGTGCTCGACCGGGGCGTCCTGCTCGACGAGCACCAGGATCGCCGGACCGGAGGGCGCGGAGCGCTGCTGGGCGGCGGCGGTGCGCTGCGCGACGAGATCCTCCAGCTCGCTGATCAGGGCGGTGGCGGCGGGGCCGTCGGATGCCAAGTGCCGCGCACCGACCGGGCTGTGCACCGAGCTGGTGTGCGGCAGCCACTTGAGCCAGTCCCAGTCCCGGGCCGACTGCTTGGAGGCCACCCCGCCGATCACGAGCTCGGCCGGTGAGTGGAGCGCGGCGGCCTGCAGGATCATCGCCCGCGCCGCGGCGAGCAGGGTGGCGCGTTGGCCGGCCAGGCCGACCGCGCCGTGCTCCTGTGGGCGGGCCACGATCGGCACGCCGTCGACCGTGCTGAACGGCGCGGCCGCAAGGGCGAGCTCCTGCTGCAGGTGGCGGGGTGCCCGTGACGAGCCCTCGATCTTGATGGTGTTGCGGGCCGCCTGGCGACCGGTGCCCAACCGCAGCTCGGTGAAGCCGTGCTCACCGGGGCGCCGCGTCCACAGCAGCGGGCTGCTGCGGCGGACCGCCTCGAGGCAGTCGGCGGCCGTCGGGTTCTCCCGGTTGCGGCCGAACACCTCGTGCTGGGCGGCCTCCTGGGCGTCACGGACCAGGTCGGCGACGTCGGCACGGAACTGCTCCACCGCCTTGGCGAAGCTGGCCTTGGCCTCCCGCCGCTGCTCGATCGACGTCGCGATGATCAGGATCGGCGAGAGCACGATGAAGGCCAGCGAGTACACCGACCTGGTGACGGCGAAGAGGACGACGCCCATCAGCGCCGAGGCCACGATGGACAGCGTCGGGAAGGCCTGCAGGCGCTCGGGCTCGGGCGGTTCGGGCGCCTTGAACTCCACCCCGGGATAGATCGGGTCCAGCCGGGGCGAGCGGATGTAGGCGATGTTGCTGCCCTCCGCGATCGCGCCCGGTGCCGGCGTCACGAGCAGTGCTGCGGAGAGCTCGGTGCCGCCTACCGTGACGGTATCGCCCGGCCGCAGCACGACACGCGACTCGACCGAACCGGCCACCTGCAGGCCGTTGCTGGAGCCGAGGTCGACGACCTCGATCACGTCGGTGACATTGATGCGGGCGTGCTGGCGCGAAACCAGCGTGTCGGAGAGGCGGACCTCGCAGCCGCGCTCGCGCCCGACGATGCTGGTGCCGGCCTGCAACGGGAACTGCCGCCCCTGGTCGGGACCCGACACCACGGTGACGATCGCTACGGCGCCGGCCTGCGGGTCGCGATACGCGCTGCCGGCGAGGGTGACCGTGGCGGTGGCCCCCGACCGGAGGCCGCTGTCGGCCAGGGTGGCCCGCGGATCGAGTGCCCTGGTGTCGCCCGCGACGAGGGCCATGGTGAGCTGTCCGGCCTCGGCGCGGGGCGAGGTCAGGCTCGGGTCGGCGGTGCTCAGGTAGGCCGCGAGGTCGCCGACCGTGGCCACCGCGTCGGCGGTGACGGCGAGGTCGACGGGCTGGGCGCCGGAGCGCTGCAGCGTGAACTTGATCCTCACCCGGCACGTCCCGGCAGCCACGAGCGCACGCTCAGCGCCGCCCGCAGGCGCCGTGCCCGGCCGACACTGCGGTTCATGCTGTGCCGCGCACCGTCGACCTTCCGCCAGTACGCCTCGGCCGCCTCCGGCGCCGGGGTGCCCGCCCCGAAGACGCCCGCATCGGCATCCACCGCCAAGGGGGCAGCCGGTGCCGCCGCCGGGTTCGCTGCCAGCACGTCGGCCTCCTCACGTCTGGTCCTGCCGGTGGGAACGCTGACACCGAGATCCCGAGCATGATCGATGAGCTCACGCCAGCCGGTGGAGAAGCGATCGGCCGGCGACCCGCGGCTGCGACGCAGGTGCCGCCGCCGCCGCTTGGCACCGATGATCAGCCCCGCGATGGCGAGGAGCACCAGCAGCGGGATGCCGACGCTCAGGAGCACCGTGAGCACCCACCCCGGTAGCGTCCAGCCCGGCTTCGGGTTCGCGTCGGTGCTGAGCCGCTGGCTGTTGCGGCTGGGCTGGTCGGGCTCGGTGAGCGTGCTCGGCGGACGCGCCGGGTTGGGCGGCGGCACCACCGCGGCGGCCGCGTTCTGCTGCGTCAACGGCGGCTGCTTGTTCGGCGTCTTGGACTCCGGCGGCATGAACTCCGAGCGGGGAATGGTCACCCAGGCCGCCTGCGATCCGGAACGGATGTGCAGCTGCACCGCGGCGTGGACGTCCGCGCCCTTCACCTGCCCGTCTAACTCCGGGGTGGCCTCGAGCACCACACGGGCCGGCAGGCCGAGGTAGTTGGCGATCAGCGCGAACGTGGCCGCGTACTGCTCGTCGTCACCGACGAGCTGGGGCAGGTTGAGGAACGTGGTGAGCCGGCCGGTGCTGTGACCGGGCAGGTACTGGCCCTGACCGGGGCCGCCGTCGCTGTAGGCGCCGTTCTCCCGCATGTACTTCGCGACGGCCTCGACCTGCGCAGCCACCCCGGCGATCTTCGCCGACCACTGATCGGCGCGGCTCGACACGAAGCTGTCCGTGCTGGCAGGCAGCGTCGGTGCGCCGAAGGGTTCCGCGTCGGCGGGGAGGGTGGGAGCGTCGACCACCGCGTGCACGGTGTAGCTGTCGCCGGACTGGAGCCGGTCTGCGACGATGCCGGAGCCGGTGGCCAGGTTGTAGCGGAACTGCGCATCGTGGCTGCCAGCATCGGAGCCGCTGAAGTCGACGCTGCTGGCCACGCCCGCCGTGGGTAGCCACGCGTTGAGGTCATCGGCACTCGCGTAGGCCGCGGCGATGTGCACCGTCACCGCCACGTCCTTGCCGGGAGCGTCGAGCTCGATGCGTGAGCCAACCCGCTGGAAGGAGTCGAGGGGCTGGCCGGGGCCGGTGGGCACGGTGCCGTTGGTGGCCGTCCAGACCGAGCCGTTGTAGCTGTCCAGCGTGGCGATCTGCAGGCTGCTCCCCTGCGGCAGACCGGACTCGGTGAAGAGGGTCTGGTCGTAGAGCTCGTGGGCGTCCTTCGTGTACTTGCGGAAGCCCACGAGGGGGCTGGCGTACACCCCGATGTCGAAGGGGGTGGCGACGTAGTTGCGCAGCACCACGCGGTGCCGGCCACCGCCGGGCAGGTGCGGCCCGACTGCCCACGCCGCCGCCCCGCTCACCGCCACCAGGCCGACGGCTATCGCCACCTGCGTTCGGCGGTAGGTCGCGCCCCGGCTGCGGTCAGCGCGACGGGTGGGCGTCGTCCGGCGGCGCGCGCGCACCACGGCCCAGTAGAGCGCCACGCAGCCGAAGCCGACGCCCTGCCACAGCCGTGCCGAGGGCGTCGCGGTACCCAGCAGGAGCACTGCGGCGAGCGCGGCGACGGGCGCGGCCAGCGGCGCGCCGACCATCCGGCTGCGGCGGGCCAGGGTGAAGCCGACCGCGCCGCTGAGCAGGCCGAGCAGGTACGGGATCGCCAGCAGCGGCCCGGTGGTGGCCACCGGTGGCAGGGTGGTGAGCAGCTGCTTCCAGCCGTGGATGAGCGTCGACCACATGACGTCGGCGATGTGCGGGGTGGGCAGCACGCGCAGCACGGCGTCATCGCCCAGGACCAGCAGGCCGGCGAAGACGAAGTAGGCCGCGATGGTGGCCAGCGCGGTGACGAGTACGGGCAGCCGCAGCGCCGTCACCAGGTGGGCCAGGAGCAGCCCGACGAGCATCGCGACGACGCCGGCGACGAGGTAGTCCGTGCCGCTGAAGGTGGTGCGGAACCCGATCAGGGCGAGCACGGTGAGCACGGCCAGGAAGGCGGCATCGACGAGGTCGTGGCGCTGTGGCACGAGCCGGTTCATGCCCCGACCCCCGCGAGGAGCGCCGCGAGGCTGCTCAGCTGCGGCAGCGTGACGACGGTGAGGCCGGCCGGGGCGGCGATCGTGGCCTGACGGGTCGGATCCACCCGGACCGCGATGACCTTGACCTCCGGGGCGAAGTAGGAGGCCGCGCGCTGCAGCTCACCGAAGCCGACCTCGGCTCCGGAGACGAGCAGGGCCACACTCGTGTCGGGAGCCATGATCGTGGCCTGCGAGGCGAGCACACCCAACCGGTCGCCGCCGGCCTCGGCACGGGCGAAGGTGTCAAGGGTCAGCGCGAGGCTCGCGTCGTTGACTGCGTGCTGGGCGGCCAGCACGGTGGTCGGGACCTCGTCGGTGATCGCGCGCAGTGCCACCGACGCCGCGGCCGAGATCGCCGTCTCGAAGTCGATCACGTCGAGGTAGGAGGTCGGCTGGCCGTCGACGATGACGGTCAGGTGCGAGCGGCGGGTGTCGAGGAACTGCCGGACGAGGAACTTCCCGGCCTCGGTGGTGGAGCCGACCTTCGCCGACGAGCGCCAGTGGATGTAGCGGCGGTCGTCACCCGGGGCGTAGTCGCGCAGCGCGTGGAAGGCGAGGTCGCTCATCGACGTCTCGTTGGTGGTCTGCCCCTCCAGGTCACGCAGCAGCCCGGCGCCGAGCGGCTCCAGCGGCACCGTGATCGGATGCACGAAGAGCTCGAGGGTCTCCGTCCAGCGCACCGAGCGCCGCAGCAGGCCTAGCGGATCGCCGCGCACCGACGTCGCCGGCCCGACGGCGATCACGCCCCGGCGGGCAGTGGAGACGCTGAAGAGTTCGTCCGCCTCGGCGCCGCCGGCCAGGGTCGGCATGGGGAACGGCGGTGCGGACGCGCCGATCGGCACCTCGAGCACGAACGGCAGCAGGCGCCGGCGGGAGACGTTGCGCACCAGCACCCGGCCCCCTGCCGAGCTGCCCGCCACGACCCGCCGGGGGTCGAGTTCGAGGGTTACGGCGAGGCTCGTCCGCCCGATCGTGAGGAGGCTGGAGAGCACGAAGACGAACAGGCAGGCGGTGGCGATGTAGCGGAATTCGATCCAGCCCAGCTCCGCACCGACGAGCCACGCCAGCGCGGTGGCGACAAGGAAGCCCCAGCCGACCCGGGTGACCGTCGAGGTGACCGGTGCGGCACGGCGCGCGAGGGCACGCCGGAGGCGCAGCACCCGGCCCGGCTCTGCATCGCTGGTGAGATCGGCCATCGCTGCTGGCTCAGGCTCCCCGCTCGGTGGGCGGCACCACGGCGGCGACGATCTGGTCGATGACCTGCTCGACGGTGATGCCGTTGAACTGCGCCTCGGCGTCGAGCAGGATGCGGTGGCTGAGCACCGGCAGCACCAGCTGCTTCACGTCGTCGGGCACCACGTAGTTGCGGCCACTGGCCGCGGCCCAGGTCTTGGCACAGCGGACGTAGGCCAGGCAGCCACGCACCGAGAGCCCCAGCTTGACGTTGGCGTGCCTGCGGGACTCCTCGGCCAGCCGGCTGACGTAGGCGAGGATCGCCGGGTCGACGTGCACGAGGTCGGCGAGCGAGCTCATCTGGGCCACGACCCCGGCCGTGATCACCGGGGTGATCGCCGCGGTGCGGTCACGGGTGGCGGAGTCGGCGAGCAGGGCGACCGTGGCGTCGTGGTCGGGGTAGCCGATGTTCGTCTTCATGAGGAACCGGTCGAGCTGGGCCTCGGGGAGCCGGTAGGTACCGGCCTGTTCGATCGGGTTCTGCGTGGCGATCACCATGAACGGGTCGCCGACACTGTGCGCCACGCCGTCGACGGTGACCTGCCCCTCCTCCATCACCTCCAGCAGCGCGGACTGCGTCTTCGGCGAGGCCCGGTTGATCTCATCGGCCAGCACGATGGTGGCGAAGATGGGCCCGGGGTGGAACTCGAAGGTCTGCTTGTGCTGCTCGTAGATCGTCACGCCGGTGACGTCGGAGGGCAGCAGGTCAGGGGTGAACTGGATACGGCTGTTCGTGCCCTGGACGGTGGCCGAGATCGCCTTGGCGAGAATCGTCTTGCCGGTGCCCGGGTAGTCCTCCAGGAGCAGGTGCCCCTCCGACAGCATGCAGGTCAGCGCGAGCTTGACCACGTGCGGCTTGCCGAGCACCGCCTGGCTGACGTTGTCGGCCATCAGCTGGAAGGTCTTGGCGAACCACTCGGTCTGTTCCGGTGTCGTCACGCGTGTTTTCCCATCGATCGAATCGTGCGGAGAGAGACGTTCATCAGCTGCAGCTGCCGGTGGGCTTGCCCCAGCTGCCGCTACAGGTGTCCGAATGGCCGTCGACGGTGACGGTGACCGAGTCGTTGTAGCCGTACCACGGGCCGGGGGTACCCGAGTAGTTGCCGTTGCCGTCGGTCCTCATCACCAGCGTGCCGTCGCCGCCGGAGTACGGGTGCGGCGCCTGGGCGTTGACGGTGTAGGTGTGGTTGGCAGCGAAGTTGGTGAGCGTCACCTGGATCAGGTGGCAGCCCGCGCTGCAGCCGCTGTAGCCGGTGCTGTAGGCCACCATGTTGACCTTCACCGTCTCCGGGGGCGGTGGCGGGTTGGACTTGTCCGGGCAGGTGATGGAGGTCGCGCCGCCGGCCTCCCGGCTGTCGTGGGAGGTCACGGTCAGGGTGTGGTTGGCGCCGTCCTCGGGGTAGGACTTCGACCAGCTCGTGGCGTTGGTGCTGCCCGAGGACGCGCCGCTGAGCACGAAGCTCACCGCGTAGCCGTTGATCGCCGCCGGCCTGCCCCAGGAGAACGTGACGGTGTCGCCGCTGAGGCCGCAGCTGGGGTTGGTCGGAGCGCTGGGCGGCCCGTCGGTGACCGCGGCGTTCGAGGTGGCCGGGGCGCCACACTGCTGGCTGTTGCAGTCGGTGACGGTGACGCTGACGGCGGTGTCGTTGGGCAGGCCGGAGAAGACCTGGGTGGCCTGGCTGCCCGGCGCCCCGGCCGGCGTCCACGACGGGCAGGAGCCGCCGGTGGAGTAGCTGCACTTGATCGTGGAGTCGGCGCCGTGCGAGTTCGGCACGGTGTAGGCGAGGGCGAGCTGGCCGTCGACCGTGGTGTGCGCCGCGTTCAGCCCGGCGACGGTGTCGGGTGTGCCGGCCACCGCGAAGCTGGTGCTACCGGCCGCGGAGACATGCCCCGCAGCATTGCTCGCGGTGACGCTGTAGGTGTACGTCGAGCCGGAGGCCGGGGTGTCGGTGCAGGAGGTTGCCGTGACGGCAGAGCAGATCGCGGTGCCGTTGCGGGTGACGGTGTAGGTGCTTGGCCCGGCGCCGTTCGGATCGCTGGCCGTCCAGGACACGGTGACGACCCGCGTGGTCGTGCCGGCGGCGTTGGCGTACTGGACCGCCACCGAGCCGGGGGTCGACGGCGTGCCCGCCGACTCCCCCTGCGTGCTGGTGGGTGGCCCGTTGCCCACCCGGTTCTTGGCGACGATGGTGAAGGTGTAGACGTTGTCGTTGGCGAGGCCGCGGGCCGTGATCCTCCTGGCCGTACCGGCAACGCTGGCCGATCCGCCGCCTGACCAGGTGAGCTGGTAGCTCTGCACGGCGCTGCCGATGTCCGGCGCGGCCGTCCAGACGAGCGTCACCGCACCGTCGGCCGGCTGGGTCACGCTGAGATGGGCCACCGCGCCGGGCAACGCATCGGGCTCGGCCGGCGGCGAGAGCGCCGGGCTGGGCCGACTGAAACCGACCGCGTTGTGGGCCTCGACGGTGAAGGCGTACTTGTGACCGTTCACCAGGCCGGTGATGCTGCACGGCGACGCGGCGCAGCGCTGCGAACCACCGGCCCACAGCACGCGGTAGTAGTCGATGGGCGCCCCGTTGTTCTGCGGGGTGGGCCACGACAGCTGCACGACCCGGCTCAGGGTCGTACGCCCGGCGGTCGGTGCGCCCGGGGCGTCCGGGACGTTGAGGACGTCAAGGGTGATGCTGCCGGTGGCGTAGCGATCCTTGCGGGTGCGGTCGGCCACGTCGGTGACGACGACCTGGTAGGTCATCACGCCGTGCGAGGCGCGACTCGGCGTGATCCGCACGGTGGCGCCGCTCTTGGTCACGGTGGAGGGCATCCCCGAGTTCTGGTGGATGCTGACCACCGAGACGACCGGGTCACGCAGTTCGGAGGAGACCGATCCGGTGATGTTGCGGGTGGCCGTACTGCCCGCCGTGAAGCCGTCGATGACGATGGGTGACATCGACGGCGGCCCGAGCGGCAGCACCACCACATCGAGCTGGGCCTTCACCGCGTCGGTGCCACTGACGCCGACGCTCAGCACGCCCGTGCTGCCGGGCACCGCGGCACTGCCTGCACTGAGGGTGAGGCGGTGGGTGCCCGCGCCGCCGACCGTGACGCTGCCCGGCTGCTTGCTCCACGACGCCGAGTAGCGCAGGCCCTTCAGCTCACTCGGGTCCGGTACCCAGACGTGGCAGACCGAGGTGACGTCGACAGTGGCCGGCGCACCGCCCTCGACGAGTGAGATCCGGTCGCTCGGGCAGCGCAGCACCGGTGTGTCCGGGCCGATCTGCACCGGCACGGTGATCACCGCGAGCTGCCCGTGCGGGTCGTGCAGGGACGAGCCGTCGGTGACCTGGAAGGTGATCGCGGCCGGGCCGATGTAGCTGTTGGCCGCAGTGAGCTTGAGGCTCGTGCCGGACGCGCCCACCAGGTGCAGGTCGGTGCCGGGCGCGGCGTGCAGCTGACTGGTGGTGGTGAGCTGCAGTTTCTTACCCAGAGGGTCCTTGACGTAGTCGGCGATGTCGACGGTCTTGGTGCCGTTCTCCTTCATCGTGATCAGCTGGTTCGGCACCGGGTACGGACCACCTGCGCCGGCGGCGGGCACGTGGATCACGGCTGCGGCGGTGGCCCCGTTGGCGGCGGTGATCTCGTAGGGGACGTTCTGCAGGTGGTCGAGCAGTGGCAGCGTCACCGAACTGCCGCTGACCACGGCCCGGCCGTCGAAGACGCGGCTGATG
>JAOPUX010000227.1 GCA_025963285.1 Jatrophihabitans sp.
TCTCGGGGCGTGACCATCACCGAGAGCCCGATCATCCAGACCGCCTGGGTGGTCGAGGAGCTCGACGCCACGGAGGAGTTCTTCCGGTCGCACTTCGGGGTGAGGCGCTGGGTGCGGCTCAGCGACGCCGGCCTCGGCATCGCCCAGCGAGGCGAGATGGCCGACGGTGCCATGCGCTTCGCCTACCTCGACGGGGGCAGCGTGGGGGTTCCGTACCTCGAGCTGGCCCACCTCGAACCGATGATGACCCAGTTCTTCGAATCAGTGAGGGAGCAGACCACATGAGCACCGAGATCCCGCAGCTCGTCGACGCGGCAACGGTCACCGCCTGGTCCCACCAGGTCGACGTGCTCGTCGTCGGCTTCGGCATGGGTGGTGGCTGCGCCGCTGTCGAGGCAGCGGCCACCGGTGCCAGCGTGCTGGTGCTCGAACGCGCGGCGGTGCCTGGTGGCACCACCGTCATGGCGGGCGGTCACTTCTACCTCGGCGGCGGCACGGCGGTGCAGCAGGCCACCGGTCACGCGGACTCGCCGGAGGAGATGGCGAAGTACCTCACCGCGGTCTCCCGCGATCCCGAGCCGGAGAAGATCAACGCCTACGCCGCGGGCAGCGTGGAGCACTTCGAGTGGCTGGAGTCGCTCGGCTTCCAGTTCGAGCGGAGTTACTACCCGGAGAAGGCCGTGATCCAGCCCGGAACCCAGGGCCTGATGTTCACCGGCAACGAGAAGGTCTGGCCGTTCAAGACCATCGCGCAGCCCGCGCCGCGCGGC
Source organism: Jatrophihabitans sp. (assembly GCA_025963285.1). GTDB lineage: Bacteria > Actinomycetota > Actinomycetes > Mycobacteriales > Jatrophihabitantaceae > JAOPUX01. Next base: position 771 of record JAOPUX010000227.1, read on the forward strand.
CACAAGGTCCCGGTGCCCGGCGACACCCAGGGCGCCAAGCTCGTCATCGATCTGCTGGTGCGGCGGGCCGGCGAGCTCAACGTGGCCGTCGAGTACGAGACCGGCGCTACGGCACTCGTCGTCGAGGACGGCGCGGTTGTCGGCGTCACCTGGCGGCGCTTCGAGGAGACGGGTGCCATCCGCGCCAAGGCAGTCGTGATCGCGGCCGGCGGCTTCGTCATGAACCCCGAGATGGTGGCCGAGCACGTGCCGCAGCTGGCTGAGAAGCCGTTCGTACTCGGCAGCACCTATGACGACGGCCTCGGCATCAGGCTTGGCATCAGCGCAGGTGCCGAGACCAGGCACATGGATCAGGCCTTCGTCACCGCGCCGATCTACCCACCGTCCAAGCTGGTCAAGGGCATAGCGGTGAACGCCGACGGCCAGCGCTTCGTGGCCGAGGACAGCTACCACTCCCGCACCTCCGCCTTCGTCCTCGAACAGCCTGGCGCGGTGGCGTTCCTGATCGTCGACTCCGAGCACATGGAGCGACCGGACTTCCCGCTGGCACCCTTCATCGACGGCTGGGAGACGGTGGCCGAGATGGAGGAGGCGCTCGGGATCCCGGCGGGCAACCTGCAGGCCAGCCTCGACCGTTACAACGAGAACGCCCGCAGCCGGCAGGACCCGGATTTCCACAAGGCATCGGAGTGGCTGGCCCCGCAGGACCAGGGCCCGTGGGCCGCCTTCGATCTCCGGCTGGGCAAGGCGCTCTACGCCGGCTTCACCATCGGCGGGCTGAGCACGAGCGTCGACGGCGAGGTCCGCCGCACCGATGGCAGTGCCATCGACGGCCTCTACGCCGCCGGAGCGTGTGCGGCGAACATCGCGCAGGACGGCAAGGGCTACTCCAGCGGAACGCAGCTGGGCGAGGCCTCGTTCTTCGGTCGGCGCGCCGGCCGGCACGCGGGGCGGCGCGCGGCGCGGCAGGCGGAGCTCGCCCGATGAGCGCGGCCCGTGAGATCGATCGCGGCACCCTGCCCACGCGCTACGCCCGCGGCTGGCACTGCCTGGGGCCGGCCGAGGAGTTCCGCGACGGCACACCCCACGCGATCTCTGCTTTCGGCGCCAAGCTCGTGGTCTTCGCCGACTCCGAGGGGCACCTCGGCGTGCTCGACGCCTACTGCCGGCACATGGGTGGTGACCTCAGCCAAGGCAGCGTCAAGGGTGACGAGGTGGCCTGCCCGTTCCACGACTGGCGCTGGGGCGCGGACGGCCGCTGCAAGTCGATCCCGTACGCCCGCCGGGTGCCGCTGCGGGCACGCACCCGAACCTGGACGACCTGCGAGGAGAACGGCCAGCTCTTCGTCTGGCACGACCCGGAGGGCAACCCGCCGATCCCCGAGCAGGCCATCCCGCGGATCGAGGGCATCGGCACCGACGCGTGGAGCGACTGGACGTGGAACTCGCTCGTCGTAGAGAACGCCAACTGCCGCGAGATCATCGACAACAACGTCGACATGGCGCACTTCTTCTACATCCACTTCGCCTACCCGACGAAGTTCACCAACGTGATGCAGGGCCACGTCGCCTCCCAGTTCATGTCGTCCAAGGCCCGCCCGGACGTGCAGGCCAGCGAGCGTTACGACCTCGAGAAGGCGATGCTGCACTCCTCGGCCAGCTACTTCGGGCCGTCCTACATGATCGACTACCTCACCAACGACCTCGGCGACGGAGCCACGATCGACTCGGTGTTGATCAACTGCCACTATCCGATCAGCCAGACCAGCTTCATGCTGCAGTGGGGTGTGAGCGTGAAGGCCATGCCGGGTCTCGACCGCACCCGGATGAACAAGATCGCGCAGGCCTTCTCGGCCAACTTCGGCGAGGGATTCACCCAGGACGTCAACATCTGGCTCAACAAGTCGCCGATCGAGAACCCGCTGCTGACCGAGGAGGACGGACCGGTCTACCAGCACCGTCGCTGGTACCAGCAGTTCTACGTGGACGTGGCCGACATCGAACCCGACATGGTGGCCCGCTTCGAGTTCGAGGTCGACACCACGCTGGCCAACGAACGCTGGCACGCCGAGGTGGCGCAGAACCTCGAGCGTTAGGGGGTCGGTACCTCTGGTGGGCGGCGTCGCGCGGCCAGCGGGCCGGCCGGTGGGCGGATGGGGGCCATGGGTGTGCTCGGCCAGCGCCGCGACCCGGTCCAGAGCGCCGGCGGCGCGTCGAGGGCGTGGCACATGCGCAGCGCCACCGCGTCATAGTTCACCCGCCAGCCCCGAAAGTGCGGCCACGCCTCCTCCGCGGTCCGCTCCATCGGGTAGTTCAGCGACTGCAGCATGGTCACGGCGGCCGCGAAGTCGTCGTAACCGACCGAGATCTCCTCGTCGCCGGCCGCCTCGTCGCGCACGGGCAGCCGCATCGCGCGGCCGATCTGGTTGAGCGCCACGAAGCCCATCCGCAGGCAGAGCCGGGACGAGAGCTTCGGGTCGCTGTTCGGCATCAGCGCCAGGTGCAGCGCGGCGGCGTCCATGACCGCGATCAGCGAGGTGAGCCAGTGCGACAGCGGGCGCGGGGAGCGGAGCCGGACGAGTGAGAGGTACGTGGTGTGTGACTCGGCGACCTCAGCGGCCCACCGCTCCCAGGCGGTGAAGAGCTCGTCGAGTACCGGCCGCGGGTCGCCCTCGTAGATCCCGAACCGCGTGCGGGCCAGGATCTCCGGGCCCCAGGCCGGTACTCCGGCCCGGGAGATTAGCAGCGTCACCTCCGTCTCGCGGCGGTTGAAGGCGGCGTAGAGGGTCGGCAGGTACCCGATCTGCAGACCCACCACGATCAGCCCGGTGAAGGCCGCGACGTAGTCGATCGCAGTGGTGCGGCCGTCCGTGGGGGCCGCGTAGCCGAGGGTGAACATCGACGAGCCGGCCTCGCTGAAGGCGTGGGCCACCGACCCGGGTACGTACGGCAGCAGCACGAGGCCGTAGCCGACGACGAGCAGCGCGATCCAGAGGCCCAGCCGGACGAGGAGGGCCACCGGCCCCTGCCAGGCGAGGATGCGGTCGCGTCGCACGAAGGTGCGCGCCAGCCGGGCAGCAGTGAGGAAGCCGAGATCGACGGCCCGCTCGCAGACCCGCGAGATGCGGGAGTCGATGCCGCGGGGCACGACGAGGGTGCCCACCACGCTCAACAGCGTGGCGACGAGCAGCAGTACCCCGCCGGCAAACCCAACCCATCGCACCCGCCGGACCTTAGTTGACGCCGCCGGGGGAGCCGCGGGGAGCGTCCCCGCCGCGGGTGATGTCGCTAGCCGCAGTGTTCTCCGGAGAGCACGAGCCAGGACCGGTCGTCGAGCTGCGTGACCTCTAGCGCGATACCGGGCGCGAGGGCGGTGGCGCGGCCGTCACCCGGGACGATCGTCCACTCGGTGGCCGGCGTGCCGTAGCCGGTCACGCCGCCGGTCGCCACGAAGACCTGCACCGCCGTGAGCGGGGTGGGCGAGCCGTGCGCACCCTCGGCGACCGAGAGCGCGAACCCGCTACCGGCCGAGCCGCCGCAGTCGGCGGCGCCGGCCGGCTGATCGGCCACCTCGCTGCTGTTGACGTAGTGGCGCGGCACCGGCGCGACGCTCGGTGT
>JAOPUX010000015.1 GCA_025963285.1 Jatrophihabitans sp.
GTATGGGTGGCTGCCGACGGCGACGTCACCGAGATCTCGCTCGATCCACGCGACTTCGGCATCGCCCCCGTGCCCCCCTCGGCCCTGGTGGGCGGGGACCGGGTGCACAACGCCGCCGTGGTGCGCAGGCTCCTGGCCGGCGAGGCCGGGCCGGTACGCGACGCCGTGCTGCTCAACGCCGCTGCCGCCGTGGCCGCCTTCGACGGCGTCAGCGCGGCGTCGCTGGCCGATGCCATCTCGGCCGGACTCGTCACCGCCGCCGCCTCGATCGACTCCGGCGCCGCCGCCGACCTGCTCGACCGCTGGGTTGCTCGCACCTGAGCCGGGTGCCGGCGATCACCCAGCCCTGCCGGGTGATACTGGACGGGTGAGTTCGCCACGCCTGCCCCGACTGGTCGTGGGCGCGTGGACGATCGCCGCGGCGGTGATCGCCGGCCTGACCGTCGCGGTCGTCCACTACCTCTCCGAGACCGGGTCCTCGCACGGCATGCCCGGCATGCACATGGGCACCGCGGAGGCGTTCGCCCGTGCCGGCGGGTCACCCGCGGGCGCGCTGCTCGGCTCGCGGCTGCTCACCGCGTGGCAGCTCGACTCCGTGGCGCTGGCGGTGATCGTGGTGCTGGCGGCGGCCTACCTCACCGGTGTCGCGCGCTCGACCGAACCGTGGCCGGTGCAGCGCACCGTCTCGTTCCTGCTCGGGCTGGCCGTCTGTGGATACGCCACCTGCGGCGGCGTCGCCGTCTACGACCAGGTGCTCTTCACCGCGCACATGGGCGGCCACCTGGCACTCGTGATGGTGGCGCCGGTGCTGCTCGTGGCCGGGTACCCGCTGTCGCTGCTGCTCGCGGCGTCCGGGCCGTCGATGCGGGCGCGCGTCGAGTCGATCGTCACCGGACGGGTGGTGTCGCTGCTCACCGCGCCGCCGGTGGCACTGGCCTCCTACACCGTGGTGATCGTGGGCAGCCACCTCACCGGCGTGATGGACACGGTCATGCGGCACACCTGGGCAGGCCAGGTGGAGCACCTCGTCTACCTGCTCGTCGGGATGCAGTTCTTCGTGCTCGTGGTCGGCAGCGAGCCGATCCGCTGGCGCCTGGGCACCCCGGTGCGCTGGCTGCTGCTGGCGGTGGCAATGGCCGTCGACACCTTTACCGGGGTGGTGCTGCTGCAGGGCACCCACCCGGTGGGCATGCTCGTCGACCCGCGGCTGCACGTGGACGCGCTCTCCGACACCCGAACCGGTGGCGCGATCATGTGGTTCGGCGGCGACGCGATCATGGCAGCGGTGATGATCATCCTGGTCGTCGGCTGGCTGCGGCACGTCGACACCGAGAAGGCCGAGGCCAAGGGCTGGCTGGAGCAGGCCCGGGTGGCCACCTTCGCCGCGCACACCGGCACCGAGACCGACACCACGAACGTCGAGACCTTCGACGACGACGACGCAGCCCGCTCGAACTACAACGACTGGTTGGCCCAGCTCGATCGCCGCGGCTGAGTTTCGGCGCTCCGGGTGTGGCCGCGCGATCGCAACCATCGATCCGGACCATCCACGCCCCACGCCGGGAGCGCCGCCTCGGCCGAGCGATTCAGAAGCCGATGGAGAAGGTCTCTTCGAGGTCGTGGCGTGAGTAGGCGCGGAACGCGACGTGGGTGTCGGTGTGCAGCACGCCGGGCACCTTCGAGAGCCGGCCTGCGATGACCTCGGCTATCTGCTCGAACTCGCGGACCCGGATGATCGCGATCAGGTCGACGTCACCGGCCACCGAGTACACCTCGCTGACGCCGTCGAGACCGGCGATCTGCTCGGCCACCTCGGGGATCTTGTCCGTCTCCACGGAGACCATGACGATCGTTGTGATCACCGCGCCATCCTAGGCCGGGTCGGCCTGCGGACGGGCTTGACCTGCGGACGGGCTTGGCCTTGGCCGAATCGCCGGCTCATGCTGACGCGCGGGCCGGGCGGCTGACCATCGGCAGCCTGCGCCGGTCGATGAAGGGCTGGGCGGCGCGGCGGGCTGCGTCGGCGGCCAGCCACGAGACGAGGCCGCCTGCCCCGTGGGCAGGCAGGGCCCACGGCTGGCTGGCGAAGACCAGGCGGGTGCCGGGCTCCTCCAGCCAGCGCAGCACGCACTCCGTCTCCTCCGCAAGCGCGGACTGCTCGGTGTCGATGACGTCGGCCGTGGCGACGAGCGCCTCGACCACGGGCATCGGCGGCACGCCCCGGGCCGCCACGCCCGCGGCTGCGAGCCGGCCCTGCCGGATGACGCTGAACTCCCAGCCGCCCGTGCCGTCGGGGCGCGCGGCGACGAGCTCGTCGATGGAGGTGACGGCGTGCACGCGCTGCATCCGGGCGCAGGCCCGCACCACGGTGGCGATCCGGTCACGCACCACGGCGGCCTGCTCGAAGCGCTGTGCTGCCGACAGCGCTGCCAACTTCTGGGTGAGCGGCTCGATGAGCGGCCGGACGTCACCGGCCCAGGCCGCGGCCACCAGCCCGACCAGCTCCGCGTACTCGGCCGGTGTGCTGCCGCCCTCGCACGGCGCGGCGCAGCGGCCGATGCCGGCGAGGGCACAGGCTGCTCGCACCGCCCGGCGGACGGAGAGCCGGTCGGTGCACTGCCGTAGCGGCACCGCGTCGTGGATCGCGTCGCGCACCGCCTCCGCCTGGCGCTGATTGCGCAGCGGACCGAGGTAGCGGGCGCCGTCTGCACCTCTCGCCCGGACGATCGACAGGCGGGGGTAGGCCTCGGCGGTGAGCTTGAGCCAGACGGACCGCTCCGGGTACTTGGAGCGGCGGTTGTAGCGGGGCTTGTGCGCGGCGATGAGCCGCAGTTCACGCACCTGGGCCTCGAGTGAGTGAGCGCACTCGATCGTGTCGACCCGCTCGGCCAGGGCGACCATCTCGCCCATGCGGGTGCGCTGCTCGCTGGCCACGAAGTACTGCCGCACCCGCGTGCGCAGGCTCCGGCTGGTGCCGACGTAGAGCGGGGCTCCCTGCGCATCGCGGAACACGTAGACCCCCGGGCCAGTGGGCAGGCCGTCGGCGAGGTGCCGTTTGCGCCGCACCGAGGGGGAGACCTGGGCGGTGAAGGCCCGCAGCTCGGGCAGCGACTGGACGCCGATGCCGCCGAGGCGCGCGATCAGGGCATGCAGCACGTCGACCGTGGCCCGGGCGTCGGCCAGCGCCCGGTGGTTGGGGGTGGTGGCCGCCCCGAAGAAGCGGGCCAGCGTGCCGAGCTTGCAGTTGGGCACCTCGTCGCGGGTGAGCACGCGCCGCGCGAGCACCGCGGTGTCGACGACCGCGAAGGCCGGCCACGGGTGGTGGTGCTCGACGGCAGCAGCCTTGAGAAACCCGACGTCGAACGGGGCATTATGCGCGACGAGCACGCTGCCGCGGGCGAACTCCAGGAACGCCGGGAGCACGCTCTCGATACCAGGCGAGCCGGCGACCATGCTGTCGGTGATGCCGGTGAGGACGCTGACGAACGGCGTGATCGGGGTGCGCGGGCGCACCAGGGTCTGGAACTCGCCGATGACCTGCCCGCCGCATACCCGGACCGCCCCGATCTCGGTGATGCCGTCCGACGCCGCCGAGCCGCCGGTGGTCTCGAGGTCGACCACGGTGAAGGTGGTGGCGCGCAGTGGCTCGTCGAGCTCGTCGAAGCTCGTCTGGATCGCCGTCGCTGCCATGTCCGCACACGTTAGGTAGGGGGTACGACGAAACCGGGCGGACGCGCGCGGCCCTCGTACGCTGGAGGGGTGAGTACCGCAGCACAGGACCCGGCGCCGGTCGCGGCGACGGCGTTGGTCGAGCCGGTGCGCCAGCGGCTGCTGCAGCTCGCCGCCGACGTCCTCGGCCGGCTGCCGGTCGAGCAGGTACCGCCGTCACTGCGGGCCGTCGCCCGCTTCACCCCGGCGAAGCGGCACCGCCTCGGTGGCGTGCCGATCGCCGCCGCCCTCGATGCCGACGCCGGCTTCCGCAGCGCCGTCGCCGACGCGGTGCGGGCGGCCTCGCCGGAGCTCGTAGCGGCGCTGCAGGACGGTGCCGAGCTGGCTGCCACCGACCCGCTCGACGTCGCCGTGGTGGCCTTCCTCACCCGCCCTGAGGGGTGGGCGCAGACGGTGGCCAACGCGGCCCAGCAGTGGCTGGTCGGGCAGGCGCCGAAGGAGGCCGCCGCCGGGGAGACGGCCAGGCTCCGTGCCGAGCTCACCGAACTGCGTGCCCGGCTGCGTGCCGCCGAGGCCCGCGGTCGCGAGCGCGCGAAGGCACCCGCCGACGACAACGCTGAGCTGGCCCGTCTGACGAGGGAGCTGCGGATCCGCACCGGCGAGCTGCGCGCCGCGCAGCGGGCGCGGGACGAGGCGCTGGAGACCGTGGCGGCGCAGCGCAGCGCCGCCGCGACGGCTGCCGCCGAGCACGAGGTCGAGCTGGTCCAGCTTCGGGCTCGGGTCGCCGAGCTGGATCAGGTGGCGCAGGACGCACGCGCCGGCAGCCGGCGGGCCGCCCGGATGGAGCGTGAGCTCGACGACGCCCGGGTCCGCATGCTCATCGACACGCTCGCCGACGCCGCTGCCGGCCTGCGCCGCGAGCTGGCGCTGCCCGCCTCGACACTGCGCCCGGCCGACGCGGTCGAGGGGACCGGCGGGGACACCGATGGCCGGCGCAGTGTGGACGACGCGGCCGGACTGGAGCGGCTGCTCGGCCTGCCTCAGGCGCACCTGATCGTCGACGGCTACAACGTCACCAAGTCCGGCTACGGCGAGTTGCCGCTGGTCGACCAGCGCAACCGCCTGACCGCGGCGCTGGCCACGGTGCGCGGACGCTCCGGCGTGGAGGTCACGGTCGCCTTCGACGGCGGACCCCGCCCGGCCGCCCAGCCGCGGGCGCCACGAGGCGTGCGCGTGCTCTTCAGCGCCCAGGACGAGATCGCCGACGACCTGATCCGGCGGCTGGTGGCGGCTGAGCCGCCCGGCAGGCCGGTGATCGTGGTGACCTCCGACCAGCAGATCGTGACCGACGTGCGCGCCGCGGGTGCCTGGACGGTGCCCTCGGCCGTGCTGCTGGCGCTGCTCGGCTGAACCCGCTGTTGGCGAAACTGTCGGTGGCTGCTTCTAGCGTGCCAAGCAGTCGATCGACGTCTGGTTCGTCGGTCTCGAAGAGAGGTGCAAGGCATGCTCATCGACTGCGACACCTGCGTGGTTCGGGGCAAGGGTTGCCCGGATTGCGTCATCACCGTCCTGCTCAACTCGCCGCCGGTCGTCGAGATCGACGACGCGGAGAAGGCCGTGTTCGCCACCCTGGCCGAGGCCGGTCTGGTGCCCCCGCTGCGCCTGGTGGCCCGGGACGGAGAGGTGCTGCGCGGCATTGCCTGAGTGTTTGCCTCGTCACTTCGGGCCGGTTCGTTGTGAAACTCGGAGGGGCGCGTTGCGCTGCGAGCGCGCTCGTCGTAACCTTTTCGAGACCTACCGGTTATCGACGTCCACCAGGGCGTCAGCGGGCGGTCACCGCCGAATCGCATGAGCGACAGCTACTCGTCATCCGTAGCTGTCGTGTGAACCGAGGACCCAAGCACTTCGGGGTGAATCGGCACGAAAAGGCCCGGTCTCCGGGCCTTGAGCGTGCCGTAGGGCTACTTCCGGCCCGAACCCGTCAGCTAACTCGGTAGGCGGACGAGGAAGAATGGAGTTCCGCCAAAAGTGGCGAACCGTCTGTCGCGTCGTGTCCGACTCATCAGCGCGCTCTCCGCGGTCTGTGCGGCCGCTGTGCTCATCCCGGCCGTGGCCAGTGCCGCGCCGCAGAGTGCGCCGAGTGTGAAACCGAAGCCCACGATCGCGCAGGTCGACAAGGAACTCGCCGCGTTGGCGGTACAGAACACCCAGCTCGTCGAGAAGTACAACCAGGCTCAGATCGCCGTCACGGCCCGCCAGCAGGCCGCAGCCAAGGCGCAGGCCGCCGAGGCGGCCGCGAAGGCCACCGTCGATGAGGCCGGCGTCGAGCTCAGCCGCAGCGCGCTCGCGCAGTACGAGGGCGGCGCCTTCAGCGCGGCCGGGGCGCTGCTGTCGAGCAACGGCGGCACGAACTACCTCGACCAGCTCGACACGATGCAGATGATCTCCGCGCACGCAGCGCAGGTCGTCAGCTCCTTCACCACCGCACAGAACGCCGCCACGGCCGCCAAGAACAAGGCCGACGAGCTGCTCGCCTCGGCCACCAAGACCCGCGACGAGCTGGCGGCGCAGCGCGCCAAGGTCAAGGCCCAGGTCAAGCAGTACGCCACCCTGCTCGCCACGCTCACCGCCGCCCAGCGCAAGGCGTTCCAGAACAGCGTGAACCCGCAGGCCTCCAAGGTGCAGACCCAGGCCCTGCAGGTCACGGTCCCGGACATCACCTCGGCCCAGGTGCGCAAGGCAGTGACCTTCGCGCTGGCGCAGGTCGGCAAGCCGTACCAGTGGGGCGCCGGGGGCCCGGGCAGCTATGACTGCTCCGGCCTCACCATGGCCTCCTACCGCGCGGCCGGCATCAGCCTGCCGCACTCGGCCGCCGGGCAGTACAACTACGGCCATCACGTCGCCTTCAGCGACCTGCAGCCGGGTGACCTGCTCTTCTTCTACCGGCCGATCGGGCACGTGACCATGTACGTCGGCAACGGCCTCATGGTCTCGGCTCCGGAGACGGGCGAGGACGTCAAGGTCATCCCGGCCACGGTCTTCGGCAGCAGCTACGTCGGCGCCACCCGCCTCGTCAACAGCTGACGCACCACCCCCGGCCGTAGCGATGCCAGCACGGCGCTCGGGGCGGCTCTGTGCCGCCGTCGTGGCGGTCGTGGTGCTCGCGCTGGCGGGAGCCTGTTCGAGTGATCATCCGTCGAGCCCGGCCGCCGGCCCCACCCAGCAGCAGGCGCAGGCCCTGCTGAACCGGCTGGGCGCCGACGTACTGGCGCACCGCACCGCCGACTTCCTGTCCGGGCTCGACCAGAGCACGGCGGCCGCTGCGTTTCGAAGCGAGCAGCGCACCGATCTGACGAACCTGGCCGCGGTGCCGTTCGCCTCGTGGAGCTACTCCATCGAGGCGGTCGACCACACCGCCAGCGTCACTGCCGCGGCCACCAAGACGTTCGGCACTCCGGCGGTGGTGCTACAAGTGTCGCTGCGCTACGCCCTGCGCGGCGTGGACCTCGAACCCACCATGCACGACCTGTGGCTCACCTTCGTCCGCCGAGGTGGCCACACCTACCTGGCCGCCGACGACGCGCTCGCAGCCAGCGGCCTCACCAGCTGGGCAGGCCCGTGGCGCTACGGCAAACTCGCCGCCGTGCGTGGCAGCGCCAGCCTGGTGCTCGGCCCAGCCGGTGAGGTGGCCCTGCTGCGCACCCTGGCCACCGAGGTAGATGCGGCCATTCCGGCCGTCACCGCGGTGTGGGGCAGCAACTGGGCCCGCCGCGTCGCGGTGATCGTGCCAGCGAGCGCGGCGGAGTTCGCCACCCTGGCCGGCGGCGACGGGTCGATCGCAGACATCTCGGCCGCGGCCGTCACCGACGGCGTCGACGCGGTCAGCAACCGTCCCTATGGCCAGCGACTCGTGCTTAACCCGCAGGCGCTCAGCCGGCTCAGCGTGGTCGGGCGCGGCATCGTGCTCCGGCACGAGATCACCCACCTCGCGTCGGCGGTCGACACCTCCGACATCAGCCCCCGCTGGCTGGTGGAGGGGCTCGCGGAGTACGTCGCCAACCTGCACACCGGCCAGAGCGTGCCTACGGCCGCGCAGGAGCTGCACGCGCTGGTGAAGGCGGGCAAGATCCCCATGCAGCTGCCGGGTGACGGTGCCTTCGCCGCGTCGTCGGCCACTGCTGTGGCGCAGGCCTACGAGGAGTCGTGGCTGGCGTGCCGGCTGATCGCGGCGAAGGCCGGCGCGGCAGGGCTCCGGCGCCTCTACAGCCAGGTGGGTACCGCGCTCGAGCCTGCCGTGCCTGCCCTCGCGGCGGCGCTACGTGACGTGCTGCACGAGTCGAGCGCCCAGTTCGTCGCGGCGTGGCGTGCCTACGTGCAGACTCAGCTCTCATGAGGCGGGGGCGGCGATGAGGACCACCCTCGTCGTCACCAACGACTTTCCGCCGAGGCAGGGCGGCATCCAGTCCTACGTGTACGAGCTGGCACGCCGCCTGCCTGGGCCGGTGGTGGTCTACGCCTCCACGGACGACGGCGCCGCCGACTTCGACGCCGCTCAGCCGTTCCCGGTGGTCCGGCACCCCACCGGCCTGCTGCTGCCCACGCCCACCGCGGCCAGGAACACCACCGCACTGCTGCGCGAGCACGGCGCCACCGCCGTCTGGTTCGGTGCGTCGGCGCCGCTCGGACTGCTGACTCCGGCGCTGCGGCGCGCGGGGGCCGAGCGGATCGTGGCGAGCAGCCATGGACACGAGACGGGCTGGGCGCGACTGCCCGCGGGGCGGCAGGCGCTGCGGCGGATCGGCACCGAGTGCGACGTCATCACCTACATCACCGAGTACACCCGGGTGCGGATCGCGCCGGCGTTCGGCCCCCACGCCACGCTCGCCCAGCTGACGCCCGGCGTCGATGTCGAGACCTTCCACCCCGGCGTCGACGGTGAGGTGATCCGGCAGCGGCACGGCCTGGCCGATCGGCCGGTGATCGTCTGCGTCTCCCGGCTGGTGCCGCGCAAGGGGCAGGACGCCCTGATCCGCGCGCTGCCGGCCATTCGCCGCGCGGTGCCCGACGCCGTGCTGCTGCTCGTCGGCCACGGCCCTTACGAGGCGCGGCTGCGCGCGCTGGCCGCCGAGCAGGGCGATGCGGTGGTCTTCACCGGGGGCGTGCCGTACGCCGAGCTGCCGCAGTACTACGCCGCGGGTGACGTCTTCGCCATGCCATGCCGCACCCGGCGGGGCGGGCTGGACGTCGAGGGGCTGGGCATGGTCTTCCTCGAGGCCTCGGCCACCGGGATCCCTGTGGTGGCAGGCGACTCCGGCGGTGCGCCGGATGCCGTGCTGGAGGGCGAGACCGGCTACGTGGTCGACGGCCGTGACGAGGTGCAGCTGGCCCAGCGCATCGTCACCCTGCTGCAGGACCCGCAGCTGCGCGGCCGGATGGGCACCGCCGGCCGGGCCTGGGTGGAGCAGCAGTGGTCGTGGGCGATGCTGGCGCAGACGCTGAACGGGTTACTTCAAGAATAGCGGTTCGGAGCGTTCCAACGACCACTAGTCGTGGGACGGGCCGCCTGAGTAGAGCGCGGCGATCTCGGCCGCGGCCTCCTTGTGCACCACGTTGCGCTTGAGCTTGAGCGACGGCGTCAGCTGGCCGCCCTCCTCGGTCCAGTCGTCGGGTAGCACCGTGAACTTGCGGATCGACTCGGCCTTGCTGACGGCCTTGTTCGCGTCGTCGACCGCAGCCTGCAGGTCGGCGTGCAGCTCGGGGTCATCGACCATCGAGGCGATCGTGGTGTCGGCCGGCTTGCCGTGCTGGCTGAGCCACTGCGGCCACGACTCGGGGTCGATGGTGATCAGCGCGGCGATGAACGGCTTCTGATCGCCGACCACCAGGCACTGCGACACCAGCCAGTGGGCGCGGACGCGGTCCTCCAGCACGGCGGGGGCGACGTTCTTCCCCCCGGCGGTGACGATGAGTTCCTTCTTGCGGCCGGTGATGCGCAGGAAGCCGTCCTCATCGAGTTCGCCGATGTCGCCGGTGTGGAACCAGCCGTCGGGGTCGATGCTCTCGGCCGTTGCCTCGGGGTTCTGCCAGTAGCCGGCGAAGACGATCGGCGACTTGCAGAGCACCTCGCCGTCGTCGGCGATGCGGATCGTGGCGCCGCCGACCGGTCGGCCGACGGTGCCCACCTTCAGCGCGTCCGGGCTGTTGACCGTCATGCCGGCGGTGGTCTCGGTGAGGCCGTAACCCTCGTAGATCGTGACGCCACAGCCGCGGAAGAAGTTGCCCAGCCGGGCACCCAGGGGGGCGCCACCGGAGACGGCGGCGACGCAGTTCCCGCCCAGGGCGGCACGCAGCTTGCTGTACACGAGCTTGTCGAACACCTTGTGCTGCAGGTTCAGGGCCAGGCCAGCCTTGCCGCCGTTCTGGGACGCCTCGGAGTAGGCGATCGCCACTGCCTCGGCCTTGTCGAAGATCTTGCCCTTGCCCGAGCCGTGGGCGCCCTGCTTGGCGGTGTTGTAGACCTTCTCGAAGACACGCGGTACGGCGAGCACGAAGGTCGGTTTGAAGCCGCCGAGGTCGCCGATCAGGTTCTTGACGTCGGCGGTGTGCCCGAGGGTGCAGCCGGCGTGCAGCGCGCCGATCTCGATCACCCGGCCGAAGACGTGCGCGATCGGCAGGAAGAGCAGCGTGGAGGTCTGCTCGTTGAAGAAGGACTCCAGCACCGTCTGGAGCTCGCTGAACTCGTTGACGAAGTTGCGGTGCAGCAGCTGACAGCCCTTGGGGCGGCCCGTCGTCCCCGAGGTGTAGATGATCGAGGCCGGGTCGTCGAGCGTGACGGCCTGTCGGCGCTTGGTGACCTCTTCGTCGGTGATCTCGGCGCCGAGCCCCACGAGCGTGCCGATCGCGTCCTGCTCGATCTGCCAGACGTGCTCGAGGTCGGGCGTGTTCGCCCGGATCGACTCGACGATCGCCACGTGGGCGTCGGTCTCGACGATCACGGCCCGGGAGCCGGAGTCGGAGAGGATCCAGTCGACCTGCTCGGCGCTGGAGGTCTCGTAGATCGGGACGACGACGGCACCCACCGTGAATCCGGCGAAGTCGAGCACGGTCCACTCGTAGCGGGTCTTGCTCATCACCGAGATGCGGTCACCGGACTCGATCCCGGCGGCCATCAGCCCCTTGGCCACGGCCATCACCTCGCCGGCGAACTGCTGAGCGGTGACGTCGACCCACGCACTGCCTACTCGGCGCCGCAACGCAACGTGCTGAGGGCGCGTGGTGGCGTTGTCCCAGACGAGGTCGGCGACGTTCGTGGTGGTGAGGGTCGTGATGTTGCTGGCAACGTGAAACTCGCGCACTCGACCGGGGTCCTTTCGAGCGGTGCTGCGCCGTGGCGGCGTACCCGTCACGATTCCGCCCGCAACGGTAGTCCGTCATCCCGGCGTTCGCAGCCCAGGGGCCGCGCCGCGACGATGCCGGTAACCTCTGCGCCATGGCCGACCAGTCGACGCAGTCCATCGACATCGACGCCGATCCCGCAGCCGTGATGGCGGTGATCGCCGACTTCGCGAACTATCCGGTCTGGGCCGGGTCGGTGAAGCGGGCCGAGGTGCTCGATGCGGGCGACGGCTCGCGCGCCCGCCGGGTGGCGTTCACGCTGGAGGCCGGCCCCGTCCGCGACGAGTACGAGCTGGAGTACACCTGGTCCGGCGACCGGCTGGTGGAGTGGACGCTCGTCAGCGGTCAGATGATGCGTGCCCAGCACGGGCGTTACGACCTGGTGGCGACGGCCACGGGCACCCACGTCACCTACTTCCTCAGCGTCGATCTGACGATCCCGATGCTGGGCCTGCTCAAGCGCAAGGCCGAGCGCGTCGTGATGGACACCGCGCTGAAGGAACTGAAGAAGCGCGTCGAAATGATCGCGGCCTAGCCCGGGATGCGCATCATCCTGTTCACCGGGAAGGGTGGCGTCGGCAAGACGACCACCGCCTCGGCCACGGCGCTGCGACTGGCCGAGCGTGGGATGAAGACGCTGCTGCTGTCGACCGACACCGCCCACTCGCTGGCCGACGCGCTCGACATCCCGCTCACCGGCGATCCGGCCGAGGTGGCGCCGGGTCTCTGGGCGGTGCAGATCGACACCCAGAGCAGGTTTGAGCGGGCCTGGCGCGACGTCCAGGGCTTCCTGATCGACATGCTGGCCCGTGGCGGTGTCGACCCGATCACGGCCGACGAGCTGACGGTGCTGCCGGGCGTCGACGAGGTGCTGGCCCTGCTGGCGGTGCGCGAGCTGGCGCTGGCCGGCGATTGGGACGCCCTGGTGGTCGACTGCGCCCCCACGGCCGAGACGCTCCGGCTGCTGGCACTGCCCGAGGCGCTGAGCTGGTACCTGCAGCGCGTCTTCCCGGCCCAGCGACGAATGGCCCGGGGCATGCGGCCGTTGGCGAGCCTGCTCGGGCGCGGCGAGACGATCCCGCCCGACAGCCTCTTTGAGGCGGTACTGCGCCTGAACGACGACCTGGCCGGGGTGCGCCAGCTGCTCGGTGACCCGGACATCACCTCCGTCCGGCTGGTGCTGACGCCGGAGGCCGTGGTGGCCGCGGAGGCCCGGCGCACCTTCACCGCGCTCTCGCTCTTCGGCTACTCGGTGGACCTCGTCGTGGCGAACCGGGTCTTCCCGGCCGGCGACGACGAGTGGCGGCAGGGCTGGGCCGCCGCGCAGGCCAAGCAACTCACCGCGATTCGCGACTCCTTCGCCGGACTGGCGGTGCGTGAGCTGCCGTATCGCTCCGCCGAGCCCGTCGGTCTGGATGCGCTGCGGGAGGTCGCGGCGGCGCTCTACGGCCCCGATGACGATCCGGCAGAGCTCGGTACGCCTCGAGGTCAGCTCGAGGTCGAAACCGATGGGGACGGTTTCGTCCTACGCTTGGCGCTTCCGCTCGCCGAACGTGCCGAGGTGGGCGTTGCCCGAACGGGCGACGACCTCGTCGTGACGGTCGGCACGTACCGCCGGGTGCTCAGCCTGCCGGCGATGCTCAAGCGGTGTGATGTGGTGGGCGGCAACTTCGATGGAGAGCAGCTGCGGGTGCGATTCCGACGGGAGCAGCAGGGGTGAGCGACGAGCTCGACGACGACTGGGGCGACGGACCGGGTGACGGTGCCGTTGGCGACGAACCGCTCGAAGGGGAGTCACCGCTGGTAGGCGAGGCGGTCCGGCTCTTCGGCGTGGTGCAGGACTGGGCCAGGCAGACCTTCCCCGCCCCGCCCAGCGGGCACGGCGGCCCGGAGTGCCAGTGGTGCCCGCTCTGCCAGTTCGCCTCGGTGCTGCGCGGCGAGCGTCCCGAGGTCACCGAGCGGGTGGCCGAGGCGGGCACGGCCTTGATGTCCGCGGTGAAGACCTTCGTCGAGGCGGCGGCCTCCGCGGCGCCGAGCGGCGGCGCGCACCGCGGCGGCACCGACGGGTCCCGCTCCCGTCCGCGCCCCGGCCACGTCGAGCGGATCGATCTCGACACCGGCACCGACCCCGACGCCGGTACCGCGTGAGCGATCAGCTGGCGATCGGCGTCGATATCGGGGGCACCAAGGTGGCGGCCGGCGTGGTCGACGGCAGTGGCCTGGTACTCGACCGGGAGTATCGCGACACCCCGGGGGCAGACGCCGACCGCACCGAAGAGGTGATCGTCGAGGTCGTGCGTGCGCTGCAGGAGCGCCACGAGGTGATGGCCGTGGGGATCGGGGCTGCCGGATGGATCGCCAACGACAACGCCACCGTGCTCTTCTCGCCGCACCTGGCCTGGCGCAACGAGCCGCTGCGCGATGCCCTGCAGCGCCACCTCGAGCTGCCCCTGATCGTCGAGAACGACGCCAACGCCGCGGCCTGGGCCGAGCACCGCTTCGGCGCTGCGGGCGACGAGCCGATCACCGTCTGCGTGACCCTGGGCACCGGGATCGGTGGCGGCCTGGTGATCGGCGGGGACGTCTACCGCGGCGCCTACGGCATTGCCTGCGAGTACGGGCACGTCACGATCGTCCCGGACGGGCGGCTCTGCGCCTGCGGTAACCACGGCTGCTGGGAGATGTACGCCAGCGGGCGGGCGCTGGCCCGCGACGCGCGCGAGCTGGCCGACGAGTCGCCGATGGCGGCCCGCCGGCTGCTGGAGCTCGCCGGTTCCAGGGACAACCTCTCCGGGCCGGTCGTCGCGAAGGCGGCGGCCGAGGGGGATCCGGCCGCGCTGTCGCTCTGCACCACGATGGGCCGCTGGCTGGGCCGCGGGCTGGCGAACCTGGCCGCGATCCTCGATCCGTCGATGTTCGTCATCGGCGGGGGAGTCTCCGCGGCAGGCGAGCTGCTGCTCCGCCCGGCCCGCGAGGAGTTCGCGCACACCCTCACCGGGCGTGGGTACCGGCCGGTGGCCCAGATCGTGGTGGCCAGCCTTGGCCCGGACGCCGGGCTCGTGGGCGCCGCCGACCTGGCCCGCCGGTCAGCACTGGCGACACCGTAGGCAAGGATGGTGCCGTGCCGAACCTGCGACTGCTGAGCTACAACGTCCGGTCCATGCGCGATGATCGTGCCGCGCTCGCTCGGGTGATCCGCTCGGCAGAGGCCGACGTCGTGGTGGTGCAGGAGGCGCCGCGGTTCGCCCGCTGGCGCTCGCTCTGCGCCGAACTCGCCCGCACCAGCAACCTGGTGGTCGTGGGGGGTGGCCGTCCGGCCGGGGCGAACCTCGTGCTCTCCAGCCTGGGCGTCGACGTCACCTCCACCACCGACGTCCTCTTCAGCAAGCAGCCCCGGCTGCATCAGCGAGGCGCCGTGCTCGCCCAGCTCGTCTACCGCGGTGCTCCGCTGGCCGTGGCCGGTATCCACCTCAGCCTCGACGCCACCGAGCGCGCCCGGCACGTCGGTGAACTCGACGTCGCGATCGGGCGCGTGGTGCCGGCCGGGGTGCCACTGGTCGTGGCCGGTGACATCAACGATGTGCCCGGCTCGACGGTCTGGACGGCGCTGGCCGCGACCCGCGACGACGCCTTCGGCGGCGGTCCCCACCCGTTCACCTCGACAGCGGCCAGCCCGGCCAAGACGATCGACGGCGTCTTCGTCGACCGTCGCCTCAGCGTGGTGTCGGCGAGCGTGCTCAGCCACCCCGAGGCCGCGGCGGCGAGCGATCACCTGCCGGTGCTGGTGGAGCTGAGCCTGCCGGAGTGAGCGCGTCGGTCAGACGGCCGCGGGGCGGACCGTCTGCAGGGCGATGAGCCAGCGCTCGAGCGGCAGCGTTCCATGCCGAGCCGCCTCGATACCGGCATCGAGGAGCACCTCGTAGGGGGTGTCGGCGAGTGCGGCGACCTGGGGGCGGGCGAGGAAGTCACGCCGCTCCTGGTCGGTGAAGTCACCGATCGGGGTACCGGTCAGACGGCACCACAGGACAAATACCGTGTTGGCATCAGTTTGCATAGCGATCACCTCGCTATCGACTGTCCGCGCGAAAGATGGACGCTCGCACGGGCCAAGATGACGACGCGGCGAACAAATCGCGTCAAACATCACACGTCACATCTGGCACAGCCGACCCACGAGGCTGTTACAAGATGGCGCCGTCGTCGTCCTCGTCCGGTGTGGAGCGCAGCCGCATCACGAGCATGGCGGCGCCCAGGAGCACGCCGCAGACGCCCAGCAGCAGGGTCAGCCGGTTCGCCAGCCCGAACTCGCCGCCCAGCCCGAGCAGCAGGATCGAGAGGGCGAGCACCGCCATCGCCATGATGGTGGGCGCGGCGAAGCGGGGCAGCGGCGGCGGCACGGGCGGGATGTAGTGCTCGTCGTCGAGCCAGACCGGCTCGGCGGGCGTGGGCGGGGGCACCAGCCTGGCGCGCCAGTCCTCGTCCTCCTGGGTCAGTGACTTCTCGGCCGCGCGGATGGCGGTGTGGGTGTCGACGTGCCAGTCGGCGACGAGGGCCGCGAACTCGGCCTCGGCGTCGATGCCGGCCAGCGGGTCCGCGGCGGCCAACTCCTCGCCGCTGGCCGCCTTGATCACCGCGGCCGCGATGGTCCGGGCATCGGCGCGCTCGTCGGCGGCGACGTAGAGGCGCAGCGCCACCGCCGGGGCCGGTGCGTCGGCCAGGTAGGCCGCGATCCGGGAGCGGCGCAGCGCCACCAGCAGCTCGTCGCCGAGCTCGGAGGTGACGTCGGTGAGTGGCACGTAGCTGTCGGCGAGCAGGCCGTTCTCCCGCCTGCCGGGGTCGGGCAGGTGGGGCTCACGGCTCAGGTCGGCGGTCACGGTCTCCTCACCGTCGGCTTCCGTCACGACGCCGACGTGTCGGCGCCGGTGAGCGAGCGGATGAACTCCACCGAACCGTCGAAGATCAGCGGTGCGTCGTTGTCCAGGGTGGCTACGTGGTAACTGTCGTGGAGCAGGATCTCTTCCACCGTCGTGCCGGTGGCGCCGGCGGCCAGGATCCTCGCCGAGAGCGGATCGACGACGTGATCCTCGACGCTGCGGTACATCCGGATCGGGGCGGTGACGGCGCCGAGGTCGGCCACCGTCACCTTCCACAGCCTGAGCAGCGACGCGAACGCCACGACCGGCGTGCGGTCGTAGGCCGGCTCCACGACGCCCGCCTTCTTCACGTCGCCCCCGATCGAGGGGCGCGACCGCACCGCCCACGAGATGTAGGGCGCGAGCTTGGCGTCCCTGCGCTCGGTGGCGAAGGCCGGGTTCACCAGGATCAGGCCGGCGATCTTGTCGCGCTTCTGCTCGGCCAGCCTCGTGACGAGGGTGCCGCCCATCGACAGCCCGGCGGCGAAGACGGTGGTGCAGCGGGCGGCCACCTCGTCGTAGGCCTGCTCGACCGCGGCGTACCACTGCGGCCACCGCGTCTTGTTGGTGTCCTGCCAGGTCGTGCCGTGGCCGGGCAGCAGCGGCAGCCGCACGGTGAAGCCGGCCGCGGCCAGATGCTCGGCCCACGGTCGCATGCTCTCCGGCGTGCCCGTGAAGCCGTGACTGAGGACGACCCCGACCGGGCCGCCGTCGAAGGCGAAGGGCTGGGCATCGGTTGCGGCTGGCACGCCTCCATCATGCCCTCGCGGGACGCGCGCGGCGAGCCCGGGACGGTGGTCCGGCACTCCGGCACGAGATAGGGTTGAAGGCCAGGCAGGTCCGATTCCAGTGGGGGTTCGTGCGTTGTTCTACTGGCTGGCGAAGTTCGTCCTCCTCGGGCCGTTCCTGCGCGGGCTCTGGCGGCCGTGGTCCGAGGGCATGGAGAACATCCCGTCGGAGGGCCCGGCGATCCTCGCCAGCAGCCACCTCTCCTTCAGCGACTCGTTCTTCTTCCCGGTGATCGTGCCGCGCAAGGTCACCTTCCTGGCCAAGGCCGAGTACTTCAACACCCCAGGGATCAAGGGCAAGCTCTCCAAGGCGTTCTTCGCCGGCGTTGGCCAGGTGCCGATCGACCGCAGCAACGCCGACGCCTCCCGGGCCGCCCTCGAGACGGGCCTGCGGGTGCTGCAGGAGGGCAAGCTGCTCGGCATCTACCCCGAGGGCACCCGCTCACCGGACGGCCGCCTCTACCGCGGCAAGACGGGTGTGGCCCGCCTGGCCCTCGAGTCCGGAGCGGTGGTCATCCCGTGCGCGATGGTCAACACCGACAAGATCCAGCCGCAGGGCAAGCGCCTGCCGCGGCTGCGCCCGCGCCCCGGGGTTCGGATCGGCAAGCCCCTGGACTTCTCTCGCTATGAGGGCATGTCCGGCGATCGCCTCGTCGAGCGCTCCATCACCGACGAGATCATGTACGCCCTGATGCAGCTCTCCGGCCAGGAGTACGTCGACGAGTACGCGGCCGCGGTGAAGAAGAAGCAGGGCCCGGACACTGCCTTCGGCAGCCGTGAGGCGTCTGTACCGGATACCCGCGCGTCGTAGTGAGGTTCTTCTACGACTGCGAGTTCATCGAGGACGGCGCCACGATCGAGCTCGTCTCGATCGGGGTGGTCGACGAGAGCGGCCGCGAGTTCTACGCCGTCTCCACCGAGTTCGACCCGTCCCGCGCCATCGACTGGGTACGCAAGAACGTCCTCGACAAGCTCCCCTCGCCCGCCGACCCGGCGTGGCGTTCGCGGGCGCGCATCCGCGAGGAGCTGCTCGCCTTCCTCACCGAGCCGGGGGAATCGATCGAGCTCTGGGCCTGGATGGCCGGCTACGACCATGTCGTGCTCGCCCAGCTCTGGGGCGACATGCGGGCGCTGCCACGGGCCATCCCACGCTTCACCCACGAGCTGCGGCAGCGCTGGGAGGACGCGGGCTCGCCGCCACTGCCGGCGGCGCCGTCCGATCAGCATGACGCCCTCGCCGACGCGCGGCACAACCTCGCGCGGTGGCGGGTGCTCGCGGCGGGCCACTGAGGCCCACCTGCGCTCGGTTTGCCGGTCCGGCGTCGTAGGGTCGGGTTCATGCGTATCGGAGTGCTCACCGGCGGTGGCGACTGCCCCGGACTGAACGCCGTCATCCGCGCCGCCGTCCGCAAGGGCGTCGGCATCTACGGCCACGAGTTCATCGGCTTCCGGGACGGCTGGAAGGGGCCGCTGGAGAACGTGACCATGCCGCTCGGGGTGCCCGAGGTCCGCGGCATCCTGCCCCGCGGCGGCACCATCCTCGGCTCCTCGCGCACCAACCCGTTCGCCGTCGAGGACGGCCTGCAGCGGATCACCGAGACACTGCGCCTCCAGGGCGTCGATGCCCTGATCGCGATCGGCGGTGAGGACACCCTGGGGGTGGCCACCAAGCTGCACGCACTCGGGGTGAACGTGATCGGGGTGCCGAAGACGATCGACAACGACCTCAACGCCACCGACTACACCTTCGGCTTCGACACGGCCGTGAACATAGCGATGGAGGCCATCGACCGGCTGCACACCACCGCCGAGTCGCACCACCGGGCGCTGATCGTCGAGGTGATGGGGCGCCACGCCGGCTGGATCGCGCTGCACGCCGGCCTGGGCGGCGGGGCGAACGTCATCCTGATCCCGGAGCTGCCGTTCTCGCTGGAGCGCGTCTGCGCCTACGTCGAGAGCCGCTTCCAGTCGCACTATGCGCCGATCATCGTGGTGGCCGAGGGCGCGGTTCCCGACGACGGCGGCAACGCAGTGCTGGAGAAGGGGCTCGACGCCTTCGGGCACGCGCGGCTGGGCGGCATCGGTGACTGGCTGGCCCAGCAGATCGAGAAGCACACCGGTAAGGAGGCCCGGACGACCGTGCTCGGGCACATCCAGCGCGGCGGCACCCCGTCTGCGTTCGACCGGGTGCTCGCCACCCGCTTCGGCCTGCACGCCATCGATGCCGTGCACGAGGGTGACTCGGGCGTGATGGTTGCCCTGCGCGGCACCGACATCGTGCGGGTGCCGCTGGCCGAGGCGACGGCGTCGCTCAAGCTCGTCAGTCCGGCGCTCTACGCCGAGGCCGAGGTCTTCTTCGGCTGACGGCGCTAGTGCAGGATGCTGACGGCCCGCGCGATCACGAGCAGGGAGGTGACCAGGGCCGCGATCGCCTCCACGCTCATCAGCAGCTTGGCGCGGTGACTGAGCGGCATCGTGTCCGTGGGGCTGAACGCGGTGGAGTTGGTGATCGAGACGTAGAGGTAGTCGACGAAGGTCGGCACCCAGTCGCTCACCGCGCTCGACCCCGCGGCCACCTCGTTCACGGTGTCGTCGTCCTCGTCCTGGGTGAAGCGGAAGTCCGCGCGCTGTAGCTGCGCGCGCGCCCGGCTCGTCCGGGCCACCGCACCGCCCCGATCGAGCTCCCAGTAGACGAGTCCGAACGCGATGATGTCGGTGATCCACACCTGGAGGGCCGCGAGGAGCAGCTGGCGACCCTGGGTGACGTGGCTCGAGGTGAGCGCGTGCAGCAGCATGCCCAGGGCCACCAGGTTGGCCACGATGATCAGGTACGCGAGGCCGAGCGAGACGATGCGCGACCAGCGCGTCTCCCGCGTCAGCCGTGTCGGGTTGATCGCGATCAGCGGGATGAGGAGCAGCACCTCGATCGTCGGGATCACGTAGCGCGGCCCGAGCAGCAGCGAGTTGGGTAGTGCGGCGTAGAGCCCGATCGCCACCAGCACGGCGAGGGCCGCGGGGAGCCGAACCTCGCCCTGCCGCCCGTCGGGCCGCCTGCCCGAGCGTCCGGCGATCTTCCTGGGCAGTCGTTCCACGCGGGGCACGCCCTGCATCGTCACATGGGGAGGGCGCGAGGTGCTGGAGCAACCCGCTTCGTCGGGCCTCTACCCTTACTTGGTGACTGCTGCACCGGATACACACCTGCCCGCCGCCCCGCTCGACCCGTCCGACCTCGGGCTGGACGCGTGGCGGAGCCTGCCGGCCGCGCAGCAGCCCAGCTGGCCCGACGCCCGGGTGCTGAGCGACGTCTCGGCCACCCTCTCGGCCCTGCCGCCGCTCGTGGTGGCCTCCGAGGTCGATCAGCTCCGCGAGCGGCTGGCCGCCGTGGCCCGTGGTGAGGCCTTCCTGCTGCAGGGCGGCGACTGCGCGGAGACGTTCACCACCTCGTCGCAGAACGACATCGCAGGCAAGGTCCGGGTGCTGCTGCAGATGGCGGTCGTGCTCACCTACGGCGCGTCGATGCCGGTGGTGAAGCTGGGCCGGATCGCCGGGCAGTACGCCAAGCCGCGCTCGTCGGACCTCGACGCGTCGGGGCAGTTCAGCTACCGCGGCGACATGGTGAACGACCTCTTCGGCGACCGTACGCCCGACCCCCAGCGCATCCTGCGCGCCTACAACACGGCCGCCTCGACGCTGAACCTGGTGCGCGCGTACGCCGGCGGCGGGCTCGCCTCGCTCGAGCGGGTGCATGCCTGGAACACCGCCTTCGCCCGCAGCACCGAGACGGGCTACCGCTACGAGAAGCTGGCCTCCGAGATCGACCGCGCGGTGCGGTTCATGCGGGCCTGCGGCGTGCACGACGCGGCGCTGGAGACCGTGGAGCTCTACGCCGGGCACGAGGCGCTGATCCTGGAGTACGAGCGCGCCCTCACCCGCATCGAGGACGGCCGCGCCTACGACCTCTCCAGCCACTTCGTCTGGATCGGCGAGCGCACCCGTCAGCTCGACGGTGCGCACCTGGACTTCGTCTCCCGCATCGCCAACCCGATCGGGGTGAAGCTCGGTCCCACCACCACACCGGAGTTCGCGGCCGAGCTCGTCGAGCGCCTGGACCCCGACAACACGCCGGGGCGGCTGACACTCATCACGCGGATGTCGAACTCGCTGATCCGTGACCGGCTCCCGGCGATCGTGGAGCGCGTCACCGCCACCGGGCACCTCGTCGTATGGCAGTGCGACCCGATGCACGGCAACACCGAGGAGACGAGTGACGGGGTGAAGACGCGCCACCTCGACCGGATCATCGACGAGGTCGACGGCTTCTTCGACGTGCACTCGTCGCTGGGCACCCACCCGGGCGGGCTGCACGTCGAGCTCACCGGCGACGACGTCACCGAGTGCATCGGTGGCACCGCCGAGCTCACGGCCGCCGACCTGGGCCGTCGCTACGAGACCGCCTGCGACCCGCGGCTGAACATCGAGCAGTCCCTCGAACTCGCCTTCCGGGTGGCTGAACGCCTGGTCGCCGACCGCCGCAGGCGCGAGGCACCGTGAGTAGCGGGGGCGCCGCGGCCGGACGGCCGCTGACTAGATTGACGCTGTGATCGTCGACCTCCGCTCGGACACCGTCAGCAAGCCCACCCCGGCCATGCGCGCCGCGATGGCCGACGCCGAGGTCGGGGACGACGTCTACGGCGAGGACCCCACCGTCACGGCACTTGAACACGAGGTGGCCGAGCTGCTCGGGCACGAGGCCGGACTCTTCGTGCCCTCCGGATCGCTCGGGAATCAGCTCGGACTGCGGCTGCACGCCAAGCCCGGGGAGGAGATCGTCTGCGACTCGCTCGCCCACATCGCGCGGGCCGAGCTGGGTGCCGCCGCGGCGTTCTCCGGGATCACCTTCCGCACCTGGCGGGCGCCGCGCGGACTGGTGGAGGTCGACGCCGTCGCCGAGCTGATCGCTCCCAACGCCGGCCCGTACCTCGTCTCCACGGTGGCGATCGCGCTGGAGAACACGCACAACTTCGGCGGCGGCAGCGTCCAGGACCAGGCCTCGGTGGACGCGGTCGTCGCGCTTGCCCGGGCGAACGGTCTCGGGCTGCACCTGGACGGCGCCCGGCTCTGGAACGCCCACATCGCCTCGGGGCTGTCGCTGGCCGCGCTGGCCGCGCCCTTCGACACCGTCTCGGTCTGCCTCTCCAAGGGGCTGGGCGCGCCGGTGGGGTCGGTGCTGGTGGCCTCGGCCGACCGGATCGCCGAGGCTCGGGTATGGCGCAAGCGTTACGGCGCCGGGATGCGCCAGGCGGGCATCCTTGCCGAGGCCGGCCGCTACGCGATCGCGCACCAGCTGACCCGGCTCGCCGACGACCACGCCCGCGCCGCTCGGCTCGGCGCAGCGCTCGGTGCCGATCCCGGGCTGATCGACACCAACATCGTGGTCCTGGACGTCGCAGACGCCGGGGCGGTGGCCGCCGCGGCCCGCGAGTCGGGCGTCTACGTCTCTGCTCTCGGGCCTCGGTTCCTGCGACTCGTCACGCATCTGGACGTCGACGACGACGCGATCACGCGCGCCATCGCCGTGCTCACACCGCTTGTGTCCTGATCGCGAACTTTCGGCGTTTCCCGGGTTGAATCCGCCGCTCTGAGCAGAACCTGTGCAGAATCACCGGCATGACGTCCTACCCGCCGCCGCCCATGCCGGCCGCTCAGCCTGGCCCGCCACCCGCCGCGCCAGGCAAGACCCGGCTGCGGGGGAGGCGCCTGCTGCAACTCGGCGTGATCCTGTTCATCGCGGCCGTCGTGCTCTTCGTCATCGGTGGCATCGGTTCGAGCAAGTCCTCCGACAAGGAGAAGAGCTTCCAGCGGATCACCCCGACACGCCTGGCCACCGACTCCGGTGTGGCGGTCAGGGTCGGCACCGGATCGGTGACGTTCCCGAAGGTCGGCGGTTACATCGCCTACTACGAGGGCTCCGACATCACGGACAAGATCATCCCGAAGGCGGCTGTGCAGATCACGAGCCCCAGCGGAAAGCCGGACCTGCTCGACACCCTCTACGGGGCCCTCAACGGCAACAAGGTGAAGCCGCTGGAGTACACCTACAAGGGCACGAAGGGTGCGGCGCTCTACGAGTTCCACATCAGCGAGCCCGGCACGTACTCCGTGATCGTGGAGATCAAGGGCTCGGCCCCGTCGGGTGCAGACGTCGCCTTCGGGAAGTCGATCGGAACCACCGAGGCCGTAGGCGCGGGCTTCATCGTCGGTGGCCTGCTGCTCCTGCTCGCGGCCATCGTGTTGTTCATCGTCGGTCTCGTCAAGCGGCGCCGGCACAAGAAGGAGCTGGCCAATCCGGTGGGCTACCCGGCCTTCCCAGCCGGTGGCTACCC
>JAOPUX010000021.1 GCA_025963285.1 Jatrophihabitans sp.
CATGGCCGCGCCGCTCGCGCCTTCCCCTCCGAGGATCTGCCGCTGTACCGCGCGCACGTCCTCGTCGACCATGCCCGGATTGCCGACGCTGCGGGTGACGTGGCCGCAGCCGAGACCTCGCGAGCCCAGGCATCGGAGATCTACGCCTCCTTGGGGGCCACGCCCTACCTCTCCCGACTCACTCATCAGAGAAGAGTCGAGACGGAGGCGCCGGTCCTCACGCTCGACATCACTGACCGCGAGCGCGACATCTTGACCCTCGTGCTCCGCGGACTGAGCTACGCCCAGATCGCCCGCGATCTGTTCATCACCCAGAGCACGGTGAGCTACCACCTCGGCAACCTCTATGCCAAGGCGAACGTCCGGGGAAAGCACGAGCTCGCCGCGCTGGCGCGCAAGGCCCCGACCCAGTTCGGCCTGACCGCGGCCGGTGTCTGAGCCGCGCCCACCGATCACCGGTCAATGACTCGCAGTCGTACTGCTGTGCGGGGAGAGACTGCCCGGATGGCGCCGGACCCAGTCGGTGAGCTCATGCCTCGAGCGCACGCCGGCCTTCGGGTAGATGTTGCCCAGGTGGTAGCTCACTGTGCTCTGACTGACGAACAGCTCTCGACTGATCTGCGCATAGCTGTACCCCTCCAACACCAAGGTCAGCACGTCGTGCTCGCGATCCGTCAGCGGCAGGACGTACTCCTCGGCTGCGCCCCGAGGAGCGTCCCTCTCGCCAGAGCGGAGCCGTTCGATGTAGGGCGTCGCTTGGAGCGACTCATAGATCGTCAGCGCCTGCCGCCGGGACGCGTCGGCCACTGCGTGCAGGCCGTTCACCTCAGCCAGACGTGCATGGTCGGCCAGGGCATGGCCCTGATAGAGCGGAAGGTCGGCCCCGTCGCGGGCCACGGCCTCCGCGAGGCAACGCAGCGCCTCCCCCTGTTCTCCTCGCGCCTCCAGCACGAGTGCCTCCACCCAGTCGCACACCATCGCCAGTCCCGGGCTGTTCCGCGACGCGCCCCTGGCACGGGCGCGTTGTGCATCCGCCTCGTCGAGCTCGCCGGCCCAGCAGTGGGCCAGGGCGAAGTGCGCGGCCCACAAGCCGGTGTTCAGACCACGGCCGATCTGCGCGCTCGGCCAACGACCCCGGATGTCGCGCAGCAGACTGGCCTGCCCGTC
This sequence comes from Jatrophihabitans sp., assembly GCA_025963285.1. Classification (GTDB taxonomy): domain Bacteria; phylum Actinomycetota; class Actinomycetes; order Mycobacteriales; family Jatrophihabitantaceae; genus JAOPUX01. The sequence continues at coordinate 1,168 of JAOPUX010000021.1, forward strand.
CCGATCACCGGCCGCGTGCAGACGCACGACTCGCGCAGCGAGGTGTGTCTCGACGGCTTCGAGCCACGGGCGTTCGTCCAGCGCTGAGGCGCCGTCGTGAAGGAGTCGGTCCGCGGTCGCGAAGTCCCCCATACCGCTCGCAGTCAACGGGGCCAGGGAATGCGTGAGCAGGCCGACGACCTCGGCGGGCACTTCCAACGCGCCACCAAAGGCGACCCGCGCCAGGCTCCACCGTCCGTGGAACCAGTACGCCGCGGCCAGCAATGCGTCGAACCCACTGGTGAGCGCATCGACGACGCCCTCGTGCTGACGGAACTGCACCTCTCGCAGGTCCGCGATCGAACCGTTGAGCTCGACGCGGGCCAGCCGCTCGGCCCCGCGCCAGACGAGCAGACCCGCCAGCTCCGCGGGCACGGCCGACGCTGTGGGAGGCAACAGATCGAACAAGGCGGCGAAGCCGTCCCACCCGCTCGTGCGTCCGGCGACGTGCCCCTGCGCCAGCAGGATGAAGGGCTGAACCCCCTGGTCCTGCACGGACGACAACGAGGCTCGCTGCAACCCGGCGCCGATCACGGCAGGCTCCTCGCCAAGAAGAGTGCGCGACCATGCCAAGAAGGCCTCGATGCGGTAGCGCGTCCGTGCATCCCCCTGGTCGGTCGGCCACTCGGCAACTACCCCGAGGTGGGTGACCCCGTCGCGATGCCGTCCCTCGAGGCAGGCGAGCGCACCCAGCAGCAGTACCCGACGCTCCTCGTCACCCGCTCGGTCTAGGTCATCGAGCTCCAGGCGCACCGACTCGAAGTCCCGGGACATCAGCGTCAGGTAGAGCGAGTCGAGCCAGCGGCGCTGACGCTCACCCGGCGACGCGGTCAGCCCACTGGCCCACCGCTCGAAGAGTGCGGCGTTGCGATAGGACCGCTGGCCCTGCAGCTGCTCGGCGTACTGCTCCATGTCGATGGCCAGCTGCTCGTCGTAGCGGTCGGCGGCCGCCAGCCGGTGCTCGAAGACAACGCTCAACGAGGACACCAGCCTCGCTGCCTCTGCGTGCAACGCGCGCCGGCGCGGAAGCGACAAGTGCTCGTAGACAGCTGCACGCGACAGTGCGTGGACCCATCGCACCTGGAAGCCTCCACCCGCGTCGGCAACTTCCAGCAGGCCGTGCTCGAGAAGCTCCTGGAGAGCATCATCACCCACGGCGAGTCCGGCCAGCGTGACCGCATCAACCACGGGCGTCCACGAGCTGGCGAGCACGGCGAGCGCCTCAGCGAGCCTCACCGCGTCGTGGCTCATCCGGGCCAGCCGACTCTCGATGTCCTGTGCGTACTCGGTAGGCGCCGGCAGCATGCGCGTCGCGCGGAGCTCCACCGACGTCCGCTCGGACAACAGCGCGCGCAGATAGAGGGGGTTGCCGCCCGTGTGCCGCCACAACCGCTCTGCATCGGACGAGGACAGGTCGGGGTGCTCGTCCCTCACCAGCTCTGTGGCCGCCCCCAAAGACAGCCCGGAGAGACGCAAGGTGTGCACGCTGCCATCCGACTCGACCCAGCGTCGCCACCGTGCATGGTGGGTGCCAGTGAGCGGACGATGCGTCACAGCCACCAGGAGCCGGTCCACCGATGCCCGGCGCACGAGCCACGACAGTGCCTCACTCGACTCGTCATC
>JAOPUX010000062.1 GCA_025963285.1 Jatrophihabitans sp.
CGCAGCGCCGAGGGCTACAGGTTCTGGAAGGACGAGCGCACCCAGGACCCGAAGGAGTGGCAGCGCTTCGGCAAGAAGATCCGCGAGCTCACCGGCGGCGAGGACGTCGACATCGTCTTCGAACATCCGGGCCGCGAGACCTTCGGCGCCTCCGTCTACGTCACGAAGAAGGGCGGCACCATCACCACGTGCGCCTCGACGTCGGGCTACATGCACGAGTACGACAACCGCTACCTGTGGATGAACCTCAAGCGAATCATCAGCTCGCACTTCGCGAACTACAAGGAGAGCTGGGAGGCCAACCGGCTCATCGCGAAGGGCATGATCCACCCGACCCTCTCGAAGACCTACCCGCTGGCCGAGACCGGTCAGGCTGCCCTGGATGTGCACAAGAACCTGCACCAGGGCAAGGTCGGCGTGCTCTGCCTGGCTCCCGAGGAGGGCCTCGGCGTGCGCGACCACGACCTGCGAGCCAAGCACCTGACCGCGATCAACCGCTTCCGCGGCGTCTGATCCACAGCAGTTGGCGAGGGGGCAGGCCGAGCGGCCTGCCCCCTCGCTGCTGTTCCGGTGCGTAAATTGTCTTCTATGGCAGTTGAAGAACCCACCGACGTCCTACGCATCCTCAACGACGCCGATCGTGGCTTCGACCCGGCGATGCGCGGCTACGACCGCGCCCAGGTCGATGCCTACCTCGCCCGTCTCGACCACGACCTCCGCGCGGCCCAGGCCGACCGGGACGCCATCGCCGCCCGTAGCGCGGACATCGCTGCCCAGCTGGCCAACTCTCATGCTCAGGTCGAGTCGCTGCGACGCCAGCTGCGCACCGCCTCCGAGCAGATCACCCCGCAGAACGTCGGCCAGCACGTCGTCGAAGCCCTGAAGGCCGCCCAGACGGAGGCCACCCGGATACGCAACGCGGCGCAGCAGGAGGCCGAGCGCCTCCGCAACGGCGCTGCCGATGTCGCCGCCCGCACCACGGCCGCGGCCAATGTCGAGGCCGCCCGCATCGTCGAAGAGGCCACCGCGCGCCACGCCGCCGCGGATGCGCTGTTCCGCGACCGGATGGCAGAGATCGACGCCCGCAAGACCAGCGTGGAGGCCGCCCTTGCCGCCTCCACCGCTGCCGTGCGGGCCGAGGAGGAGCAGCTCACCCGGGCTGCCGCGGCCGAGCGCGACCGCCTCGACGCCGAGGCCCTGGCCACCCGCACGGCGCTCGACGCCGAGGCGCTGGCCGAGCGCACCAGGCTGGATGCCGAGTCGGCTGCCGCCCGCGAGGCTGCCGACGCGGCGTCGGCCGCCCGCCGCGCGACCGCAGACGAGGACTTCGAGCTGATCCTGCGTGGCCGGCGCACGGAGCAGTACGCACTGCTGCGCGAGGAACGTCAGGTTGCCGAGGCCGAGGCCGCCGCCCTGCTGGCCGCGGCGCGGGCTGAGGAGGAGCGCCTGGAGGCCGTCCACGCCGAGTCGCGGAGCCGGCTCAACACCCTGGCCGACGATCTCAAGGCCGCGCTCACCAAGGCGTCCCAGGCCTAGCGACGGGTCGGCCTGCGCGTGTCTCGGGCCGACCAGCACGAGGCGTGCCAGTGCCGGCGGTCGTCGGCACCGCTCTCGTTCTCCGGCCACGCCACCACGTGCGGCAACCCCGACGGCAGCTCCTGGTCACAGCCAGGACAGCGGTAGAGCTTCGCACCTGCTCCGCCGGCAACCCGGCGCACCAGGTAGTCCTGGCCATGCCACGTCAGCCGCTCCAGGCTGCCGCCGGTGGGCGGCCGCACCGGTGCGTCGTCTCGTCGGCGGTTCTGGCGGGGCACGGCCTCGACGCTACCGGTGGGCGATCGACGCCGAGCCAGCAACGGCAACTCGGCGTTGCTCAGGCCAGGCAGCTCAGTAGGCCAGGCAGCTCAGTAGTCGTAGAACCCGGCGCCGGTCTTGCGCCCGAGCCTGCCGTCGGCCACCGTCTGCTCCAGCAGCGGCGCCGGCGCCCAGTTGGCGTGGCCGAACTCCTCGAAGACGACCTTCTCGATCGCCAGGGAGACGTCGTTGCCGACCACGTCGAGCAGCGCGAACGGGCCCATCGGGTAGCCGCAGCCCTCCTTGATCGCGGCATCGATCTCGTCGCGACCCGCGACACCATCCTGGAGCAGCTTCACCGCGTCGTTCAGGTACGGGAAGAGCAGGGCGTTGACGATGAAGCCGGCGCGGTCCGCACCGCGCACCGAGGTCTGGCCGACGTTGGCCGTGACCTCGAGCACGGTGGTCTCGACGTCCACAGCCGTGTGCGGTGTGGTGACGACCTCGACCAGCTTCATGACGGTGGCCGGGTTGAAGAAGTGCATGCCGATGACGTCCTGCGGTCGCGAGGTCACGGCACCGATCTCGGCGACCGGCAGCGAGGAGGTCGTGGTGGCGAGCACGGCACCCGGCTTGCAGACCTTGTCCAGTGTCGCGAACGTCTGCTTCTTGATGTCGAGGTCCTCGGCGATCGCCTCGACGACCAGGTCGACGTCGCCCAGTGCCGCCAGCTCTGTGCCGGCGATGACCCGGTCCAGAACATCCTCGCGCTGGTCGCCGGTCAGCCTGCCCTTCTCGACCTGCTTGTCGAGCGACTTGGTGATCGCGGCGATCACCCTCGCGGCCTTCTCCTCGCCACGCGCCACGAAGGTCACCGTGTAGCCGGCCTTTGCGAAGACCTCCATGATGCCGGTGGCCATCGTGCCCGAGCCGATGACGCCGACGTGGTCGATCTGGCGCGCACCGGGGTAGCTGGCGTGACTGTCGTCGGCGACCTCCGCGGCGACCCAGGACCGCAGGATCGAGGCCGGTTCGTGGACGGGGTCGCCGGTCGTGGCATAGAGAGCCTCCAGGCCCGCTACGACGGTGTCGGCGCCCAGCTCGTCGATGACGGTCAGCGG
>JAOPUX010000182.1 GCA_025963285.1 Jatrophihabitans sp.
TGCGGTCGCTGGCGGGCACGAGCCAGGCCGACTTCTTCCTGACCTACCTCGGCTGCATCACCAAGCAGCAGATCCCGACCAAGGCCGGCCTGCGGATGAACGTCGACACCGTGGAGTTCTGCCTGGACCACATGCCGCACTGGACGCCGATCTCGATCGCTGGCTACAACGGGGCGGACTCGGGCCTGAACGGCTTCCAGGAGCTCGGCGCGGTGATGGCGAACGCGGTGGAGTACCTCGACGCGGTGGCCGCGCGCGGCCGCAACGAGGTGGCCGCTGCCGCCCCAGGGGTCGCCGGGGTCAACTTCCGGGTCTCCATGGACATCTTCGAAGACATCGCGAAGCTCCGGGCCGCCCGCCAGATGTGGTCGGAGCTGCTGGAGCGGCGTTACGGCATCACCGATCCCAAGGCTGCGCGGCTGCGCATCCACTCCCTGACCGCCGGCTCGCAGATGACCTACCAGCAGCCGCTGAACAACATCGCCCGCGGCGCGATCATGGCGATGGCCGGTGTCCTGGGCGGTACCCAGTCCCTCGGCATCTCCGGCTACGACGAGGCCGTGTCGATTCCTTCGGAGCACGCCCACCAGGTCTCGGTCCGCGTCCAGCAGATCCTGCAGAACGAGGTCAACCTGACGCCCGTCGTCGACCCGCTCGGCGGCTCCTACTACGTCGAGGCGCTCACGGCCGAGGTGCATGGCAGGGCCTGGGAGTTCTTCGACGAGATCGTCGACCGCGGTGGATTCCTCGCCTCGCTCGACGACGGCTGGCTGCATGCGCGCGCCGGGGAGAATCAGGCCTCGCTCCTGGCCGACATCGAGACCGGTCGACGCAACGTGGTCGGCGTCAACTTCGGCGAGGGCGATGTCGGCGAGTTCGAGATCGACGGCTTCCAGGGCACGTCAGACGCGTGGGAGCGCGGCATAGAGCGGCTCCACGAACTGCGCCGGACGCGCGACTCGCGTCGCCACAGCTCGGCGATGCGCGAGCTCGAGCGGGTCTGCCGAGGCAGCGAGAACATCATCATCCCGATGCTGGACGTGGTGGAGGCGGGTGCGACGGTCGGCGAGATCGGAGACGTGTTCCGCAGCGTCTTCGGCGATTGGGAAGCACCCATTGAGTTCTGAGAGGACGCGGTAGATGAGCGGACGGATTCTGCTCGCCAAGACCGGTTTGGACGGTCACTGGCGAGGCATCTCTGCCGTGGCCAACGCGCTCCGCGACGGGGGCTTCGAGGTGATTTTTGCCGGGATGGCCCGCGCGGAGGAGATCGTGGCCATGGCCATCCAGGAAGACGTGGACCTGGTCGGCCTCAACGTCGGTGGCCGCATCGAGGTCGTGCTGCGGATCGTGGTGGCCCTGCGGGAGGCCGCCCCGGACCTTCCGGTCTTCGCCGGGGGCACCCTGCCACCGCCCGCGCTCGCACAGCTGGCGGAGCTGGGTATCGAGGGATTCCCGCCGGGGTCGTCGCTCGCGTCGATCCTTGACGCGGCGCGTCGCCTGACGGGGTATCTGGCCGAGAACGGCGCCGGGTGAGCGGCTACGACGTCCCGGCGATGTTCAACCTGGATGGCAACGTCGCGATCGTCACCGGCGCCTCATCAGGGCTGGGCGTCGCCTTCGCGGTGGGGCTGGCCCAGGCCGGGGCACAGGTCGTGCTCGCCGCTCGCCGCGCCGACCAGCTCGCGACTGTCAGCAACCGGATCAGGGAGGCCGGTGGTCGCTGCCTGACAGTGCCGACCGACATCACCGATCCGGTGCAGTGCACGCAGTTGATCGCCCGCGCGAAGGCCGAGTACGGACGCGTCGACATCCTCGTCAACAACGCCGGCGTCGGCGCGGGCGGGCCGGCCCTGCACGACACCCCGGAGCAGTTCAGCCACGTCATCGACGTGAACCTCAAGGGGACGTACTGGATGGCGCAGGCCTTCGCCCGCGCCGCCGACGACGGCGGTGTCGTCGTCAACGTCAGCAGCATCCTGGCGCTGACCACCGCGCGGCTGCCGCACGCCGCCTACTCGGCGAGCAAGGCGGCGATCATCGGGCTGACCCAGGATCTGGCGGCGCAGTGGTCCGGGCGGAGGAACATCAGGGTCAACGCGCTGGCCCCCGGGTTCTTCCCGAGCGAGATGTCTGACCAGTACCCGGACGGATACCTCGCTCGGATGGCCGACGAGCGCACCATGCTGGGCCGCCTCGGGAGGGTGGAGGAGCTCGCTGCGACGCTGGTCTGGCTGGTGAGCCCGGCAGCGGGGTATGTGACCGGGCAGACCATCGTCGTCGACGGCGGCGCGGTCCTCACCTGATCGGAAGGATGCCACGTTGCATACGTACGCAAGCTTGGACGACTTCTGCCAGGCGCTCGGCAGCCACCTCGGCTACAGCGAATGGCATCTCGTCACGCAGGACCAGATCGATCTGTTCGCCAGGGCGACCGGTGACAGCCAGTGGATCCATGTGGATCCTGAGCGAGCGGCGGGCGGCCCCTTCGGCACGACCATCGCGCATGGCTACCTCACGCTATCGCTGATCCCGGGGCTCTGCGCTCAGATCTACTCCGTCGCGGGGCTCGCGATGGGGATCAACTACGGGGCCGAGAAGGTGCGCTTCCCGAGCACCGTTCCCGTCAACACCCGGGTTCGCGCAGGCGCTGAACTCGCTGGGGTCAGCCGGACCGGAAACCAAGCGAAGGTCACGGTGCGAGTAACCGTCGAGTGCGAAGGCGCTGCGAAACCCGCATGTGTCGCCGAGACCGTCTCGATCCTGGTTGCCGCGTGAGTCACCCTGGCTCGGGACGCTCCGACTCCCATGAGTGGGAGGCGCCCGGCGCGTTCGAGGTTGCGCCAGGGGTCTATCGCATCCCACTGCCGCTTCCCGGTGACGCCCTCAGGGCGGTCAACGTCTACGCGCTGGTGTCCGGCCGGGAGGTCGTGCTCATCGACTCCGGCTGGGCGCTGGAGCTGGCCCGGGAGCAGTTGGAGGCGGCCCTCGGAACGCTCGGCTTCGACTTCGCTGCCATCACGCGATTCCTGATCACCCACGTGCACCGTGATCACTATTCGCAGGCGTTGCTGATTCGCCGGGACTTCGGCGCCAGGGTTTCGCTAGGCGCTGGCGAGGAGCCGAGCCTCGCGGCACTGATCGTGCGTGCCGAGGAGATCCCGACGCAGCTCGCGGCCAAGCTGCGCGCCGCCGGAGCCGATGAGCTCGTAGCCGCGCTGCTGCGCGCGGCGGCCCCGACGGACAACCTCACCGGCGATCTGTGGGCCCCACCGGACGAGTGGCTGCGTACCGGTGACACGATGCCGGCCGGTGACCGGTCGCTGGCGGTCATCGAGACGCCGGGGCATACCGCCGGACACGTCGTCTTCCATGATGCGGCCAACAAGGTGCTCTTCTCCGGTGATCACCTGCTCCCCAGGATCACTCCGTCGGTGGGCTTCGAGATGGTTCCTGCGCGATCACCGCTGCGGGATTATCTGGCCTCGCTGAACCTCACGCTGACCCTTGCCGACGCCCGGCTGTTCCCCGCGCACGGGCCGGTGATCGAGAGCAGTCGGGCCCGCTCGGCCGAGCTCATTGCGCATCACCAGCGGCGCCTGGACGAGACGGAGGCCGCGGTCCGCGCAGGAGCGGCTACCGGCTTCGCCGTGGCCGGCGTGCTGCTCTGGACAGGGCGTGGCAGGGCCTTCGCCGACCTTGACATCTACAACCAGATGCTCGCGGTGAACGAGACGATCGCGCACCTCGACGTGCTGGCGGAGCAGGGCCGGGTCGAGCGGACTGCCGAGGGGGGAGTGGTCCGCTACGCCGGCTGACGCGGGCTCACCGCGGGGTCAGCCAGCACGAGACGGAGCATCGCCTCGGCGGCCGAGTACGGATCGGCGGCGCCCTGTGCCACTGCCTGTGCCGCCTGGATGATCGCGGGGGATCGCCGCACCTCGGCGAGGCTGCGCTGCAGCGTGCCGAGCGTGATGGACTCGATCTCAGCAGCCGCCCGAGTGCTACGCCTGGTGGCCAGCGTGCCGGTCCGCGTCAACCACTCGCGGTGCTTGTCGAGCGCCGTCACCAAGTCGTCCACGCCCTCGCCCCGTGACGCGATGGTCGTGACGATCGGGGGGCGCCATGCCCCGGCTGCCGAGTGCCGACCGCCGAGCGACTGCATGGTCCGCAGATCGCGCACCACCTGGTCGGCTCCGTCGCGGTCGGCCTTGTTGACGACGAAGATGTCGCCGACCTCGACGATCCCCGCCTTCGCCGCCTGGACCCCGTCGCCCATCCCCGGCGCCAAGAGCAGCACGACGGTGTCGGCGAGCGAGGCGATCTCGAACTCGTTCTGCCCGACGCCGACGGTCTCGATGAGCACGACGTCGCAGCCCGCGGCGTCCAGCACGCGCACCGCCTGCGGCACGGCGGCGGAGAGGCCGCCGAGCTGGCCGCGCGAGGCCATCGACCGGATGAAGACGCCGTCGTCGCAGGCGTGCTCAGCCATCCTGATCCGGTCGCCGAGCAGCGCGCCCTTCGAGTAGGGCGAGGAGGGGTCGACCGCGAGCACGCCCACGCGCCGCCCGGCGGCACGCAGTCGACCGACCAGGGCCGAGGTCGAGGTGGACTTGCCCACGCCCGGTGGCCCGGTCAGCCCGATCACGTGGGCCCGCCCGGAGAAGGGTGCCAGCTCCACCGCGATCTGCCGGTTCGCCGCAGAGCCCTCCTCGACGGAGGTGATCAGCCGGGCGACGGCCCGCGTCTGCCCTGCGTGGGCCCGTCCGACCAGGTCGGTGATCTCCGCCTCGGACCACGGAGCTCGCGGATTGATCGGCTCAGCCTTCGGCGAGGCCGTCGAAGATCCCGGCCGCGAGGGTCGCGGCAGGCAGGTCCAGCTCCAGCTCGGTGGCCAGGTCCAGCGCAGCACGCAGGTCCTTGCGTGCGTAGCTGTTCGGCGGGAGCCCGTCGTCCTCCAGGCCGCCGTCGGCGGTGGCGCGGACGTAGCGCATGTGACCCTTGCCCTTGAGTTCGGCGGCCTTGATGAACTCGACAAAACTGTTGACGTCGACCCCGGCGCGGGCAGCCAGCGATGCCGACTCCCAGTCGGCCAGGCCGGAGCAGTAGTGCATCAGGTTTCGGGCGAGCTTGGCGGCCATGCCGCTGCCCAGGCCGCCCATGTAGACGACCGGATCACCGAAGGACTCCAGCACCGGGCGGACCCGCTCGCACGCCGCCTGCTCGCCGCCCACCGCCAGCGCCAGCTTCGCGCCCTCCTGGAAGGCGGTGCCCGCGCTGACTCCGCAGTCGAGCACGCGGACGCCGGTGCCGGACACGAGCCGGTCGGCCTCGCGCATCGTCTCCAGGGTGACGGTGCTGAGCACCGCCACCACCTGGCTGCCGGCCGCGTCGGCCAGGATGGCACGGAGCACTTCGAGGGCCTGCGCGCCGTCGAAGACGGCCAGCAGGACGCAGTCACTGTCTCGTGCCGCGGCGGCGGGGGAGTCGGCGAGCACCAGGCCCGCAGGAAGGGTGGCGCTCTCAGGGGTGGCCACGTCGTAACCGTGCACCTCGTGACCGCCCTGCAGTGCCAGCCGGCACACGCCCATCCCGATCTGGCCGAGCCCGATCACTGCGATCCGCATTGCACCCTGTCTCCGTTGTCTCGGCCGGCCGGCTGGCTGGTCTGGCTGGTCTGGCTGGTCTGGCTGGATGTCAGCTGGGCACGCGCTCGCGCGTCAGCCGGTAGAGCTGTGCGGCGTTACCGCCGAGGACCCGGTCCTGCTCCTCGACGGTCAACCCGGCGGTGATCGCCTCGATGCCCGACCCCCCGGCGCGGGGGAGGTCGCTGGAGTACATCAGCATGTCCGCGCACGGCAGCTGCCGCAGGATGAGTTGAAGGTGCCGCGGGTCGGTTGGCGCGTCGGTCGGGGTAGTGGTGAAGCGCATGTGCTCGGCGACGTACTCCGACGGCGGGCGCCGCACCCACGGCACCTCCTGCCGCCCCTCCTTCCACTCCTTGTCGAGGCGCCAGAGCAGCCCGGGCAGCCACGTCCAGCCGGTGTCGACGAAGGCGAAGCGGAGGTTGGGCCAGCGTTCGAAGACGCCGTTCAGCACCAGGCTGGTGATGTGGGTCGCGAAGGGCTGGGTGCCGGCCGAGTACTGCTCGAAGAAGGTGTCCATCCAGTTGATGGCGTTGCCGGGGATCGTCACAGAGCCGCCGTAGGTGATGCCGACGGTGAGGTCGTGCGACGAGACGGCCTCCCAGAGATCCCAGTAGCGGTGGTTGCCGTAGGGCTCCATCGATCGGGCCGGCACCTGAATCTGGACGAAGCGGGAGTCCGTGGCGACGCGGGCGACCTCGGCGGCGGCCGAGTCAGCGAACTGCGGCGCCACCATCGCGCTGCCGCGCAGCCGGTCGTCGGTGTCGAGGTACTCGGTGGCGAGCCAGCGGTTGACCGCGCTGGCCAGGTCGGGGGCCAGGTAGGGGTGCAGCACCGACTCGACACCGAAGTAGGTCGAGACGACCGCCAGCGCGCAGCGGTCGAAGACCTGCGTGTCCAGGGTGGCCCGGAAGCTGGCGTTGGCGGCCTCGGAGGCCGTGCCCGTGGAGAGCCCGGTCCACTCGGGGTAGAGGCGCTCGCCGGCCTTGGGCCGGAACCCGGTCCACTTCAGGTACTCGGGCCAGTGCGGCTCCAGGTGCGGTGTCAGGTCGGTTACCGAGGGACGGGGCGCGTGGACGTCGGCGTCGATCCGGACCGGTTCGTCAGGCACTGGCCGAGCCCCCCAGCGCACGGGCGATGAGAGTGGCGGCGTTACCGCCCATCACTTTGGCCCGGAACTCCTGACCGACGAGCGACGCGGGGAGCACCCGGTCCGGGGCGTCGAAGTCGTGGTGTGGGTAGTCGCTGGAGAAGAGGAAGCGGTCGGACATGTCCAGCATGTCGAACATCTCGACCAGCTGGCCACGCACCGGCGGCTCGTCCAGCGGCTGGGTCGTCATCCAGAAGTGTTTGCGGACGATCTCCGACGGCACGTTGGAGAGCTCGGCCATCCGGTCCCCGAGCACCTGGTGGGCCCGGTCCATCCGCCACATCAGCGCCGGCATCCACCCCAGGCTCCCCTCCTCCAGGATGATCTGGACGTTGGGGAAGCGGTCGAAGGCGCCGCTGGCCACCAGGCTGACGACCTGGGCCGCGTAGGGGAGTGCCCAGTTGGTGTGTGCCTCGACGTGGAAGCTCGCCCAGCCGGCGCCACTCGGGGTGGCCGAGCCGTAGCCGCCGACGTGCAGTGTGATCGGCAGGCCGTTGCGCTCGGCAGCCTCGAGGATCGGCCAGTAGCGGGGTGCGCCGAGCGGTTCGCGGGTGGCCACCGTCAGCACGATCTTGGCGAAGCGATGGTCGGCTGCTACGCGGTCGATCTCCTTCGCCGCACGCTCGCCGTCCTCGATCGGCACCGTGATCCCACCGAGGAAGCGCGGGTCACGGTCGAGCCACCGGTCGGCCATCCAGTCGTTGAAGGCGGCGGCGTAGGCCAGGCCGACATCGCCGTCCAGGCTCACCGACATGGTCTCAAGCACCGGGTGCAGCACCGCGCGGCTGACGTTGTAGCGGTCCAGCAGCTGCTCGCGCATCAGGTCGAGGTCGCTGCCGGGAGGGCCGGACGCCGGCCACGCATCGCCGCGGAAGACGCCGAGGCGGGCCGCACCGAACTGCATCCACCGAGCCGAGCCGATCCCGGAGCCCTCGTCGTAGGCCCGGTGCCAGCGGCTCGGCAGGTACTTCTTCAACTCGGCCGCGCTGGTGAGCGCGTTGTGGACGTCCAGGTCGATCAGGCCGACCCCGGGCCGAGCGGCTGCGGCGGACGCGCGCTCTGTCACCTGGGTCATGACGGTGTGCTCGATACGATGGTTGACCGGCAACGCCGATCAGAGCTGGACCACGACATAGTCATCCTCCACGAAGACGGAAAAGGATTCGGCGGTGAACGGACCCTCGACGAGGGTGGAGCGGACGTCCGCGAGAGCGGGGAGCTCGCCGGAGGGCACAACCGACGTCTCGTAGTTGGCGACCCGGTTGTGCTGCGGGTCGAACCAGGAGCGGCCCGTCGCGAGCTCGTACTCCCAGCCGTGCCACGGGCAGCGGATGAACTCCTGCTCGGGGTGGTGCTCGTAGCAACCCGGCTGCGGAGCCTCGACCGAGCCGACGAGCGTGCCGCCCGAGAGCGCTGCGCCCATGTGCGGGCAGCTATCGCGCAGCGCGTGGAAGCCCGTCGCGGAGTGGAAGATCGCGAGCTTGCGGTTCTGGGCGGTCACCTGGCGCATCGTGCCGAGCGGGAAGTCACTGACCGGGCCGACCACAACGTTCACCACGTGTCACAACTCCCGTCAGACTACCGAGCGCACGGTCGGTTGGCCCAACTGTAGGAATGGGGACGGGCGATGTCAAGGTGCCCTCCGGGCGCCTCGGAGCCGTTAGCGCGCCGCGAGCCAGCCCTGTAGGTGCTCCCAGAGCAGCAGCCGGGAGCCGGCGAAGTTGTGCATGTGGCTCATCCGCGGGATCGAGACCCAGCTGTACTCGGGCACGCGCGGGTAGGCGAGCGGTTCGAGGTCGGGGCGCGCCACGACGTCCCGCTCGCCAGTGGCCAGTAGGACGGGCACCGCGATTTGGGCAGCCTCGCTGGCGATGACCCCTGGGCTGCAGAGCGTCGCGGCGCACTCAGGCCGGGTCGGCGAGCCCCAGGGCATCCGCGCCGAGCCCCGCAGTGCCGTCGCTGCCGCGGGGTCGGAGTCGGTGGTGGCGAGGTCGGCCTCGACGAAGTCGCGAGGGACGTCGTCCTGGTAGTAGGTGAAGATCTTCTCCTCGCGGGTGAAGCGGCGCTCGGGCGGATTGCGCCGTGGGTCCTGCCCGCGAGACGGCCAGCGGATGTCGAGGATCCCGCCGCGGGCGTCCGGGTAGGCCGTGTGCCGGCTGCTCCAGCCGAGTACGACCAGCGCGTCGAAGCTACGGTGCCGGGCCTGCTGGACGACGAGCAGGCAGCCACCCATCGAATGCCCCATGCCGACGAGCCGGGGTCGGGCACCGGGGTTGAGTGCGTCGAGCTCGCGCAGCACCAGGTCGACGGTGAGCGCGTTCGCATCGGCAAGAGCCTCGATGCTCTGCTCGTGACGATCGGGGATCGGGCTGCTCTCGCCGACGCCGAGGTGGTCGCAGGCCACCACACCGACGCCGCGCGAGGTCAGGTACTCGGCCAGGCTGTAGCTGGTGTCGCCGGGCAGCCGGATGTCGTAGTAACCACGGGCGAAGCCGCCTCCTGGGTAGCCGAAGACGATCGTCCCCGGTAGCCCGTCGGCGTCGGGGAGATGGACCGACACCGCCATCGTCGCCTCGCTGGAGGTCAGCTGCGCCTCGGTGATGTCAAGGCGCAGCTGGAGGGTCCGCATCCGGGGCGTGCCGGGTCAGCGGGTGACGGGTGTGAACGTCGCGTAGGCAGGCGACCACGAGCGCAGGGCGAACCCGAGGTAGCGCTCGTCGGCATCGTGAGCCGGGTCGCGCTTGAGATCCGGGAACCAGTCGAGCACTGCCGCCACCGTCTCGTCGATCTCGGCGCGGGCGAGCGCGGCGCCCGCGCACAGGCGCGGACCCATGCTGAAGGCCAGGTGGTCGCGCGGGCGGGTCGGGCCGCTGCGGTCGAGCTTCACCTCGTGCGGGGACTCCCAGGCAGCCGGATCACGGTTGGCTGCTGCGTGCAGGTTGAGTACCGTCGCATCCTTCTCGATCGTCACTCCGCCGATCTCGATCTCCTCGTTGGCGCGGCGCAGCCGGAACTGAACGGCGCCGTGGAGCCGCAGCGCCTCCTCGGTGAAGGCCTCGATCGCGGTGTCACCGCCCTCGCGCACCTGCGCCAGGAGCGCCTCGTCGTGCAGCAGGAGGTGGAAGCCGCTGGCGATGGTGTGGGCGGTTGTATCGGTGCCGGCGAAGAACATCCCGGTGACCATGCCGAGGGTGTCCTCCTCGCCCCAGTCGGGGAGCATGCTCGGCCCTGCCTGCCAGCACTGGCTGATGAAGTCCGCGCCGGTGCCGTCGCGGCGGTCGTTGACGAACGGGCGGACGAGGTCGTTGAGCTCCTCCATCGCCGTGATCGTCTTCGCAGCAAGCGCCGGGTCCTCATCCTGCCCCTGCTTCTGCAGGTAGGCGTCCTTGGCGTCCATGAGCTCGCGGCACCGGGCGATCCAGTCATCGTCGCGCCACGGCAGCTCCAGCATCGCCGCGATGACGCGGATCGGCAGCGGGTCGGCGAGCGCGTGCACGAGATCGGCCGAACCGTCGGCGGCGAACCGGCCGATCAGCTCGTCGGCGATCGGGCGGATCAGCTCCTTGCGCCACGTCGGCACCAGCCGCGGGTGGAACTGGCTCAGGATCCAGCGGTGCATCCGCCCGTGGGTCTCGCCGTGCTGGAAGTTCCGGCCGCGCGGGCCGCCCTGGGCGGCGACCATCGCCGGCGTCATCATGTCGGCGAACGGGTGCCGGAACGCCTTCTTGTCCTCGCGCATGACCTGCCGAGCCAGGCTGTAGTCGGTGACGACCCACGCCTTGAGCCCGCTGTCCCAGTGCACCGGCTCGAACTCGCGCAGCCGGTCGAAGTACTCGAACGGCTCGGAGTCGGCCGTGCTGGACAGCAGTGGGAATGCGTCGTTGTTCAAGAGGGCTCCTATGCCTACGCTGGCACCTACCGTGCGCTCGGTTGGTAACGCTAGTTACCGTGTCGAGCCATGTCAACGATCACTCCCGATGCTGTGAGAGGCCCTGATGCGCTCCTTCGAGCTGACGATCGACCTCGGCGGGCGGCTGCCGGTTCCCGGCCCTGCCACCGTCGCCGCGACCCTCCACCTCCCCGATCGTGACTCCGTCGACGCAGTGGTGTTCGCCTACCCGGGCGGGGGCTTCGGGCGACGCTACTTCGACCTGCGGCTGCAGGGCCTCAGTGGCTACAGCCAGGCCGAGCACCTCACGGCCCGGGGTGTCGCGCTCGTGGCCTGCGATCACCTGGGGCTGGGCGAGAGCAGCCCACTGCCCGACCCCGCCCACCAGACGATCGAGGTGCTGGCCGACGCCAACGCAGCGGCGGTACCGCTCATCGTTGCGGCGCTGGGCAGGCTTGTCCCCGAGGTGCGGTTGCCAGCTGCCGGTTCGCCGCGCTTCGTGGGCCTGGGCCACTCGCTGGGGGGCTGCCTCCTGGTTGCCCAGCAGGCGCGGCATGCATCGTTCGGTGCGCTGATGATCCTCGGGTCGAGCGGCCGGCACACCGCCTTTCCCGCCGAGACAGGCGGCGGGATCGTCGACGTCGACTTCCCGTCGAGGGGGCAGGATCCGCTGCTCAACCCGCCGAGCAGGCCCTTTACCCGGGCCGAGAAGCGCTACACCTACTACGCCGACGACGTGCCCGCGTCACTCGCCGAGGTAGACCTGGACGCGAACGCCTTCAACCCTGGAGGCAGTCGCCTGGTCCGGGGTTCGGCGGAGGTGCCCTGGGGCTCGCCGAACCGGCCGGCGTGCGCCTCGACCATGTGCAGCCCCGGCGTGGTGGCGGCCGAGGCTGCCCGGATCGACGTGCCGCTCTTCGTCGGTCTCGGCGAGCGCGATGTCGTGGCCGAGCCGCTCCTGGAGCTGACGGCGTACCCGAAGGTCAGCGACTTCACCATGGTCACGGTGGCCGGAATGAGCCATATCCAT
Organism: Jatrophihabitans sp.; assembly: GCA_025963285.1. Classification (GTDB taxonomy): domain Bacteria; phylum Actinomycetota; class Actinomycetes; order Mycobacteriales; family Jatrophihabitantaceae; genus JAOPUX01. The sequence continues at coordinate 11,715 of JAOPUX010000182.1, forward strand.
AACTTCGCGGGGTCTCGCGCCGTGCTCTGGGACCGCATCGCCGGGTGGATCTCGGCGCGCCGAGGCAGCACGTCAGACGGATCGTTGACATCGCCAAGAGTTCGAAGCTAGCATCCCGAGCGGGCGCTCGGTAGCTTGGCTAATGTGACCTTCGTCAGGGTCATCGGCTCGGCCACCGAAACAGAGATCGAGCTCGCCGGTCCACAAGATGTCATCCGGTCGCCCGAGCCCAACGAGAAGAACGAGCACCGTGGAGGTGAACGCAATGACCGATCACCAGGTCGCCCAGCTGTCGACGGCTGACCGACTCGAGGTGCTCGAGCTTCTCGCCTCGCTCAACCATCTCTTCGACGACGGCGACGGTGCAGGGTTCGCAGGATGCTTCACACCCGAGGGTGTCCTCGAATCGAGCCGCGGGAGCTACGTCGGACGCGCTGAGATCCAGCAGTACGTGGCCAGCGCAGCCGACCGTCCCCCGCATCTGCACTACACGACCAACTCGGTCATCCGGCGCAACGACCTTGGCCCGGGGCTCACCGCTCGGTCCAACTATCTCTACGTCGAGCAGGCGTTGCCGAAGGAAATCACTGCCTGCCTCGCCGGCACCTACCTCGACACGATCGTCCGCCAGGACGACTCCTGGCGCATCGCACACCGAATCGCACGATCAGTGCGGTCGAGCTGACTGCTTCCGGCCGTGCCGGCAAGCACCACTCGCCACTGACCCGCTAGACCACGCACGGCCGAACGAACGATTCCCGACCGAGAGAGTAGGAACTTCATGAGCCGACGCCTCACCAGAAAGCGGGCCGCCATCAGCGTGGCCCTGGTCGCCTGTGCCTCCATGGCACTGGCCGCCTGCAGTTCGAGCGGTGGCTCGAGCGGCGGCTCGGGCAGCACCGCCCCTGCTGGCACTTCGAGCAGCACTAGCAGCAGCAGCGCCACGACCTCCGGCTCCGACATCAAGATCATGGTGATCGGCAGCTTCCAGTCCGCCGCGCAGAGCTACCCCGAGGTGGCCAGCGGCGCTGAGGCTGCTGCCGACTCGATCAACGCAGCGGGCGGCGTTGCCGGCCACAAGATCAAGATTATTGAGTGCAACGACCAGAACGATCCGAACGTGTCGGCCTCCTGTGGCCGCTCCGCCGTGTCGGACAAGGTCGTCGCGGTGACCAGTGGCGTCTCGAACTACTCCAACCAGTTCCTGCCCGTGCTCCAGGCCTCGGGAATCCCCGACATCGGTGACACGATCTACCAGGCAATCGACCTGACCAGCCCGGTCGCGTTCCCGTTCGACGGCGGCAGCTTCTCGCAGTTCGCCGCGGTGGGGCAGAGCCTGGCCAGCAACGGCTGCAAGAAGGTCGGCGTCGTCCGCGTGGACGCGCCGGTCACCGAGGCGCAGGCCAAGCTCGTGTTCCTGGGCGCCAAGGCCGAGAATGCAGCGAGCGGCCCCGACCTCGCGGTTGCCCCGACGCTGCCGAGTTTCGCGGCGACGGTGCAGACCGAGATCAACGCCGGTGCCGACTGCCTCGCGTCGATCCTGCCGAACGCCAACGTCGACGCCCTGATCGCAGCCGTGAAGCAGAGCGCTAAGCCCGACATTCGGATCGGGACGGCGATCTCCACGCTGCCGACCACCGACCTCGCCAAGCTCAACGGCAGTGCCGACAACGACATCGTCGTCTCCCCGGCCTACCCAGTCACCACCCCGCAGGCCGCGCCGTTCCTGGCCGACATGAAGAAGTACGAGCCGAAGGCCACCGTCTCGGCCTTCGCGGTGAACAGCTGGGCCGCCATCGAGGCCTTCGCCACGGTCGGCAAGACCCTGACGACCTTCTCCGCAAGTTCGGTGCTGGACGCCTTCAACAAGGCCTCGAACGTGACGGTGCCGATGTACCCGGCACCGTTCAACTTCGCCAAGCCCAACCCGGTGAAGTCACTCGCGCGGATCATCAACACCTCGGTCCTCGCATTCAAGATCAAGGGCACGTCCTACGAACCGCTCGCGCAGTCGACCGTCGACACGGCCGCCGTGCTGAAGGCCTACGCCGGATAGCTTCCGGCGCGCACCAGGTCCGGTCCCGCCGCTGGGCGGGCCGGACCTGGTGCAGAGGGTGTGCGGACCCAGATCCCTGACACGGCAACCTAAGGAAGAGCAGCCGAATGCAGTTTCTCGACTTCATGTTCATCGGCCTTGGTATAGGTGCGCTCTACGTCATCGCCGGTCTGGGCCTGATCGTCGTGCACCGGGGCTCCGGGGTGATCAACTTTGCCCACGGCGCGATCGGGACTGTCGGCGCGTACACCTTCTGGTCGCTGCACGAGAACGATCACCTCTCGTTCCTGCCCGCCTACCTGTTGAGCATGTTGCTGTGCGTGGCGATCGGCGGGCTCACCCACAACCTGCTGATCCGGCCACTGCGCCACTCCACACCGCTGACCAAACTGCTGGTGACGCTAGGCCTGCTGATCACCCTCGACTCGATCATCTCGTTGAAGTACCCGCAGAGTTCGGTGATCCTCCCGTCGTCCCTGTCGGTGCGGCGCCTGGTCTTCCACGGCGTGGTGATCGGCGAGGACAAGCTGATCCTCTTCGGCCTCGCGGTGGTGCTCACCACCGCGCTGTGGTGGTTCTACCGCTACAGCAAGTTCGGCATCGTCACCACGACGGTGGCGCACAGCCCCAAGGTGGCTGCGTCGCTGGGCTACTCGGCGAACATGGTGGCGACGGTGAACTGGATGATCGGCTCCGCGCTGGCCGGAACCGCCGCCATCTTGCTGGCACCCATCACCGGCCTGCAGGTCACCCAGCTCACCGAGATCGTCATCCCGGCGCTGGCCGTGGCCGTGGTCGGCGGGCTGCGTTCGTTCCCGCTCGGCCTGCTGGCGGGGTTGGCGCTGGGCGTCGCCCAGTCCGAGGTGAGCAACTACGTCAGCTACTCCGGTGTCTCCACCGCACTCCCGCTCGTCCTCATCGTGGTGCTCCTCGCGGTCCGCGGCAGCTCGCTGCCCGGTCGCCTCGACGAGCACCTCGGCCTGCCGAAGGTCGGGATGGCAAAGCTGCGGCCGATCTCGGCGCTGGTCCTCTGCGCGATCGCCGCCGTGCTCATCGGCACCGTCTCCTTCGCCTGGGTCGATGCCGGTACCACCACGCTGATCTATTCGGTGATCCTGCTGTCGATCGTCGTGATTACGGGCTACGCCGGTCAGCTCTCTCTCGCCCAGTTCGCGGTCGCCGGAGTCGGCGCGTACGTCGCCAGCGAGTTCGTCTCCTCGATCGGGTGGGCGTTCTTCCCGAGCCTCGTCGTCGGAGTGCTCGCCGGTGCCGCGGGTGGCGCGATCCTGGCGCTGCCCGCGCTGCGCACCCGCGGGGTGATCCTCAGCATCTCGACGCTCGCCTTCGCGGCGGCAGTCGAGGCGCTGCTCTTCGACAACTCCTCGCTCACGGGCGGCTACGCCGGCCTCAACGTCGGCAAGCCATCGCTGTTCGGGCTCAACATTGACAGCGTCACGCACCCGCGCGCCTACGCCTACGTCTGCCTGGGTGGCTTCGTGATCGCGGTCGTGGCGGTGACCCTGCTGCGCGGCCGCGCGAGCGGTCGGCGGCTGCTTGCGATCCGTGCGAACGAACGCGCCGCCACGGCGCTGGGCGTGCACGTCTCACGCTCGAAGATCCTGGCCTTCACCTTCGGCGGCGGGGTGGCCGCACTCGGCGGCATCCTGCTCGTCTTCCGCAACCAGTTCGTCCTCTTCAACAACTTCCAGGCCCTCGACTCGGTGAACCTCGTCGGCTTGGCGACGGTTGGTGGCGTCGGCTACCCGAGCGGGTCTGCCTTCGGCGCCCAGCTGCAGCCCGGCGCGCTCGGAACTCAGCTGGGTGACGACATCTTCGGCCAGGGCTTCTCCAAATGGCTGATGCTGGCCACCGGCATCCTGTTCCTGCTGATGCTCCTGCAGTCACCGCACGGCATGGCCGAGCGGCTGGCCAGCCAGTCGGCGTGGGTGCGCACCAAGCTGAGGCGGGGCAAGCCGAGTGTCGATCCCGAGCGTGACGGAGCGGTCCGACCCGTCGAACACGTCGGCGATCGTGACCGGCCGGTGGTCACCCCGATGACCCTGCGGGCAACGGGCCTGAACGTCTCCTTCGGCCCGGTGAAGGTGTTGCAGGACGTCTCGATCATCGCGAAGGCCGGCGAGGTCACCGGGCTGATCGGGCCGAACGGTGCCGGCAAGTCCACCTTCATCGACAGCGTCGGTGGGTTCGTGCGCCCGAAGGATGGCGCGATCCTGCTCGACGACGTCGACATCACCGCGATCTCGCCCGACGCCCGCGCCCGCCGGGGGCTGGGGAGGTCGTTCCAGTCGCTCGAGCTCTTCGACGATATGACGGTGTACGAGAACCTGCAGGTCGCCTCCGAGGCGATCGGCTCCCGGCACACCAACGCCGACGCGCGGGCCTGGCTCGACATGGCCGTCGAGATGTTCGGACTCGGCGCCTATCTCGACCGGCTCCCCGCGGAGCTGCCTTACGGGCGCCGCCGGCTGGTGGCCATGGCACGGGCCGTCGCGTCGGGCCCCGGGGTCGTCCTGCTCGATGAACCTGCCTCAGGGCTGACAGCCGGCGAGGTTACCGATCTCGGCATCGGCATCCGCGAGCTGGCCCAGCAGTCCGGCGTCGCCGTGCTGCTCGTCGAGCACAACGTCGACCTGATCATGCGGACGTGTGACCGCGTGTATGTCCTGAACTTCGGTCGCCTGATCGCGCAGGGAAGCCCCACCGAGGTGCGCAACGACCCGGCGGTGATCGAGGCCTACCTGGGCGCGACCGACGAGGAGCCGAGGCCGCCGGACGCCCCGTCGGACGAACTGAGCGACCCTCTGCCGGAGACCGCTGGAAAGGCTGCCCACAATGCTTAGCCGGCTGCGTCACCCCGAGCCCAGCCCCGCTGCCGGGTCGGATCTGGTGATCGGTGCGCACGACCTCTCCCTCGGCTACGGGCACTTCCCGGCGGTCAAGGACCTCAACCTCGAGGCCCGGGCCGGGGAGCTCGTCGGCCTCTTCGGTGCGAACGGCGCGGGCAAGTCCACCACGCTGCTAGGGCTGGCCGGATGGCTGCGGCCCTCCTCGGGCAGCGTGAGCTGGCTCGGCGAGACGACCACGGCGCGCATGCACGTCCGGGTGCGCCGCGGCCTCGCCTACGTCCCGGAGGAGTCCGGCGTCGTCCCGAACCTCTCGGTGCGAGACAACTTCCGGCTCTCCCGCGGCAATGTCGACGGCCTGGCGCAGGCGCCGGAGCTGGAGCGGATGCCGGCGCGCAAGGGTGGCCTGCTCTCCGGCGGTGAGCGCCAGATCCTCGCCCTGACCAGGGCGATCTCCCGCCAGCCGCGCCTCATCCTGATCGACGAACTCTCGCTCGGGCTCGCGCCGCTCATCGTGGCCCGCCTCTTCGAAATGCTGCGTAGGGCTGCCGATCAGGGTGCCGCGGTGATCGTGGTCGAGCAGCAGGTCGAGACTGCGCTCCGCTACGTCGACCGCGGCTACGTCCTGCGCGACGGGTCGCTGGCGCTCAAGGGGACGGTCGGCGAACTGCTCGACCGCCGCGACGAGCTGGAAGCCAGCTATCTGAGCGTGACCTGACCGGTGAGCCTCACCGCTGTGCCGCCGCGGCCCAAGCAGACGGTGACGACGCTCCGGGCACGGGGCCGCACCCGCACCGCGCTGACGCTCTTCGGCCCGGCCTTCGTCGTCTCGGCCGCCTATGTCGATCCGGGCAACTTCGCCACCAACTTCGCGAGCGGGGCGTCGACCGGGTACCGGCTCGTCTGGGTGGTGCTCTTTGCGAACGCGACCGCCCTGCTCGTCCAGTACCTCAGCTCGAAGATGGGGCTGGCCACCGGGATGAGCCTGCCGGAGGCCTGCCGTGAACGGTTCGGGCGCCGGACGAACGTGCTGCTGTGGGTGCAGGCCGAGGTCGTCGCGATGGCCACGGACGTGGCCGAGTTCGTCGGTGCTGCGCTGGGGTTGAACCTCGTCTTCGGGATCCCCTTGCTGCCTGCGGGCGGGGTCACCGCGGTGGTGGCCTTCGCGGTCCTCGCACTCGAGCGCCGGGGCTACCGCCACTTCGAGCTGGCCATCGCGGCGTTCCTCGCCCTCGTCGCCGCGGGCTTCATCTACCTCTTCTTCGCCGCGGGCGGCCAGCACTACGGCGCAATTGCGGCGGGGGCAGTTCCTCATCCGCTGACGGGCGGCACGCTAAAGCTCGCCGTGGCGATCATCGGCGCGACAGTGATGCCGCACGTGGTGTACCTGCACTCCGCGCTGCAGAAGAAGCGGGTCTCCGCAGCCGGCCCGGCAGAGCGGCACACCCTGCTGGTCTACAACCGCCTGGACTGCGTCGCAGGGTTGGGGATAGCGGGCATAGCCAACCTCGCCATGCTCTGCATCGCGGCGGCGCTGTTCCACCGGCCCGGGCTCACCGGGGTGACCGGGCTCGGTGCCGTGCACGCTCACCTGGCTCAGCTCGTGGGCGGTGGTGCGGCGCTCGCCTTCGGAGTCACGCTCATGGCCTCCGGGCTCTCGTCGTCGAGTGTGGGGACCTACGCCGGACAGGTCGCCATGGCTGGGTTCACGCGCTGGAGCATTCCGGTCTTCGCCCGCCGTTCCATCACGATGCTGCCGGCGTTGATCGTGCTCGCGCTAGCGGCCGACACGAGCCAGGTGCTCGTCTACTCCCAGCTCGTGCTGTCGTTCTGCATACCGTTCGCGCTGGTGCCCCTGCTACTCGTCACGCGGGACAAGCGACTCATGCGCGATATGGCCAACCGGCGCCGCACTACCGCGGCGATGACCGGAGTGACGGTGCTGATCACGGGGATGAACGTCTACCTCGTCGCCGAGGTGCTAGTGCGCTGACTCGGGAGCTGGCCCGGGTGATCCGTCCACCTTCGGGGCGGCCTGGCCGTCAAGGCCGCGCTGTTGGAGCTGGAGCAGCCGACCCTACTCACGACGAGCCTCAGGCCGTCAGTCAAGAATCGACCACACAAGCTCACGAACCGTGCTCGACCGGGCCGCCATCTTGCCTCCGTTCAGCCAGGCGGGCTAGTCTTTACGAAGATTTCACATAGCTAACGGCTGACGTCGGTTGCGGCGCGAGGACGCGAGAGCGACATGGAGCAAGGTCTCCTGGTAGGCCCCGGGCAGGGCTCGACCGACCGACCGCAGCCGGACGGCAGCGCAGAAACTCCCACCGTGCCGGCCCCGGAGCCCAGCCACGGGCACTCGCGGCTGGCCGGCGGCATCGCCGTGGTGGGCACCGTCGCCATTGCCTTCGGGCTCGCCCGGCTCGGTTCCACCCAGCTGCGAGACCCCGCCGCCGGGGCGGCCACCTGGTGGCCGTCCGGCGCGGTGGCGACTGTGGTGCTGTTGACGCTGCGACGCCGGTCCTGGCTGCCGGCGCTCGTGCTTTTCGGGCTTGCGACTGCAGCGGCGAACCTCGCCGGTGACTCGTCGGCGGCCACCGCCGCGGCATTCGGACTCGCCAACGCGGCCGAGGCCGGCGCCGCGGCGGCGATCATCCAGGCCTGGGGTCGTCGCCGCGACGCCTCCGCCGAGCCGTCCCCGTCCGAGGGCCCGACCTGGCGTTCCGATCCGCTCGCGATCGGCTGGCATCTGACAAGCCGCCAGGCGGCCGCTCAGCTGGTGGTGGGTGCGGCCCTCGGCGTCCTCGGCGGGACCTTCGTCCTGGGGATCGTCGACCTCATCGTCGGTAACGGTCTGCCGAGTAGCCAACTGGGCGGTTACCTGCGCGCCCACCTCGTCGGACAGCTGATCCTGACGCCCGTGCTGATCCTGCTGCCGCGCGGGCGTGGGGCGTGGGCCGCCTTCGCCCGGGCCAAGGCCCGCAACTTCGAGTGGCTCACCGAGGCCACCGTCATCCTCTCGCTGACGACCTGGATTTTCTGGATCGGCGGCCCCCGCACGCCGCTGGAGACCGGGCTGCTCGTCCTGGTCCCGATGTTCACCGCCGCGGCACGGCTGGACCCGCTGCGGGCGGCGCTCACCGCCGCTGCGGTGGCCAGCGTCGCAGCGGTGGGCACTGTTCACGGGAACGGGGTCGAGGCGCGGATCAGCGATCCGCACGAGCGGCTGTGGGCCTTCCAGCTTCTGCTGGTGGTCCTGAGCATCGGGACGGTCTGGCTCTCGCTCCGGTCCCACTCCCGTGCGCAGTCGCGGGCCGCACTGCGCGACAGCGAACAGTTCGCCTCGGTGACGTTCACCGCGGCCCCCACCGGCATGTTCGTCGTGAGCCTCGCGCCTGGCTCGCTCGGCCGGTTCCTGCACGTCAACGAGGCGTTCTGTCAGCTGCTGAAGCGATCGGCGAGCGAGCTCGAAGGCCAGCACGTCAGCATCGCCGGGGTGCCGGCTGACGCCCGCGTCGTCGAACAGAACCTGCTCGAGATGCAGTCCGGCGCGCTCGACTCGTACACCCGGGAGAAGTCGCTGCTGCGCAGCGACGGCATCATCGTTCCCTGCAGCCAGTCGATCAATGTCGTACGCCGCGGCGGTGCCGAGCCCTACTTCCTCGCCCAGGTCACTGATCTGACCGCGCAGAAGAGTGCGGAGGAGGCACTGCTGGCTGCACTGCATGGTCAGCTCGCCACGCTCCATGACATGGAGTCGCTGCACGAGCAGCGCAAGCAGAGCGTCGCCAGGCTCAGCCATGACCTGCGGACCCCGCTGACCAGCGTGCTCGGGTACCACGAGCTCCTCCTTGACGGCGACCCCGGCTCGTTGGACGACAGCCAGCGGGAGATGCTCACCATCGCCGAGCGCAACGCCACACGGGTGCGTGACCTCGTCGACGACCTGGTCGAGGTCATGGGGCGTGAAGCGGATGCACTGCAGGTGGCGGGTCCGGGGCGCGTGGACGTCGACGAGCTACTGGTGCACATCGTCGACACGCTCCGTCCACTCTGCGCCCGCAACGATCAGGTGCTGGTGGGCTACGAGACGAAGACGGGTGCGATCGTGGCGGGAAGCGAGAGCCAGCTCGAACGGGCCCTGCTCAACATCGCCACCAACGCGGCCAAGTACACCCCCGCACACGGGCAGATCACCATCGCCGCCGAGGTTCACCGTGGTCGGGTCGCGATCACCATCAGCGATACCGGGATCGGCATACCGGCGGAGCAGATCCCCCGCATCGGCGAGCAGTTCTTCCGGGCCGACACCGCGCGAGACCGGCTCATCGACGGCTACGGGCTCGGGCTGGCGATCACCAAGGCCGTCATCACCAACCTCGGCGGCGAGATCGCAATCACCTCCGAGGTCGGCTTCGGCTCGACCTTCACCACGACGCTTCCGACGATCGACGGCAACCGCTAGCGCCGCGCCGGCGGACCGAGATGTCCGGGTGCGGCACGACCCGCAGCGCTTGGCCGGCCGGCAGTCGGACTCGTTTATGTGGATCGTTTGACAAGCCCAGCCCCGCGACGTCCCATGGAGGGGTCGAGACCGTACCGGTCTGGGAGCGGAACCGCCGCATCGAGCCGTTGTTCCGGAGTGATCGTTACTCGCCGCCCATCTCTGTGAGCTGCTCTCGTGCCTCAGGCGGTGCCCATGTCCCTCTCCACTGATCCCGTTCTCGCTCTCGCGCAGGACGGCGGCGGCCGGTCCGGTCGTTCGGGTAGCGACTTCGCGCCGCTACTACGGACGGTTCGCGACGCACACCTACTGGAGCGCCGGCGCGGCGACTACGCGCTCCGCATCGGCTTCGCCGCCGTCAGCTACGCACTGACCTGGACGGCGCTGGTCGTGATCGGTGACTCCTGGTACTGCACGGTCGTTGCGGTAGCCATGGGGGTGGCGTTCACCCAGGTCGCCTTTCTCGGCCATGACGCGGGTCATCAGCAGATCGCACGCACCAAGCGCTGGAACGACGTGATGGGACTGGTCGCGGCTGACCTCGCGGTCGGGCTGGGCTACGGGTGGTGGGTGGAGGAGCACAGCCGCCACCATTGTCGACCGAACGAGGAGGGCTACGACCCCGACATCGGCGACAGCGTCATCACCTTCACCGACGCACAGACTGCTGGCCGGCGCGGGCGGGTGGAGCGATTCATCGCCGCCCACCAGGCCGCCCTGTTCTTCCCGCTGCTGACGCTGGAGGGATTGAACCTGCACGTGCAGAGCATCGGGTGGCTACGCGCCACCCGAACCCACCGTCTCCGTCGAGCCGAACTGCTGCTTCAGACGCTTCACCTGGTGCTCTACTTCGGGACGGTGCTCCTCGTGCTCTCGCCGGTGAAGGCACTGGTGTTCGTCGTGATCCAGCAGGCCGTGTGGGGTGTCTACATGGGCTGTTCCTTCGCCCCGAACCACAAGGGCATGCCCACCGTCCGTGCCGCCGACAAGCTCGACTTCCTACGCCGACAGGTGATCACCACCCGCAATATCCGGGGCGGACGCATAACCGACTTCGCTCTGGGCGGCCTGAACTACCAGGTGGAGCACCACCTGTTCCCGAACATGCCTCGCGCGAACCTGCGCCACGCCCAGCCGATGGTCCGGGCTCACTGCCTGGCCTTCGGGGTGCCCTACACCGAAGTCGGGGTGCTGGCCTCCTACCGGGTGGCACTGGGCCATCTGCACCGTGTCGGAGCACCGCTCCGAAGGAACCGCTGAGTGCCGCCTGAGGGTGCCAAGCACGGCTCGGTCTCGGGGCCGTCGCGGCGAAACTGACCCCTGGCGCGTGAACTCTCGGGGGCAATCACGACATTTGTTTCGAGCCGCGCCCTCTCGAGGAACCAGGCGGGTGATCGGCTCCCAAAGCGGGTCGCAGAGGCGCACACTGCAGAGGTCGATGCTGTTCTCCCGAGCGAGCACCTCGCCCCCGGCTTCGACGAGCAAGGTCCAGCGGGTGCGCGTTGAGAAGATGCGCGCACGGACAGGCAAGAACGATGTGCCAGCGCGATGAGAAGGATGCGTTTCTGCGTCCCGTGTTCCTGGTCCGGGCGGACCGCAGTAGCCGCACCCTTCGTGTGTTCGGGGAACTCGACATCTGCAGCGCACCGGAACTCCTCCGTGCTGCTCGCGACGAACTGCCGTCGTGGATGAGGGTTGCGGTCTGCTTGGAGTCCCTCACGTTCGTCGACGCTGCCGGGCTCCGGGCCCTGGAGACGCTGCGGGAGATACACCGCTCCGCAGGCGGTGCGCTCACCGTCCTGCATGCCACGCCGCGGATCGCCAGGATCTTCGTACTAGGTGGCCTGGCGGACCTGCTGCGCGACCCGTCGGTGTGGCCCGCTGCCGGAACCACGACGGCGCCGACAGAGCCTCCCGGTAGGTGGGTCTCGACGGCGCAGAGCGGTGGCGCCTCGACCCCGCCGAGCCCTGGGCGGGCCCTGGTGCGGGTGGCGACCGCAGGCTGAAACGGTGGCGGGGCCCGGCCGGCGGCTGGCGATGGCCCCTACGCTGGGGAGGTCACGCCGAGTCGAGGGGCGTGCAGCCTTCGTTGGGAGCTCATCGTGGAGTCCTACGCCGTCGGGGTCACCGCCCCGCCTCTGCTCGAGGAGACGATCGGGGCGAACCTCGATCGTGCCGTGGCCCGGGTGGGCGATCGCGAGGCGCTGGTGGAGTGCAGTACCGGGCGGCGCTGGACCTACGCCCAGCTGCTGGCGGATGTCGAGGCGTGCGCGCTCGGCCTGTACGAACGCGGTGTGCGCACCGGCGAGCGCGTCGGCATCTGGGCGCCGAACTGCGCGGAGTGGGTGCTGGCGCAGTTCGCCACCGCCAAGCTGGGCGCGATCCTCGTCAACATCAATCCGGCCTATCGCACCCATGAGCTCTCCTACGTGCTCGATCAGGCCGGCATCTCGGTGCTGTTGTCCGCCGCCAGCTTCAAGACGAGCGACTACCGCGCGATGGTGGCGGAGGTGGCACCGGGCCGCGCCGCCCTGCGCTCCACCATCTTCATCGGCGACCCCGAGTGGGACGCGCTGCTCGCCGCGGGGCGGGCGGCCGACCCGTCGATCCTCGCCGGCGTCGCGACGACGCTTGCCCCCTCCGACCCGATCAACATCCAGTACACGTCGGGCACCACAGGGTTTCCCAAGGGCGCGACGCTGAGCCACCGAAACCTGCTCAACAACGGCTACTTCGTCGGTGAGGGCTGCGGCTATACCGAGGCAGACCGGATCTGCATCCCCGTGCCGTACTACCACTGCTTCGGGATGGGCATGGGCAACCTCGGCGCGGTGACCCACGGCGCCACGATGGTGATCCCTGCCCCGGGCTTCGATCCGGCGCTGACGCTGCGGGCGGTGCAGGAGGAGCGGTGCACCTCGCTCTATGGCGTCCCGACCATGTTCATCGCCGAGCTCGCTCTGCCGAACTTCGCCGACTTCGACCTCTCGACGCTGCGCACCGGCATCATGGCCGGCTCGCCCTGCCCGGTCGAGGTGATGAAGCGCGTCGTCAGCGAGATGGGGATGGCCGAGGTGACGATCTGTTACGGCATGACCGAGACCTCGCCGGTGTCGACGCAGACCGGCGCAGACGACGATCTGGAGCGTCGCACCGCCACCGTCGGCCGGGTGCACCCGCATCTGGAGGTGAAGGTCGCCGATCCGGCCACCGGCGAGCCGGTTCCCTGCGGCGAGCCCGGTGAACTCTGTACTCGTGGCTACTCGGTGATGCGCGGCTACTGGCAGGAGCCGGACAAGACCGACGAGGCCATCGACGCCGAGGGGTGGATGCACACCGGTGACCTCGCCACCATGGACGAGCAGGGTTACCTCAACATCGTCGGGCGGATCAAGGACATGGTCATCCGCGGCGGGGAGAACGTGTATCCGCGTGAGATCGAGGAGTTCCTCTACAGCCACCCCGACATCGTCGACGCCCAGGTGGTTGGTGTGCCCGACGAAAAGTACGGCGAGGAGCTGATGGCGTGGCTCCAGCTGCGGCCCGGCGCCGACCCCGTCACCGCCGCGTCCCTGCGCGAGTTCTGTGCCGGCCGGCTCGCGCACTACAAGATCCCGCGCTACGTGAAGATCGTCGACGAGTTCCCCATGACCGTCACAGGCAAGATCCGCAAGATCGAGATGCGGCGGGTCGCCATCGACGAGCTGGGCCTGCACGCTGCGGCCTCCGCCCGCCAGGCCTGAGCCGTACCCAGACGTCAGCCCACAGCCATCTTGGAGAACAGCCAGTGACCAGCCCCACCGAGCAGTTCCGGGCCGCCCGCGACTTCCTGCTCGAACATCGCAGCGACTACGACACGGCCTATGCCGGGTTCGAGTGGCCGCGGCCGGAGCACTTCAACTTCGCGCTCGACTGGTTCGACGCGGTGCTGGCGGTCGAGCATCCCACCCGCGCGGCGCTGCGCCTCATCGAGGCCGACGGGAGCGAGGCCAGCTACACCTTCGCCCAGCTCTCGGCGCGCTCCGACCAGCTGGCCGGCTGGCTGCGCGCAGCAGGGGTGCGGCGCGGCACGCACCTGCTGGTGCTGCTCGGCAACCAGGTCGAGCTGTGGGAGACGACGCTGGCCGCGATGAAGCTCGGGGCGGTGATGATCCCGGCGACGACGCTGCTGGCCGAGGCCGACCTGCGTGACCGGGTCGAGCGCGGCAACGTGGGCGTGGTGATCGCCCGCTCGGAGCTGGCGCCGCCCTTCGAGGCGGTCCCCGGCAGCTACCTGCGTATCGCCGTGGGCCCCCCGGTGCGGGGCTGGCTGCGTTACGACGACAGCGCCACCAGCGACGCGCCGTTCTCCCCGGACGCACCGACCGCCGCCGAGGAGTCACTGCTGCTGTACTTCACCTCCGGCACCACGGCGCTGCCCAAGCTCGTCGAGCACACCCACGTCAGCTATCCCGTCGGCCACCTGTCGACCATGTACTGGCTCGGCCTGCAGCCCGGCGATGTCCACCTCAACGTCTCCAGCCCCGGCTGGGCCAAGCACGCCTGGTCCTGCGTCTTCGCACCCTGGATCGCCGGCGCCACCATCTGCCTCTACAACTACGAGCGCTTCGACGCCAAGGCGATGCTCGACGTGCTGCGCGATGCGCGGGTCACCACCTTCTGCGCGCCGCCGACCGTCTGGCGGATGCTGATCCAGCAGGACCTCTCGGCCTGGCGGGGCTCGCTGTCGCTGCGCGAGCTGGCCGGTGCGGGGGAGCCGCTCAACCCCGAGGTGATCGATGCGGTGCAGCGCGGCCTGGGGCTCACGATCCGCGACGGCTTCGGGCAGACCGAGACCTCCCTGCAGATCGGCAACTCGCCCGGCCAGCCGCTCAAGATCGGTTCGATGGGACGCCCGATGCCGGGCTTCCAGATCGCGCTGGTGGACCCGATCTCCGACGACCTCGCCGAGGAGGGGGAGATCTGCGTGGTCACCGAGCCGGAGCGCCCCATCGGGCTGATGGTCGGCTACCGCGGGGACGACGACCGCAACGCCGATGCCTTCGCCGGCGGGCGGTACCACACCGGTGACGTCGCGAACCGTGACGCCGACGGCTACATCACCTACGTCGGTCGCGCCGACGACGTCTTCAAGGCCAGCGACTACCGCATCAGCCCCTTCGAGCTTGAGAGCGTGCTGATCGAGCACCCGGCCGTCGCCGAGGCCGCGGTCGTCCCCGCCCCGGACGACCTGCGCCTGGCCGTACCCAAGGCCTACGTGGTGCTGGTCGACGGCAGCCGGCCCGGCCCGGAGCTGGCAGGCGACATCCTGGCCTTCTGCCGCGAACGCCTCGCGCCCTACAAGCGCATCCGCAGGCTCCAGTTCGCCGACCTGCCCAAGACGATCAGCGGCAAGATCCGCCGGGTCGAGCTGCGCACCGCCGAGGCCGCGCACGTCGGCTCCCGCCCGGACGGCGAGTACCGCGAGGAGGATTTCCCGGCCGCGCCGCGGTGAGCTTTCCGCCGTCGCGGTGTCCCCGTCGCCGAGTGGCTTGTTCGGCCTCCAGTGGCTGGGCGACACGCCGCCACTCGCGTCCGAACAGGCCACTCGGCGAAACGCGGGCTGAGCCTCTGACGGCCGCCGGGGCGGATTACTCCTTGCCGCGGGCCGCCTGCCGCAGCAGCCGGGTGAGCTGCAGATCGTCGAGCCGTCCCCAGGGCTCCGGCACGGCCGGCGGGCTCGGCAGGGTGCCAGCAGGCTCGGCCCGCCTGGCGTGGATCAGCCGAACGGCCGCGTACGTCCAGCCGGCCATCACCAGCAGCAGGATGAACATGAGTCTCCGATCCGTCGAGGTGCCCACTCCCTCTTCGTGAGAACCCGCGGAATGGATCCGTTATGCCGAAGGGCCGGCAGCGTGTGCTGCCGGCCCTTCGGTGGTGCTTGGCGGTATCAGGTGGCGATGATGTCGGCGAGTGCTGCGCCGACCTCGATCTCCGCGCCGATGGGCAGTCCGTACTTGGCGACGGTGAGCTTGATGTCGATGCCGCGGACGGCCGCGGTGTTCGACAGGAAGGCCTGCTGGTTGATGGTGATGGTGGCCAGCCCGGCGACGTTGATGACCGTGTTGGGGGAGACGTTCAGCGGGATCTTGGTGCCGGCGATGACGAGGTTCACGAAGGTCGTCTGTGCGGTGGGGAGCAGGGTGCCGTCGGCGGCGCGGGTGACCGTGGCGGTGCCCTTGATGGCGTCGGCCTTGATGAGACCGTTGAGGACGTTGAGCCGGCCGATCTCGTAGGTGGTCTGCGCGCTGGCGACGGTGGTGGAGGTGGAGCCGGTGGCGGTGGATTCGATGGCGCCGAGGGAGAGCACGGGTGCGGCGTTGACGGCGGCGGTGCTGTTGACGAGTGTCTTGCCGCCGGTGCCGACGCTCGGCAGCACCTCTTCGGCGGTCATGCCGGAGTGGACCTTCGCAACGCCGGTGACGGTGCCGTCGATCTGGGTGCCGTAGGCGAAGCCGCCCATGTTGACGGGGGCGGTCTTGGTGCTGTTGGCGACGCCGACCTCACCGGGGTTGAGGAGGATCTCGCTGCCGGCGGGGCTGTTGCCGTGAGCCTTGAGGAGGGTGAGGTCCAGGGCGTAGGTCTGCACGAGGACACCATTGGCGGTGGCGGTCTTCTGCACCCCGTTGAGGGTCAGGGAGAGGACGCCGGGGATCGAGACGGTGAAGTTCTCGGGGACGTCGACCGGGATGGTGACGCCGGGGACGCGGATGCCCACGAAGGTGGTTTTGCCGACGCCGGTGCTGGTGGCGCCCTTGAGGGTGGTGGTGACGGCGGTCTTGACGGCGTCGACGGTGACCAGGCCGCCGAGCAGGTTCACGCCGGCAGTCTCGCCGGTGGCGTCGACCTCGACACCGCCGGTGATGGTCTTGGCTGTCTCGGAGGTGGTGATCGCGCCGAGGGTGAGCAGGCCGTTGACCTTGACGCTGGCCAGGGAGTTGGAGTTGGTCTGGGGGATCTTGGTGCCCTGGATGGTGGACTGGGCGGTCAGGCCCGAGGTCACGGTGGAGCCCAGGACGTTGACCTTGCTGCCACCCATGCTGGCGTAAAAGGAGTAGACCGTCGCGCCGCTGGCACCGACCGCGCCGGTGAGCACACTCGCCGCAACCGCGGCGGTCGCTGCTATAGCGATTACCTTTTTCATATTTACCCCGAAGAAGTCTGATGTGCTGGTGCCCCTGAGGCGCGCAGCTATCTCAGATAACGACCCGGATGCCAGGTAGGTAACGTCCATGTGAGTCCCGGTTCCATCGCCGACTGTGATCCCGGGCACGTACCCGCCGAAACGCGCGTCGAAAGGCGGGCTGCCAGCCCCCTCCGAACCGCTAGTTGCGCAGCAGCGCTTCGATGCGGCCCAGGCGTTCGTTCAGCTCGGCGATGTCGGTCTTGGTCGCGCCCTGCTCGGCAGCCTTGAGGGTGAGGATCAGCTGCCCGCTCGGCTCCAGGCTGCCGAGCGCGATCTGGGCGACGTCGTCGGCGTTCTGCAGGCGGACCGCCTGCTCCACCTCGCTGGTGCGCATCCCGAGCCGGCGCAGCGCCCGGTCGAGGATCCGCCCGTCGGTGATGATCGTGGTGGGCTGCCCCTCGAAGAGCCGGGCTGCGGTGCCGTTGAGGGCGATCAGCCGGTTGATGACGGCGTTGACGAACACCAGGGTGACCGCCCCGATCGCCCCGCCGAGCACCGACTGGTCGTTGCCGATGATCGCGTTCTGCACCACGTTGGAGAGCAGGAACAGCACGATGAAGTCGAAGGTGTTGAGGTTGGCCAGGCCGCGTTTGCCGGTCAGCCGGAAGAGCACCACGATCAGCAGGTAGACCAGGATCGTCCGCAGGATCTTCTCCGCCACCGGGATCTGCTCGACGAACATGTCGTGCCACATGGGAGCCTCCGGGGCCGCTCAGGTGTCTGCCCGCAGCCGGACGGTCCGTGCGGGTCGTCCTCACGATAGGGCGCTAGCGCCTGGCCTCGGGGGCAGTGACGCCCGCGTCGAGCAGCCGCGTCAGCAGTCCGGTGAGCTGGCCGACCTCCTCGGCCGTCAGCTGCCCGATCGCCGCCGGCGGGCGGAGCAGCACGGCGTCGGCGGTGGCGAGCGCGGCCTCTCCGGCGGCGGTGAGGGAGACCAGCTTGCGGCGCCGGTCATCGGGGTGCGGCTGGCGCGCGACCAGGCCGTGCTCCTCCAGCTTGTCGACGATCACCGTGGCGTACGGAGCGTCGACCCCGTTGGCCTCGGCGAGCTCGCGGAGCGTCGCCGGACCGCTGCGGAGCTGGGCGAGGACCTTGCCGCGGCCGCCGCCGAGGCGGAAGCCAAGCGCCTGGGCGAGCTCGCCCCGGCGGTTCTGTGCCTCGACGAAGCGGTACATCAGCGCCCAGGCCCGTTCACGGTCCTCGGCGGTGGCGCGCCTCACCACGGGACGGTCCGGCCCAGGTAGTCGACGTAGTGCAGCCGGCCCGTTCCGCGTAGCGAGTCGAGGGTGCTGACGACGTTGGGGATGCT
>JAOPUX010000088.1 GCA_025963285.1 Jatrophihabitans sp.
CGCCATGTCGCGGCATACCGCTGCCCGGACGATACGGTGATGACCTCGGGGTGGTAGCTCAGCTGGTTAGAGCAGCGGACTCATAATCCGCCCGTCGTGGGTTCAAGTCCCACCCGCCCCACAGCCCGGTGGCCGCCGCGTGGCCGTCGAGTGCCTTCTCGGGTACTCCGGCTGACGTCCGCCCGCGAACGCGTGGGTGGCAATCACCACATCGGAAGATGGATCGAGCGCGGTCGACTACGCCGATGATCGTTAGACTCGGCCAGAAGGTGGGCGATTTTTCGGATACGCCCGGCAGCGTCGATGGGGTCCGGGTCAGCGGAGGAGCATCATTATCGGCCGGTGGATCGCTACTGGGCTGCTGCTCTCTAGTGTCCTTTCGTTCGCCGCTGCCGGTACTCCCGCCGCTGCCGCTCCGTCAGCCGGCCGGCAGTCAGCCGTTGCGGTGAGCCGGGCCGCCTCGCCGCCGACGCAGGCCGAGGCCCCTACCGGTGGCGGCAGCACCCTGCGCAACGGCTGGTACGCCGACGAGGAGGGCTTGAGCCCGCAACTGATCACCTCGACCAACTTCGGGCAGTTGTTCTCGACCCCGGTGAACGGCCAGGTCTACGCACAGCCCCTGCTGACCAACGGCACCGTGCTGGTCGCGACGATGACCGACTGGCTCTACGGCCTCGATCCGGTCACCGGGGCGATCCGCTGGGCGCGCCAGATCGGCTCTGCCTACGACTCGGCGCCACTTGGCTGCGGAGACATCACCCCGAGTGTCGGCGTCCTGTCGACCCCGACGATCGATCCGGCGACCGGCATCGCGTACGTGATGGCAGCGTCCTATCGGTCCGGGGTCTCCGGTCCGGTGTCGTTCTACCTGCACGCGATCAACCCTGCCGATGGCAGGGAGCAGGCCGGATTCCCCGTCGAGATCACCGGATCCGCTCAGAACGATCCGAGTCTGAGCTTCGCGGCGATCGACGAGTGGCAGCGGCCCGCGCTGCTGCTCCTCGACGGGGTCGTCTATGCCAGCTTCGCAGGCCACTGTGACGGCACCCCCTACCAAGGCTGGATCAGCGGGGTGTCGACGACCGGGCACCTCACCACGCTGTGGACCTCCGCAGGCCCAGGGCTCTCCGGTGCAGGCATCTGGCAGTCCGGCGGTGGCCTCGTCTCCGACGGCCCGGGCCAGATCATGTTCAGCAGCGGGAACGGTGCCGACGGCAGCTCGCCGAGCGGCACCATCCCGGGCAGCGAACCGCCGGCCAATCTGTCGGAGTCGGTCGTGCGGCTCGGCGTCCAGCCGGATGGCTCGCTGAAGGCCGAAGACTTCTTCACCCCGTATGACGCGAAGGTGCTCGACGACGGCGACCTCGATTTCGGCTCCGGGGCCCCGATCGCGCTGCCCAGCCAGTTCGGCACGCCGAGCATCCCGCACCTGTCCGTCGCCGTGGGCAAGGAGGGCTACGTCTACCTCCTCGACCGGGACAACCTCGGGGGCACAGGAACCGGGCCGGGAGGCGGTGACGGCTCGCTGGACCGCCTCGGCCCGAACGGCGGGGTGTGGTCGACGCCGGCGGCATGGCCGGGGGATGGTGGCTACGTCTACATCCCGACCGCCTCTGGTGGACCCACCGGCCGCGGTTCGCTGATCACCTACCAGTACGGCGTCTCGGCGACGGGCAGCCCGACCCTGCAGAAGGTCGCGACCAGCGACGACGGCTTCGCCTTCGGTTCCTCGGCACCGGTGATCACCTCGGACGGCACGACCTCCGGCAGTGCTGTGCTCTGGATCGTCCGCCGCCCCGATGCCACCGGCGCGAACGCCGAGCTGCAGGCCTACAACCCGGTTCCCGTCAACGGCGTGCTGACCCTGCTGGCCGAGTGGCCGGTCGGCACCTCGAGCAAGTTCAACCCGCCAGGCGTAGGTGGGAACCGCCTCTACGTGGGTACCCAGGACGGGCACGTCCACGGCTTCGGTGCGCCGGTGAGCTCCTCGCTCACCGGCAGCGGCGCCACCTTCCCGGCCACGGTCGTCGGCCAGAGCAAGAGCTCGTCGGTGCGGGTGACAGCCCGCTCGGCGGTCGATGTCACGTCGGCTTCGTCCTCCTCATCGGCCTTCAGCGTGGATGCTTCGGCCCTTCCGCTGCACCTCGGGGCCGGGCAGAGCCTGACCCTTCCGGTGACCTTCGCTCCGAACGTCCCCGGCGACGCCGCGGCAACCCTGACTCTGGGTCTGAGTATCGGGCAGTTCCAGCTGGCTGTGTCCGGGGTCGGGCTGTCGGCTACCGGTTACCTGGTCGCGCAGAGCGGCGGACTGAGCCTGGGCGGGGCGCCGACCGGCACGACCCTCAGCGGGAGCCTGCGGTTCACCAACCTCGGCGCGACCTCGCTGACCGTCACCGGCGTGTCGCCCCCGTCGGCACCCTTCAGTGCCACGGGCCTGCCCGTGGCGGGGACCGCCAGTGCCACGATCGCGCCGGACACCTCGTTCACGGCGAGCATTGCATTCCGCTCCGCCGCAACCGGCACCTTCTCAGATGCCCTGAAGATCGTCTCTACTGGCGGCACCGTCGACGTCACGATCACGGCAGTGGCGACGACGCCTTCGGTGCTGGTGGTGAAGACGACGACGGTGGCCTTCGGCTCGGTCGCCGTCGGCTCTGCGGTCACCCGCAGTTTCACCGTGCAGGACGTCGGCGGTAGCCCGATCACTCTGGTGAAGTCCAAGCCTCCCATCATCGGGCCGTTCGTCGCCGATACCGGCCTGGCAGAGGGGACGACGCTGGACCCAGGGGAGACCCGCACCCTCCTGGTTACCTTCGAGCCCGACCATTCCGGCAACGTCACCGATCATTGGGTGCTGAACGGGGACGCCACGCAAGGGCTGATCACCGTCACGTTCAGCGGGACGGGCACCGGAGCGGGGGTGCTGGTGCCAGCCTCGGCAGGTGCTGGACGCTGGTCTGCCAACGGCTCGGCCGTCAGCTCCGGAAGCGGGGTCGAGCTGACGCCGGCGACCCAGTTCCAGGCGGGTAGCGCTGTCTACCCGGCCCCGGTGGCGGGGTCGTCCCTGGTGGCCAGCTTTGATCTGACGACGGCCGAGGGTGACGGTGGTGACGGCACCGCTCTGCTCCTTCAGCCAGCCGCCGCTGACCCCACCAGGGTCGGCGGGACCGGCTGGGGGGTCGGTTATTCGGGGCTGAGCGGAGTCGCGGTCGTCTTCGGTGAGTACCCCGATCCCGGTGCGCCGGGGCCGAACTACGTGGGTGTCGCCGACGGGATCGACGCCGCTGGGACCGGGCTGAACTTCGAGGCCATCGCGCAGTTGAACAGCTCACTGCAGAACTCCACGATCCACGTCACCGTCGTCGTCTCCGGCACCCACCTGCGCGTGCTGGTCAACGGGGTCAGCCAGCTGGCAGCGACTATCGCGCCACTGCCCGCTTCAGTCCTCCCCGGCTTCTCGGCCGGCACCGGTGCACTGACGAATGCGCACAGCGTCAGCAACACCCGGGTCGTCTCGACCGCGCTGCCGCGGCCCACCCTGACAGCCGCCCACACCCTGGCCGGCTTCGGCAACGTCAGCCTCGGGACGGCCAGTGTGAAGTCCTTGACTCTTGCTGCTGTCAACGGCCCAGTGACGATCAGCAGGTCGGCGTTCACCGGCACGTACGGGGTGCAGGCCGCGAGCGTCATCCCGGCAGGCACGGTGGTGACCACAACCGCGAGCCTTGCGGTCCGGGTGCTCTTCCAACCCATGGTGGACGGGCATGAGTCCGCGACGTGGGCCTTCACCACCTCCTCCGGTCAGCACTTGACGCTGAGGTGGAGCGGGACCGGGACGGGAACCGGAGTCGTGGCACCCGCGCTCGGGCCAGCCGGTTGGCAGTTCAACGGTGGGGCGTCGGTGGTCGCTGGAGGGGCGCGGCTGACCCCGGCAGCGAAGTTTCGGGCCGGCAGCGTCTTCGCGAAGAAGCTGATTGCCGACAAGCAGCTCGGCGTCAGCTTCAATCTCACCGTCGGCAAGGGCCCCGGCGCCGACGGGACGGCCCTGGTCCTGGCAGCTCCGTCGACCCGGACCTCGGCCGTCGGAGGCGTGGGCTGGGGAGTGGGCTACGCGGGAATCTCCGGGCTTGCTGTCGTCTTCGGCGAGTTCCCCGATGTGGGGGCGCCGTCAGGCAACTACGTGGCGCTGGCAAGTGGCACCAACGCCAAGCACAACGGCCTGCACTTCCTGGCCACGGCGAAGCTCTCCGTAGCCCTGGCCGGCCACACGGCTCACGTGCAGGTCAGCGTCAGGGCTGGCACGGTCAAGGTGTACGTCAACGGAGTGCTGGTGCTGAGCTCTGCGGGCCACAAGCTCGCCAGCACTACGCGACTCGGGTTCACGGCGGGCACCGGTGCGATCGATGACTCGCACGGCGTGACCAGCGTCCGCGTCGTCTCGCACGTCTGACTGCGGCCTGTGGATCTAGGCGGTTGGGATCTAGGCGGTGTGCAGCAGGCCGGTTCCCGACCAGTGGCCGAGGCTCGTCGCATCCAGCTTCGCAAACGGCAGGTCCCGCCAGAGCTGCACCAGCTCCAGGAGCCGGATGTCGTCCAGGATCACCAGGCGGCGACGGTCCGTGAGTGCCGCCAGGATCGGGGCGAGGGCGTGCTGCTCCCAGACGCCGTCCTTCGGCCCGTCGATGAAGAGCAGGTCGGCCGAGCGGAGGGTGACCAGCTGCTCGCGGAGGTAGGCCGGATCGCCCAGGTCGCCAAGGCGCTGTTCGAGCTGCCCGCCGTCGAGGTCGCTGGCCCGCAGCGCCGTGTCCGCGAACTCCGGCCACGGCACGACGTCGTAGGTGATCACCTTCGTCGCGGACGAGCCGGCGGCGAGCGCGAGGGCGCCGTGGCCCTTGAACGTCCCGATCTCGACGACCGTGGCGGGTTGCAGCGTTGCGACGAGGGCGGCGAGGAGCCGGTAGTGCTCGCCGGGCCAGCGCCGAACCCAGCGTGCGTGGGCGGGATCGCTACGGGCCTCCAGTGACGTCAGGGAGATCGCACGGGCTCGCTCGGCCGCAGCCAGCAGGACGGCGACCAGGTCGTCGTTAGGACGTAGGTAGAGGTCGTCGGCGCTGCTGATCGCGCTCCACCGGGCGTCCTCCGCGCCGGTGACGGGCACCGGCGGCAGCTCACCCCGAAGCGACGCACGGAGGCTACGCAGGTCCACGCGGGGACCGTACCAACTTCGGCGCACGGGAGAGCCCCGTGCAATCGATGTGCGGATGACCCGCACGAGGCGCACCGCTATCGGACGGCTCGGCGCACTCCAACCGGCCCGCTCGCCGGACGGCCGTGGTGTCCACTTAGCCGCCCAATCGGTGTCCAACGGCTGGCCAATCTCCTTATATGGCTGGGAATCGGACGATGCAGCGGCTAAAATCGAACAGGTGAACGATAGGGGTGACGTGGGTGTGGCGGCGGCCAATCTGGCAGAGGTTGCCGCACTGGCTGCCGCCGTCGACGCGCTGCTTGCGCTGGGGCTGTCCCGCCTCTCCGCCACCCAACTGACCGGGCTGTTGGCGGCGCTGGAACCGCAGGCGGGGCGCCTTGCCTCGGTGCAGCGGAACGTGGTCGGTGAGATCGACACCCGGGGGGTGGCGGAGGAGTTCGGATGCGCGTCACCGGGCCAGCTACTGCACGATCAGCTGCTCATCGACCACGTCGAGGCGCGGGCGCGGGTGCGTGCCGCGCGGAGCTTCTCGCAGCGGCGGACGTTGACCGGTGAGGAGCTCGAGCCGGTGGTCCCGCTCGTAGCCGCTGCACTGGCGGCCGGGGAGGTGTCGTTGGCTCACGGGACCGTCATCGCGGAGCTCCTCGATCGGCTTCCGGGTGAGATCGAGGCGGTGCACGGGATTGCCGTGCAGGAGTTCCTGCTCGAGCAGTCCCGGCTGGTCGATCCCAAGACGCTGCGGCAGCTGGCCGTGCGGATCGAGGCAACCCTCGATCCCGACGGTCGCGCTGACCGGGAGCGTGATCTAGAGCGACGGCGGTTCTTCCGGCTGGTCGCGCACGCCGACGGTTCGTCAACTGCCGCCGGCCGCCTGACGCCCGAGGCCACGGTGGTGTGGCGCACGGTGCTGGACGATCTGGCAGCACCCGCCCCGGCCGAGGACGGTGTCCGCGATCCGCGCACACCGGGCCAGCGCGTCCACGACGGATTGCTGGATGCCGGGCTGCGGCTGCTGCGCTCTGGTGAGCTGCCGGACGCGGGCGGCACGCCCGTGAGCATCGCGGTCACCATCACGCTCGACCAACTCCGCGAGCAAGCCGCCCTGGCCGCTGCCTCTCAGGCCGCCGACTCTCAGGCTGCCGACTCTGAGGCGGCGACTTCAGCGGTTGGCTCCACTGTGGGTCATTCGGCATCGCCGAAGCATCAAGCGGGGGCAGGGACTGGCTACGCCCAGACTGCGTTCGGCGACCTGCTGCCGGTGCGACGACTGCTGGCGCTTGGCGACGAGGCCGAGATCGCTGCGATCGTTCTGGACGACGCCGGCGCAGTGCTCGATTACGGCCGTGCCCGCCGGCTCGCCTCCTGCTCGCAGCGCCGCGCGCTGGCCGCCCGCGACAAGGGCTGTTCGTTCCCCGGCTGCACCGTGCCGCCGAGCCGCTGCCAGGCCCACCACGTCGTCGCATGGATCGCTGGCGGCTCGACCGACATCGGCAACCTCGTCCTGCTCTGCGGCTACCACCACCGAGAGTTCGAGCGCCGCGGTTGGATAGTCACCATGGTCGACGGGACGCCGCAATGGAGACCCCCGTCCTGGCTCGACCCGCAGCAACGACTCAG
>JAOPUX010000103.1 GCA_025963285.1 Jatrophihabitans sp.
CCCTTGAGGATCTCGATGGTGTGGGCCACCGTCGGCTCCGGAACCTGGACGGGCTGGAAGCGGCGCTCCAGGGCGGCGTCCTTCTCGACGTACTTGCGGTACTCGTCGAGGGTCGTGGCACCGATCGTCTGGAGCTCACCGCGGGCCAGCATCGGCTTGAGGATGCTGGCGGCGTCGATCGCGCCCTCGGCGGCCCCTGCGCCGACGAGGGTGTGGATCTCGTCGATGAACAGGATGATGTCGCCGCGGGTGCGGATCTCCTTGAGGACCTTCTTCAGCCGCTCCTCGAAGTCACCGCGGTAGCGGCTGCCGGCCACGAGCGAGCCGAGGTCGAGGGTGTAGAGCTGCTTGTCCTTCAGCGTCTCCGGCACCTCGCCCTTGACGATCGCCTGGGCCAGCCCCTCGACGACGGCCGTCTTGCCGACGCCCGGCTCGCCGATGAGCACCGGGTTGTTCTTGGTGCGGCGGGAGAGCACCTGCATCACGCGCTCGATGACGAGCTCGCGCCCGATGACCGGGTCGAGCTTGCCCTCACGCGCGGACTGGGTGAGGTTGCGGCCGAACTGGTCGAGCACCAGGCTCGTCGACGGCGCGGCCTCGGCAGCGGCACCGGCCGGCTCACCCTTGCTCTGGTAACCGTTGAGCAGCTGGATGACCTGCTGGCGGACCTTGTTGAGGTCGGCGCCCAGCTTGACCAGGACCTGGGCAGCGACGCCCTCGCCCTCGCGGATGAGCCCGAGCAGGATGTGCTCGGTGCCGATGTAGTTGTGGCCGAGCTGCAGCGCCTCGCGAAGCGAGAGCTCCAGCACCTTCTTGGCCCGCGGCGTGAACGGGATGTGCCCGCTCGGCGCCTGCTGGCCCTGGCCGATGATCTCTTCGACCTGCTGCCGCACTGCGTCCAGGGAGATGCCCAACGACTCGAGTGCCTTGGCTGCGACGCCCTCGCCCTCGTGAATCAGCCCGAGCAGGATGTGCTCGGTGCCGATGTAGTTGTGATTGAGCATCCGGGCCTCTTCTTGGGCCAGGACGACGACGCGACGCGCGCGGTCTGTGAACCTCTCGAACATTCGGACAGCTCCTTCCGCGCCTGAATAACCGTGCCCTCGACTCTAGTCCCGCTAGGCAATGCCGCGCTGGGAAGATACGGAAGAGGTTGGTTCCTGATATCGGTCCAACGAGCGAGACCCGTCAGCAATGCCGGGTAGGCGTCCGCTGAGAGCGAAACGGTGAGTGGCGGGCGCGCGCTCTGACCTGCACGGAGGGGGCAGGAACCCTGCTCCTGCAGGTAAGGCGCCGGCCCCCGTGATGCCGGGTACCCACGATCGCTGGCACCGCCGGTGTCAGGCGATGCGGTCGGACGCGGGGAAGCCCGGATCGGCGCCCAGGTGGTCGATCCGGTTGGCGGCGTCGACGTGCACCACGCGAGGAACGTAAGCCTTCGCCTCGGCATCCGGCATGGTCGCGTAGCTGATCACGATGACCAGATCGCCCGGTTTGACCAGGTGCGCGGCTGCGCCATTGATACCGATCACCCCCGAGCCCCGCGAACCTTCGATGACGTAGGTCTCGAGCCGGGCGCCGTTGGTGATGTCGACGACGGCCACCTGCTCGCCCGGGAGCAGGTCAGCGGCGTCCATGAGGTCGGCGTCGATGGTGATCGATCCGACGTAATGCAGGTCGGCCTGGGTCACGGTCGCACGGTGAATCTTGCTCTTGAACATCGTGCGGTACATGCCGGCGGGGGGCACAGTCATGCGCGACAGGGTAGGTTCCGACGCACCAACGAGCCCCCAACCGGTGAGGAGAACCACACATGGCCGAGGTCTCGCTAGGCCCCATCCCCGGGGGCTCGCAGCAGCTGCGCGGTTACCTGTCCCGCCCGGCCGGCGAGGGCCCGTTCCCCGCCGTCGTGGCGATCCACGAGCTCTTCGGGGTCGACGACGTGCTGCGCCGCCAGGTCGACCGGCTGGCCGAGGCCGGTTACCTCACGCTCGGCCCGGACCTCTTCAGTGACGGCGGCCCGCGGCGCTGCCTGGTGAGCACGTTCCGCGCGATGTTCAGCGGTAAGGGCAAGGCCTACGCCGACATCGAGGCGGCTCGTCAATTCCTGCTGAGCCAGCCGGAGTGCAACGGCAAGGTCGGCATCATCGGCTTCTGCATGGGTGGCGCCTTCGCGCTGATGACGTCCACCCGGGGCTTCGACGCCGCTGCGGACAACTACGGCGCCGTCCCCCTGAACGCCGAGAAGGTGCTCGCCGGGGCGTGCCCGATCGTGGCCAGCTATGGCGGCAAGGACGTCTCGATGATCGGGATGCCGAAGCGGCTGGAGAAGGCCCTCACCAGCCTCGGCGTCGACCACGACGTGAAGGTCTACCCGCAGGCCGGACACTCGTTCCTCAACGACGCACCCAACGGCCCGAAGCGGCTGCGCCCGCTGATGCGGGTGGCCAACGTCGGGCCCGAGCCGGCCTCAGCAGCCGATGCCTGGGCCCGGATCGAGGACTTCTTCGCCACGCACCTCAGCGCCTGAACCTGGCGGCAGGGGCGGTCGACGGCAACTCGGCAGACGGTCAGACGCTCGCGTTGTAGGCGTCGATGATGTGGCCGGGGATGCGGCCCTTGTGACCCACCGCGTGGCCGTTCGACCGGGCCCACTCGCGGATCGCAACCGTCTGCTCACGGTCGATCCGGGTAGGTGCGCCCCGCCGTGCACCGCCCGAACTCGACGCCGAACCACGCCCCGACACCCGTCGGGCGTGGGCGATGTAGAGCGCCAGCGCGTCACGAAGCTGCTCGGCATGCTCGGCGGAGAGATCGATCTCGTAGCTGGCGCCGTCGATGCTGAAGACGACGGTCTCGACGGCCTCGGACTCGTCGATGTCGTCGACGAGCTGGACGATGTGCTTCTGAACCATGCGACTGACCCTAGCGGGCAGCCGCCGACGAGCGTCAGAGCGGCTTGACGAGGGGGAAGAGGATCGTCTCCCGGATGCCCTTGCCGGTGAGCAGCATGACGAGCCGGTCGACGCCCAGCCCCATCCCGCCGGTGGGGGGCATGCCGTACTCCAGCGCGCGCAGGAAGTCCTCGTCGAGCTGCATGGCCTCGGGGTCGCCGTCGGCGGCGGCCAGCGACTGGGCGACGAGGCGCCGGCGCTGCTCCACGGGGTCCACGAGCTCGGAGTAGACGGGCGCCACCTCGATCCCGGCCACCACGAAGTCGAGGGCCTCGGCCAGCCGCGGGTCGTCTCGGTGCTGACGGGCCAGCGGTCGCGCGTCGGTCGGGTAGTCCTTCACCATCGTCGGCTGGATCAGCGTGTGCTCGACGAGCTTCTCGTAGAGCTCCAGCACGATCTCCCCGGCCGACCACTTGGGGCGCAGCGCCACATCGTGCTTGTCAGCCTGCCGGATCAGCTCCGCCACCGATGTGTCGACGGTGATCGCCTCGCCGACCGCCTCGGAGACCAGGTCGTGGATCGTGACCGAGCGCCACGGCCCCAGCAGGTCGATCTCGACGCCGTCGGAGGTGACGGGCGTCGTGACGCCCACGGCCTCAGCAGCGTTGATGACCAGCGTGCGCACCAGCTCACCGACGGAGTTGTAGTCGCCGTAGGCCTGGTAGGCCTCGAGCATGGTGAACTCCGGCGAGTGGGACGAGTCGACGCCCTCGTTGCGGAACGTCTGCCCGATCTCGTAGACACGGTCGAGGCCGCCCACCACGCAGCGCTTCAGGTAGAGCTCGGTGGCGATGCGCAGTGACATCTCCAGGTCGAAGGCGTTCAGGTGAGTCTGGAAGGGACGTGCCGCGGCGCCGCCGTGCATCGTCTGCAGAATCGGCGTCTCGACCTCCAGGAAGCCCTGGTCGTGCAGCGTCTCGCGCAGCGAACGGGTGACGGCCGCACGGGTCTGGACCATCTCGCGGGCCTCGGGGCGCACGATCAGGTCGACGTAGCGCTGCCGTACCCGGGTCTCCTCCGACAGGGGCTTGTGCGCCACCGGCAGCGGACGCAAGGCCTTGCCGGTGAGCCGCCACGAGTCGGCGAGCACGGAGAGTTCGCCGCGGCGCGACGAGATGACCTCGCCATGGGCGAAGACGAGGTCACCGAGGTCTACGTCGGCCTTCCACTCGGCCAGCGACTCC
Organism: Jatrophihabitans sp.; assembly: GCA_025963285.1. Taxonomy (GTDB): domain Bacteria; phylum Actinomycetota; class Actinomycetes; order Mycobacteriales; family Jatrophihabitantaceae; genus JAOPUX01. The sequence continues at coordinate 4,139 of JAOPUX010000103.1, forward strand.
GCCCCAACCTGGTCGAGGGAGAGCATCAGCTGCAGCTCGACGCCGCCCTCGCGCAGGGTGGCGAAGCAGAGCTTGCCGGTGTTGCGGACGAAGATCACCCGGCCGGTGATGCCGACCCGGTGCCCGGTGGTGACGTCGGCCTCGAGCTCCGGGTATTGCTCACGGATCTCGGCCAGGCTGTTGGTGCGGGGCACCCCCACCGGGAACGGCGCGCGCTCGGGAGCGGTGATCAGCCGGTCGTACTTGGCCCGCCGTACCCGCATCTGCTCCGGTACGTCGTCGTCCTCGCCGTGCTGAATGTCCTCACCCGTCGTCACCTGCCCACCCTATCGACGCTCGGGTACGGGAAGACCCGGACGGTGGATTCGGGGAAACCCCGGTGCCGCGTGCTGCCCGTATACGGCAGAGTGATCGCCATGACGGCAGACGTGACGAGTCTCCCCACAACGGGCATATCGCTGCGGGGGCTGACGAAGACCTTCAAGGCGCCGCAGGGGCCGGTTCTCGCGGTCCGCGGGATCGACATCGACATCGCCCCCGGCGAGACGGTGGCGCTGCTCGGGCCCAACGGCGCGGGCAAGTCCACCACGATCGACATGATGCTGGGGCTACTGCCGCCCGACGCCGGCACGATCACACTCTTCGGCGGCACTCCGGCCCAGGCCATCGCGGCCGGCAAGATCGGCGCGATGCTGCAGGTGGGATCGGTGATCCAGGATCTCTCGGTCCGCGAGATGCTCACGATGATGGCGAGTCTCTACCCGAACCCGCTCGGCGTCGACGAGGTCATCGAGCTCACCAAGATCCATGACCTGGAGGGCCGCAAGACCACCAAGCTCTCCGGTGGGCAGACGCAGCGGCTGCGCTTCGCCATCGGCCTGATCAGCAACGCCGACCTCTTCGTGCTGGACGAGCCCACCGTGGCCCTCGACGTCGAAGCGCGGCGCGACTTCTGGACGACCATGCGGAAGTTCGCCTCGCGCGGGAAGACGATCGTCTTCGCCACCCACTACCTGGAGGAGGCAGACGCCTTCGCCGACCGCATCATCCTGATGGCGCACGGCCGGATCGTCGCCGACGGGCCGTCCACGGAGATCAAGGCGACGGTGGGCCTGCGCACCATCCGGGCCACGCTCCCCAATGCCGACACCAGCGCGCTTGCCGGGCTTCCGGGCGTGACGAACGTCGACACCCGCGGCGAGTCGGTGATCCTCAACTGCAGCGACTCTGACCTCGCGCTGCGCGCGCTGCTGCCCGCCTACCCGGCGGCACGCGATATCGAGGTCTCCGGAGCCGGACTGGAAGAGGCCTTCCTGGCCCTGACCGGCGACAACGAGGAGGTGACGGCATGAACGGTGTCGCGACCTACACCAGGTTCGAGCTGAAGCGGACGTTCCGCAACCGTCGCTCCTTCATCTTCAGCCTCATCTTCCCGGTGATCATGTACTTCCTGATCGCGGCACCCAACCGGCACAACAAGGCCTTCGGTGAGTCGAACGGGCAGCTCTTCCCGATCTCGGCTCCGCAGTACTACATGGTTGGCCTGCTCAGCTTCGGCGTGATGGTCGCCGGCCTGTCCACCGGCGCCCGCATCGCTGCTGAACGCCAGGTCGGTTGGGTGCGGCAGCTGCGCCTCACCCCGCTGTCACCGCGCGCGTACTTCCGCGCCAAGGTCGCCACGGGTTACCTGATGATCTGTATCGCCACCGCGCTGCTCTACGTCTCGGGCACGATCCTCGGCGTCCGGCTGCCGGCGACGGAGTGGGTACACATGACCTACCTCGTGCTCATCGCCGCGATCCCGTTCGCCGCCCTCGGTATCGGGCTCGGGCACCTGCTGACCGTCGATTCGATGGGCCCGGCGCTCGGTGGCGGGGCCTCGCTGTTCGCGTTCCTCGGTGGTACCTGGTTCCCGCTCACCGGTCACGGGGCCTTCATCGAGTTCTGCCAGCTGCTGCCGAGTTACTGGCTGGTGCAGGCGGGGCATGTCGGCCTCGGTGTGCACGGCGATCCGTGGGGCGCGAAGGGTTGGATCGTGGTCGCTGCCTGGTCAGCGGCGATGATCGGGCTGGCTCGCCTCCTCTACCAGCGCGACACCAAGCGCGTCTGAGTCGGCAAGCATCAGCACACCCTGACCGGCTAGAACTCACAGCAGCGGGCGGCGCCGAGGCGGGGAGATCCGAGCTGCGGTCAGGCCCGTCCGCGCTGGACGCCAGCACTGGCCGGCCGCCAGCCCGCGCTCATAGCTGGCGGGCGACCTCGCTGGCCACGAGCTCCAGGTGATCGAGGTCGTGCAGGTCGAGCGTCTGCAGGTAGAGCCTCGTCACGCCGAGCGCGGCGAACTCACCGATCCGGTCGACCACCTCCGCCGGGGTGCCCGCCAGGCCGTTCTCGCGCAGCTCACCGACCTCGCGGCCGATCGCGGCGGCCCGGCGGCCCAGCTCGGCCTCGTCCCGCCCGACGCAGAGCACCTGGGCCGCGGAGTAGACGAGTTCGCGGCCAGTCTCGGCCGCGGCGGCGCGGACCCGGGTGATCTTGTCAGCCGTGCCGGCGCGGTCGAAGGCGACGTTGAACTCGTCGGCGAAGCGCGCGGCCAGCGCGGCACTGCGCGTCTTGGCCGCCCCGCCCAGGATGATGGGCAGCGGCGACTGCACCGGCTTCGGCAACGCTGGTGCGTCGACGAGCTGGTAGTACTCGCCGGCGAAGGAGTAGGTCGACCCGGACGGCGTGTTGAGCAGGCCGTGGATGATCTCCAGCTGCTCGGCGAAGCGGTTGAAGCGCTCCAGCCCGTCATGGAACGGGATGCCGTAGGCGGTGTGCTCGGCGTCGAACCACCCCGCGCCGAACCCCAGCTCGATCCGCCCACCGCTCATCTGGTCGGCCTGCGCTACAGAGATGGCGAGCACCCCGGGGAGGCGGAAGGTCGCGGGACTGACGAGCGTCCCGAGCCGGATCGTCGAGGTCTCGCGGGCCAGGGCGCCGAGCGTCACCCACGCATCGGTCGACCCGGGCAGCCCGTCGCCACCCATCGTCAGGTAGTGATCGGAGCGGAAGAAGCCGTCGAAGCCGAGCTGCTCGGCGGCCAGGGCCACGCGGAGCAGGTCGTCGTAGGTCGCGCCCTGCTGGGGCTCGGTGAAGATGCGCAGATCCATACGGCCAACCTACCCAGCGATCTTGATGCGCCAGGCGGGCTCTAGCCCGGCTGGCGCATCAAGATCGGCTCAGACGTTGCGGTCGTAGATCAGCCGCAGGCCAAGCAGTGTGAGGTCGGGCTCGTGCCGCGTCACGGTGTCGCAGTGCTCGACCAGCAGCACCGCCAGGCCGCCGGTGGCGATGACCTCGATCTTGGAGGTGTCGGCCGGGGCCAGCGCGGCGGTGAGGCGTCGCACCAGCCCGTCGACCTGGCCGGCGAAGCCGTAGAGGATGCCCGACTGCAGCGCCTCCACTGTGGACTTCCCGATCGGGCCGCGCGGCGCGACCAGCTCGACCTTGCGCAGCTGCGCGGCACGGGCGGCCAACGCGTCGAGGGAGATCTCGACCCCGGGGGCCAGCGCACCGCCGAGGAAGTCACCGCGCTCGCTGACGACGTCGAAGTTGGTGGTGGTACCGAAGTCGACGACGATCGCCGGCCGGTCCCCGACGAGGTGGTGCGCGGCGAGGGTGTTGACGATCCGGTCGGCGCCCACCTCCTTCGGGTTCTCGTACTGCAGGCTGACCCCGGTGCGGATCCCTGGCTCGACAAGCACCGTCGGGACGTGCGGGTAGTAGGCGGCGAGCATGGCGCGCAGCTCGCGCAGGGCGGCCGGCACCGTGGAGCAGGCCGACATGCCGGTGATCTCGACGTCGGCGAGCAGGCCACGGAAGGTCAGCGCCAGCTCGTCAGCAGTGCTGCGGGCATCGGTCTTGATCCGCCACGAGTGCTGCAGCTTCTCCCCGTCGAAGACGCCCAGGACGGTGTTGGTGTTGCCGATGTCGATCGCGAGCAGCATGCCTAGCTTCCAACCGTGATGTCGAGACCGATGTCCAGCACCGGAGCCGAGTGCGTGAGCGCCCCGACTGAAAGGTAGTCGACGCCTGTTTCGGCAACCTCTCGCGCAACGGCCAGCTGGAGCCCGCCCGAGGCCTCCAGCAGGGCCCGTCCGGCGACGAACTCCACCGCGGCGCGCATGTCGGCGGGGCTCATGTTGTCGAGCAGCACCAGATCGGCACCGGCGGCGATCACCTCCCGCAGCTGCGCCAGGTCGTCGACCTCGATCTCCAGCGGCACCCCCGGGTAGGCGGCGCGCACCGCCTCGAAGGCCGGCACCACTCCCCCGGCCGCGGCCACGTGGTTGTCCTTCACCAGCGCCGCGTCCGAAAGCGACATCCGGTGGTTCACGCCCCCACCCATGCGCACTGCATATTTCTCCAAGGCGCGCAGGCCAGGCATCGTCTTGCGGGTGTCGCGGACGCGCGCGTGGGTGCCCTCGATCGCGTCGGCCCACTGCCGGGTCGCCGTCGCCACCCCGGAGAGGTGGCCGAGCAGGTTCAAGGCGGTCCGCTCGGCGGTGAGCAGGTCGCGCACCGGACCGCTGACCACGGCCACCACCTGCCCGGGCTGTACCCGGTCACCATCGGCAGCGCGAAGCTCGACGTGCAGCCGCCCGTCGCTCACCGTCTCGAAGACGAGCGCGGCCACCGGCAAGCCGGCCACCACGCCGGGGTGCCGCGGCACGAGCGAGGCGCTGGCACGCAGCGACTCCGGGATCGTGGCCGTCGTGGTGAGGTCGCCCGCGTCGCCGAGATCCTCGGCCAGCGCGCGCGCGATGACGTCGGCCACGGTCTGCCGGCTCAGTCCTGGTGCCAGTTCGTCACTCACGCGCTTCCTCCGGGGACGTAGCTGCTCTGGATACCTTCGGGCCCGAGCACCGAGTCGAGGTGGCCCCGCCAGCGCAGGTCGTCACGATCGGGATGGTCCTCGCGCCAGTGCGAACCGCGCGTCTCCTCCCGGAGCCGGGCGGCGTGCACCAGGGTGCTGGCCACCGTCAGCAGGTTGGTGGCCTCCCAGTTCTCGGTGCTCGGCACTGCGGCAGCGGTGTCGGCGAGCACGGCCAGCTCACGCTCGGCCGTGTCGAGTCCCTTGAGGTCACGCAGCACACCGACGTGCTGGGACATCAGCCGCTGCAGCTCCGGCCGACGCGCGGCGTCGAGCAGCGCGCCCGCAGGCGGCAGCGGCACAGCCACCGGCGGCGCGTCGACCTCCCCGAGGCGCGCCACGATCGTGTCGGCGATCCGGCGGCCGAAGACGAGCCCCTCCAGCAGGGAGTTCGACGCCAGCCGGTTTGCGCCGTGCACCCCGGTGCAGGCCGTCTCGCCGCAGGCGAAGAGGCCGGGGATCGACGACTCGCCCAGCAGGTCGGTACGGATGCCGCCGCTGGCGTAGTGGCAGGCGGGCACCACAGGGATGAGCTCGGTGACGGGGTCGATGCCGCGGTCGAGCAGGGTGGCGTGGATCGTCGGAAAGCGCACGCGCCACTTCTCCGCCCCGAAGTGCCGCGCGTCGAGCCAGACATGGTCGGCACCCGTCTCGCGCATCCGCCGCAGGATCGCCTTGGCCACCACATCGCGCGGGGCCAGGTCGGCCAGTTCATGCTGGCCCTGCATGAAGCGCACCCCGTCGTCGTCGACGAGGAAGGCCCCCTCACCGCGCACCGCCTCGCTGACGAGCGGCTGCTGGCCGCGCGAGCGTGGGCCGAGCCAGGCCACCGTCGGGTGGAACTGTACGAACTCGAGGTCGCGCACCACCGCACCCGCACGCAGGGCCGCCGCGACACCGTCGCCGGTGGTGACGCTCGGGTTCGTGGTGGAGGCGTAGATCTGGCCGATGCCGCCGGTGGCCAGCACCACGGCACGCGCCCGCACCGCACCCACGCCGTCGCGCTGGCCCTCGCCCATCACGTGCAGCGTCAGCCCGGCCACCGAGCCGTCCGCAGCGCGCAGCAGGTCGAGGACAAGGGCGTGCTCGATCACCTCGACATCGGTGGCGTCGAGCACGCGGGTGACGAGCGCCCGCTCGATCTCGGCCCCGGTGGCGTCGCCGCCGGCGTGGGCGATGCGGTCCCGGTGATGGCCGCCCTCACGGGTCAACGAGATGCCACCGTCGGCCGCGCGGTCGAAGCGGGCCCCCATCTGGGCCAGCTCGCGCACCGCCGAGGGCCCTTCGCGCACCAGCACCCGCACCGCCGCCTCGTCGCACACCCCGGCTCCGGCGACGATCGTGTCCTCGAAGTGCTGGTCCGGGGTGTCGCCGGCGCCGAGAGCCGCGGCGATGCCGCCCTGCGCCCAGCGCGTCGAACCGGCCGCCAGCACGTCCTTGGTGACGAGCAGGACGCGCAGCGAGGAGTGCCGTGAGATGTGCAGCGCCGTGCTCAGCCCGGCGATGCCCGAGCCGACCACGATCACGTCGGTCTCGCCCGTCCATCCGGGCTCTGCCGACGCGAGCCGCCTGGAGAGACTCACAGTTCCACCGCCATGTTGTCGATGAGTCGGGTGCTGCCGACGCGGGCGGCCACGAGCAGCCGGGCCGGGCCGTGCTCAGGTGCCGGGCCCAGGTCGGGATCGCGCAGTTCGAGGTAGCTGACGGCCACCTCCGGCTCGGCGTCGAGGACCGCTTGAGCGGCGGCCAGCACGGACGCGGCACCGTCCGGTGCCACCTGCTGACCGGCCCGCAGTGCCCGGGAGAGGGCCAGCGCCTGCTGCCGCTGCTCGGCCGAGAGGTAGACGTTGCGGCTCGACAGCGCCAGCCCGTCAGCCTCGCGGACGGTCGGCACGCCCGCCACGCCCACCCCGAGTTCGAGATCGCCGGCCATCAGCCTGATCAACGTGAGCTGCTGGTAGTCCTTCTCACCGAAGAACGCCACGGCCGGGCGGATCAGGCTGAAGTACTTCGCCACCACGGTCAGGACGCCCTCGAAGTGGGTCGGGCGGGCCGCCCCCTCCAGCTGCGTGCCGAGCGGGCCGGGCATGACGCTGACCTGCGCCGGCCCGGCCGGGTAGACGTCGCTGAGCCCGGGCACCCAGACGGCGTCGGCTCCGTGCTCGCGGCAGAGCTCCAGATCGGCTTCGAGGGTCCGCGGGTACGTCGAGACATCCTCGTTGGCCCCGAACTGCATCGGGTTGACGAAGATCGACACCAGCACCGACTCCGACGCCGCGCGGGCGGCGTCGATCAGCGCGGCGTGGCCGGCGTGCAGCGCACCCATCGTCGGTACGTAGCCGAGGGGACCCGCTAAGGCGCCGAGCGCTCCGGCCAGGTCGGCACGGCTGTGGGCGACGATCACGGCTGCTCCTCTAGGACCTCGAGCACGGCCTCGGTGGCGGCCTCGCTCAGGCGGCCGGCCACGTGGGCCCGCTGCGCCGTTCGACGGGCCATCGCCAGGTAGGCGGCCACCGCATCGGGCGCCTGCTCCTGCAGCGTGCGGCGGTGCATCGCCACCGTCACCACGTCTCCCCGTGACACCGGTCCCGTGAGGGCGGCATCGCGCAGCCGCAGGGCGTTGTCCAGCGAGGCCGACAGCAGCGGCGCAATGAGTCGCGGCGCGTCGTCGACGCCGGCCCGGTCCAGCAGCGAGAGCGCGTCGTTGACGAGCGTGACGAGGTGGTTCGAGCCCACCGACAGCGCTGCGTGGTACAGCGCGCGGGCCGTCTCCGGCACCCACACCGGCTCGCCGCCCATCTCGACGACGAGCATCTCGGCCACCGGCCGTAGCTCATCGGGGGCGGTGACGCCGAAGGGCGCCCCGGAGATCCGGTCGAGGTCCTCGGGGCGGCCGGCGAAGGTCATCACCGGGTGCAGGGCAAGGGGCAGCACACCACGGGCCGCCGCGGGATCGAGGACGCCGATCCCCTGCGCGCCGGAGGTGTGCGCCACCAGCTGACCGGCGCGCCAGACACCCGCGTCGGCGAGTCCGGCGACCAGCGGGCGAAGCGCGTCGTCGGGCACGCAGACGAGCACGAGCTCCGCGCCGGCGACGACGTCGTCCAGCGGCAGGATCGCCGCCCCCGGCAGCATCCGCTCAGCACGGGTGCGCGACTGCGCAGACACCGCACTGACCGCCACCACGTCGTGGCCGACCCGCACGAGGGCGGCGCCGAGGGCGCTGCCTACCCGTCCGGCACCGACGATGCCCACCCGCAGCCGGGCCGGGCGCGCTGACGTCATGCGAGTCCCTTGAAAGGTCGGAGCCATCGGATGCGTCACCCTGTGGCCGCTTCTGCTCGCATCGAGCCTACTGGGGCAAGTAGTTTCGATTCTCGTGAGTGCTGAACTGAGCCAGGTCGTCGCCCAGAGCGCCGACGCGGCCGACCTCCACGCCCCCGTGCCCACCCTGCTGCTCGAGCTGCAGACGCTGCTCGGCACCCTGACCGCGACGGTGGCCGCGCGGACCAACCGCGGGCGCAGCCCGTTCCGGCCTGACGCCGACTGGTCGCTGCGGCTGGGTGAGCTGGCCTATGGCGTCTACCTGCTGGCCGACCAGACCGGCGTCGACGTGGGCCAGGCGGTAGCCAACACCGCGCGCAACGTCAGCTCCACGGCGCGCCCGGCCGCTCCGCTGGCCAGCAACGACTGGCCCTTCGACTCGGACTGATCGGCCCGTCCGGCTTCGATTGTGCAACTTCCGCCGCCGTCAGGGCGGCGGAAGTTGCACGATCCAAGCCGAAACAAGCAAGCAGGATTGATTTGTCCACGGTGGCGTGCGACGCTCGGCAACGTGGCTGACCTCGACACCGTCCTCGACGATCTGCTCGCCGAGGGCGCCGTCCTCGACGGTCTGGTGGCCGAGCTGGACGATGCCGGGTGGGCCACCCCCACTCCCGCTACCGGCTGGACGATCGCCCACCAGGTGGCCCACCTCGCCTGGACCGACCAGGCGAGCGTGCTGGCCGCCACCGACGCCGCCGCCTTCAATGCCGAGCTGACCAACGCGCTCGCCACCATGGAGACCTACGTCGACGACGCCGCGGAGGCGGGCGCCGCCATCCCCAGGGCCGAGCTGCTGACCGCGTGGCGCTCGGGCCGCTCCGCCCTCGCCGCTGCCCTGCGCGCGGTGCCCGACGGCACCAAGATCCCCTGGTTCGGGCCACCGATGAGCGCCACCTCGATGGCGACAGCCAGGCTGATGGAGACGTGGGCACACGGGCAGGACATCGTCGACGCGCTTGGGGCAGAGCGCCCGGCCACCGGCCGCATCCGGCAGGTGGCCCACATCGGCACCCGCACCCGCGACTACGCCTATCTGATCAACAACCGCACCGCACCGGCCGAACCGTTCCGCGTCGAGCTGGTCGCGCCCGACGGCGAGCTTTGGACGTGGGGCCCCGAGGGTGCCGCCCAGCGGGTCACCGGGCCGGCCCTGGACTTCTGCCTGCTCGTCACGCAGCGCCGCAACCGGGCCGACCTCGCGCTCGTGGCCACCGGCCCGGACGCCGAGGAGTGGCTCGACATCGCGCAGGCCTTCGCCGGGCCGCCCGGCGCCGGCCGGCCTGCTGCCGGAGCGCTCTCATGACGCTCCGGATCGCCAACGCCTCGGGCTTCTACGGAGACCGCGCGAGCGCGATGGCAGAGATGCTCGCCGGTGGGGCCATCGACGTCCTCACCGGTGACTACCTGGCCGAGCTGACGATGCTCATCCTCGGCCGCGACCGGCTCAAGGACCCGACGGCCGGCTACGCCAAGACGTTCCTGCGGCAGCTGCAAGGCTCGCTGGAGACCGCACTGGACAAGGGCGTCACGATCGTCGCCAACGCCGGCGGCCTGAACCCGGCCGGGCTGGCCAACGCGATCCGGGTGTTGGCCGACGAGCTGAACGTCGAGGTGGCGGTGGCCCATGTCGAGGGCGACGACCTGCGCGAGCGGGCCGGCGAGCTGGGTCTGGGCGAACCGCTCGCCGCCAACGCCTACCTCGGCGCCTGGGGCATCGCCGAGTGCCTGCGCGCCGGCGCTCAGGTGGTGGTCACCGGACGCGTCACCGACGCCTCGCTCGTGGTGGGACCGGCCATCGCGCACTTCGGCTGGTCGCGTACCGACTACGACGCCCTGGCCGGCGCGGTGGTGGCTGGGCACGTCGTCGAGTGCGGGACGCAGGCCACCGGCGGCAACTACTCCTTCTTCGGCGAGATCCCGGACCTGCTCCGGCCCGGCTTTCCGATCGCCGAGATCGAGGCGGACGGGTCGAGCGTCATCACCAAGCACCCCGGCACGGGGGGCGCCGTGTCGATCGGCACCGTCACCGCGCAGCTGCTCTACGAGATCGGCGGGGCCCGCTACGCCGGTCCGGACGTCACATCGCGCTTCGACACCATCACCCTCAGCGACGACGGGCCGGACCGGGTCCGGATCAGCGGCGTCCGAGGCGAGGCTCCCCCGCCCACCTTGAAGGTCGGGCTGAACACCCTCGGCGGGTTCCGCAACGAGATGACCTTCGTCCTCACCGGGCTCGACATCGAGGCCAAGGCGGCGCTGATCCGGTCCCAGTTGGCAGACGTCGACGCCACCTGGTCACTGGCCCGCACCGACCACCCAGACGCAGCCGTGCAGGAAGAGGCCGCCGCACTGCTGCACTGCGTGGTCCGCAGCAGCGACCCGAAGAAGGTCGGACGGGCGTTCGCCAACGTCGCCATCGAGGCGGCGCTAGCCAGCTACCCGGGCTTCCACGTCACCTCTCCCCCGGGCGACGCCGCACCGTACGGCGTCTTCACCGCCGCCTACGTCGATCAGGCCACCGTGCCGCACCTCGCCGTCCTGCCCGATGGCACGCGCATCGACGTCCCTGCCCCCGCTGACTCGCTTGCCCTCGCAGAGGTCGCGCAGGAGCCGGCACCGGCCGCCGCGCCGGCAGGCCCCACGAGACGGCTGCCACTCGGCACGATCATCGGCGCCCGCAGCGGCGACAAGGGCGGCAGCGCCAACGTCGGGCTCTGGGCACGCAGCCAGGCCGCCTACGACTGGCTGGCCGCCACGCTGACCGTCGAGCTCTTCCAACAACTGCTGCCCGAGACGGCTCCGCTGGCCGTCAGCCGCACCGCGCTGCCCAACCTGTGGGCGCTCAACTTCGTCGTCGCGGACATCCTCGGCGACGGTGTCGCCTCCAACGTCCGCCACGACCCGCAGGCCAAGGCGATCGGCGAGTGGCTGCGCGCCAGATTGGTCGACATCCCGGAGGGCCTCCTGTGAGCGGAGCGAACGATGAGAATCAGGCTTCGCCAGGCGCACGGGTTTCCGCGCCTGTGAGCGGAGCGAGCGATCCGTTCAGCACCCCGGAGCGCCTGGCGCTGCGCGACACCGTCCGGCGCTTCGTCGCTACCGAGATCTCACCGT
>JAOPUX010000255.1 GCA_025963285.1 Jatrophihabitans sp.
GGCCAACAACTGTAAAGGTGCCGCTCGCTGCCCGCCGACTCTTCATGGAAGTTCAACAAGCCGAAATCGCAGCAAGGTTGATCTCAGCGTTAATGTCTTTCGCTGAGTTCAGCGATCTTGCTTTGAAGCGCGCCCAGAAAGACATTCACCCTGTTTGGAACATATTGCCTGCTGGGCATCACCGCCCAGACCGATAAGTCCTCCATCGCCGCATCCGTCAAATGGATTTGCATTAGCGAGTTGTCAGCTAATTGTCGGAAAACGTCCCAATACGTCAACTGCGCGAGTCCAAGTCCTTGTACGGCAGCGCTCCGCGCTGCTTCGACACTGGACGTCGTGACGCGGGCATCCACGTGCTTGCGGATCAACATTCCGTCGACGATAAGCGGCCACCGCCGCAGCGCGCTCAATCGAATACAGGCGTGATTGTCCAGATCGGCGACCGTCAAGGGACGTCCATGTTTCTTCAGATACCCTGGCGCGGTGCACACAAGTCGAGGATTCGAAGCGATCTTCTTCGCCACCAACTCCGAGTCCTCCAACGGCGCAATCCGCAAGGCCACGTCGAGGCCCTGCCCGACGATGTCGACCTGACGATCCGAAACATCGAGGTCGATGCGAAGCTCCGGATTAGCTTCTAGCAAATCCGAAAGCATGGGCAGCACGACGGACTGTCCGAACCCGCTTGGCGCCGTCACGCGGAGCACCCCCGATGCCGTGCCCGGCGACGGCCGGAGCTCAGCGCGCGCGCCGGATTCAGCATCTGCCATTGCCGTGGCAAATGGAACAAACGCTTCACCTTCGGCTGTCAACGTGAGCGAACGAGTCGTCCGACGGAAAAGTCGCGCGCCAAGATCCTCCTCCAGCACCGCGACGCGCCGCGACACTTGCATAGGAGCGACATCTAGTTGGCGTGCCGCAGCCGAAAGACTGCCTGTCGACACAACGGCGAGGAAGGTTCGAACGTCTGGAAGGAACATGGTTTATATCCGAAAGCGTTATGGCGGCTTCACCATTCGATGTCTGTTTCCCCGCCCTCCCGACGCCTACGATGAAGTCACTTTCTTTTCGCGACGAGGCACAAAATGAACGACTTCACTTCCCAGATTCTTTCCCCGTACGACGGCAATGGCATTGCAGTGCGCAATCGCCTCGCAGTCGCCCCGATGACGCGCATCACGGCCACGGAATATGGCCACCCCACACAGACGATGTTCGACTACTACAGTCGTTTCGCAAAAGGCGGCTTCGGGCTAGTAACAACAGAAGGAATTTATACCGACAAGGCGTTTTCACAAGGATACCGTTTTCAACCCGGCTTGGCCGATGACGAACAGGCGCAGGCATGGGCGACCTTCAATCGCAGCATGCAGGCACACGGAGCCCGCGTGTTCGCGCAACTGATGCATGCAGGCGCACTGAGTCAGGGCAATGTTTATCGAAAGCACACGGTGGCGCCATCGTCTGTTCGGCCCAAAGGCGAACAAATGGCGTTCTATTACGGCGATGGCCCGTATCCCGAACCAAAGCAGATGACCGATGGCGAGATCGACGAGGCGATCCGGGGTTTCGTACAAGCGGCGCATCGTGCGGTGACCATTGCGGGGTTCAGCGGCGTGGAGATTCACGGCGCGAATGGCTATCTGCTCGACCAGTTTCTGGGCGCACACACGAACCTCAGAAACGACCGTTGGGGTGGCAGCACGAGAGCGCGCTTACAACTGCTTGTCGATGTCGTGAATTCGGTCCGGCTCAGCGTCGGCGATGCAGTGCCGGTCGGCATCCGTATCTCGCAGGGCAAGGTCAACGACTTCGCCTCTAAGTGGCCAGGCGGCGAGGCGGACGCCGAAGTGATCTTCGGCACGCTCGCCGACGCAGGCGTGAACTTCATCCACGTGACCGAGCACGAAGCGTGGCAGCCCGCATTCGAAGGCACGCGCGACAGCCTCATCGCCCTGGCGCGCCGCTATGCGCGGGACGTGACAATCATCGCGAATGGCGGCTTGCACACCGCCGAGCGGATAACCCATGCGCTCGGGTCCGGTGCGGACATCGTGACAGTCGGACGTGGCGCCCTCGCCAACCCCGATCTGCCGATGCTTCTCGCGAGCGGGCGCGAACCGAGGCAGTTCGATAACTCGATACTGCAACCTATTGCAAGCATCAAGGACGATGAGCTCGCGATGCAGTTCATTGCCTGAACCTGATTGCGGACGCACCGAATCCAATGACGATTGCAGGCCACTGAGGCCCGCGATCGTCATCAGCATGCGTAGTCTCACTACTGCGTCTCCACTTGCGAGCGCCGCCAGTGCGCCGGCGTCATATCGAAGTGCTGACTGAAAGCACGCCTGAAGGCCGCGACGGATTGATAGCCGACAGTCTCAGCCACGACTTCGGTCGATACACCTGGCCTTTTCAGCTCATTTGCCGCTAGCGCCATTCGGACGCTGGTCAGCAGATCGATGGGTGAACGTCCCACCTTGTTTTGGAAATGACGTATCAACGTTGCGCGCGACATGCTGCAGAGACTTGCCAGTTCGGGGAGCGTCCAGTCACGTGCCGGCTCGTTGAAGATCGCCGCGAGCGCGGGGGACAGACGCGAATGTCCCGCGAGCGTCAGCAGACCGGCCGGGGCTTCGTCGGACTCCGTGCTTGCACGCAACGCCAGGGCGAAAAGCGCCGCCGATAGCGCGTTCATCATCGCGTAGCCGCCCAAATTGTCGTTGATCGATTCCGTGCGCATCAGCGCGACGAGACCATTCAATTGTTCCAGCGCGGCGCCCGGTCCGCTCTCCTTCGCTGTCGAGGTACGGACGACAAGCCGCGGCGGCAGATACGCACGAACGAAGCGGTCATGCGGGGGGGCCAGAATGATCCGTCCGCACAGCATGTCCAGATGCTCGCCGGTGCCCTTGTTCTCGCTGATGATCAGGTTCAGAGCCGCGCGTTGCCGGGCAGGCTTCGGCCGTGCGCCGCTGCCATCGCGAAGCGTATGCGCCGAACCATGCGTAAGCATCACGATGTCCCCGGCGCGCAAATATTGCGGCTTGCCACCGCCGGGCGTCTCAAGGATGGCCGATCCGCCGAGCACGATGTGATACGGCATTTCGCCCGCCTCAGAATCTGCGTAGATGACTTCCCACGGCGCACCGTACGAGCACCGAAGTTCGAGTTGACCGCGCACGGTCATCATGCTGAGCAGTCGGCTCAGCCAATCGATCGTCATCGACATGCCCATCCTCGATTGAAACGATGATACTTTTGAGCATGATATCGAGATTTTAGCTACTCAACAAGCTCATCCGGCGACTTTAAAGTGGAGGCTCCTAACCACCACTGAACGAGGTCCACCATGAGTCGCATCGCCATTCCCGCAGTCGCCAACGCCACCGGCGACGCCGCCGACGTCTACACACGCGTTCGCAAGATCGCGGGCGGCAGCGTGCCGAATCTGTTCGCAGCGCTCGGGCACCTCGCGCCCGCAACGTTGAACGGCGCGCTCGACGCTGAAGGTGCGCTTGCCTCCAGCAGTCTGAGCAAGCAGGATCTGGAAACCATCAAGTTGCTGGTCAGCGAGCAGACGGGTTGCGACTACTGCGTGGCCGCCCACGTCATGCTCGGCAAGCTGGCCGGACTTGCGCCCGAAACCCTCAGGCAAATTCGCGCGAGCCACCCGACTGGCGATGCTAAACGGGACGCGCTGATCCATTTTGTGACGATCCTGCACACGACGCGCGGCACGATTGCCGAAAGCGAGTACGTCGCGATTCACGCAGCTGGCTACTCGGACACGCAACTGGCCGAAATCTCATTGGCAATTGCCATGACGATCTTCACCAACACGTTCAATCGCATTAACGACACAGATGTTGATTTTCCACGCGTCGCGTAATGCGTCAGCGGCGGTGCTAACGCCGTTTGCACATTCATTTAACTCGTAACTGATCCGGAGACGGTCGTGTCCAAAATTGAAAGTTTCGAAACGTTAATTCTCGGCAGTGGCCAGGGCGGCAAGCTGCTGGCGTGGCATCTTGCACGCTCCGGGCAGCGGGTCGGCGTAGTCGAGCGGCAATGGGTAGGTGGTTCTTGCCCGGCAGTGGCGTGTCTGCCCAGCAAGAATGAGATCTGGAGTGCGCGCGTCGCGCATCTGACACGCCACGCCGCGGATTTTGGGGTAACGACGGGTCCGGTTAGTATCGACATGGCAAAGGTGCGCGATCGCAATCGGAGCATGGTTTAACGCGAAGTAGCGTTCCACCTGGACACTTATGCGTCGAGCGGTGCTGAACTGATCATGGGTGTTGGACGTTTCGTCGGGCCGAAAACAATCGAAGTACAACTCAACGATGGCGGTACGCGTACGCTTCGAGGTGAACGTGTGGTGATCAACGTCGGCACGCAGGCCGCCATCCCGGACGTGCCGGGTTTGCGAGCGGCCAATCCGCTGACGCATATTGGCGCCCTGGAGCTGGATCGCGCGCCGGAGCATTTGATCGTGCTGGGCGGCGGCTATATCGGCGTTGAGATGGCACAGGCGTATCGCCGGTTCGGTAGCCGCGTGACGCTGGTTGAGCGCAGCGCGCGTCTCATGTCGCGGGAAGACACGGACGTAAGCGCCGAAATGCTACGAATTCTGCAAGCCGAGGACATCGATGTCGTGCTGGACGCGCAGACCGTTCGTGTGGAAGGACAGTCGGGTTCAGATGCGCGCGTCATTCTGCGCACGCCTGGCGGTGACCAGACGTTGAGCGGTACCGACATCCTGGTTGCAGCCGGACGCGTGCCGAACACCGCCGGGATAGGACTGGAGCGAACGGGGATCGAACTCGACGAGCGCGGCTACGTAAAAGTGAACGATAAGTTGCAAGCGTCGGCACCCGGGACTTGGGCGATCGGTGAAGCCGCTGGAAGTCCGCAATTCACACATGTGTCGGTCGATGATTTCCGGATCGTGCTCGACAATATGGAGGGTGG
>JAOPUX010000260.1 GCA_025963285.1 Jatrophihabitans sp.
GGTAATCTTGACTCCAAAAACGGAGAAGAAGTAATGGCTTTGTTAAGTCAGTTGAATGGAGCCGGAACTACGATTATCATGGTTACCCACTCACCTTACGATGCAGGTTTTGCGCATAGAATTATCAACTTATTTGGTGGTAAGGTCGTTACAGAAAAAATTCACGTTTAGAAAAAAACTGGTTTCAGGATTTTTATTCCTGAATTATAAATTCATAAAAATGTTAGTCAGGATTTCCTTTTTTATCATCATAGGTTTATTAACAATAAGTTTTGCAAACGCACAGCCAGAGAAAGTAGAAATTTTGCTTCTTGGCTGTGATCATTTAAGTCAGATCTATAAAAAGGGAAATCCTGAAACAGATGTATTTACTGAAAAAAGACAGAAAGAGATTTTTGAAATCGTAAGTAGTATCAAACGTTATCAGCCAGACATGATCATGGTTGAAGAATTGCCGGAAGAGCAAAATAAGCTGGATAGTTTGTATAATCTTTTCCGGCAAAATAAACTGGTTTTACAGAACCTGGAAGGAGGGCGAAGTGAAATTTATCAGCTTGCCTTTAATGCAGGTAAGCAGTTAAATCTTAATAAAATACATTGTGTCAATGCGCCGGGAGGAACTTCACAGAGTATTCTGGACAATGGTGAAAATATCCATCTCTATAAAGAAGAAACGGCAGCTTTAAGGGAAATTGTGAAAGAAAAGGGCAGACAGATTCAGAATGGCAGTTTGTCGTTTACCGATTACGTTCGCTTTTTAAATGAAAAGGAAACGGTTCAGAAAACCTATCATCTGAAATACATTACGCCGGCTAGAATCACAAACGGCACTTTCAAAAATCCGGATAATATGGTTGATACAGCCTTTATCAATCCAAAATATATCGGGGCAGAGTTGTCAGCGATTTTCAGGAACAGAGACTATAAGATTTATTCGAATATTGTTACTAATCAGTTGATTACACATTCAAAAAAGATATTGCTGATTATTGGTCAGGCGCATATCGGATCATTACAAAGTATTTTCAGGGATGATCCGGCGTACACACTTGCAGATACCCAGACATATCTGAAATAGCTTTTCAAAATATTTTAAACAGAATTGTCAGCTTTCTTATCGGGCTCACTTTATAAAATTATGAACTATGTTCAGACACAATCTTCTTGTTATATACCGGAATTTTAAACGGTTTAAAAGCACTTTCTTCATCAATTTAACAGGACTTTCCGCTGGATTGGCCTGCTCTCTGTTAATATACTTGTGGGTAAATGATGAATTAAGTTTTGACAAATTTCATGAAAAAGACAGCCAGCTGTTTCAGGTAATGGAAAACCGGGTGCAGGCTCAGGGTATCTGGACGGCACAATCAACATCTATGCCTTTGGCGGAAACACTTAAAAGTGAAATGCCGGAAGTTGAATATGCCATTACATCTAAGTTATTTGAAGGCACCCTGTCAGTTGGCGATAATGATCTTAAAAGTAAAGGCCGATACGCCGGAAAAGATCTTTTCAATATGTTTTCTTACGGTCTGGAACAAGGCGATGCGAATCAGGTTTTAAATGATAAAAATTCCATTGTTATTTCAGAAAAGCTGGCTCAGAATCTTTTTCATACGACGGAAAATGTGATAGGGAAACCGATTGAATTCCAGCATGAAAAGCAATTTGTTGTTTCCGGAATTTTTAAAGGAACGCCATCCAATTCTTCGGAACAGTTTGATTTTGTTGTTTCTTTTGATGTAATAAAGGATCAGTATTCAAACAGCGACAATTGGGGAAATACGGGTCCTGAGACGTTTGTATTATTGAAAAGCGGCACAGATGTAAATCAGTTTAATAAGAAAATTGTCAATCTGGTTCAGGTAAAAACGAATGGTGAAGTAACCCATCGGACTTTATTTGTTCGCCCTTATTCATACGGATATCTGCATGGAAAATATGAGAACGGACTACCGGCAGGTGGCAGAATAGAGTATGTCAGATTATTTTCTATCATCGCCGTATTTATATTGATGATTGCCTGCATCAATTTTATGAATCTGTCCACAGCCAAAGCTTCGGGCCGGATGAAGGAAGTTGGTATTAAAAAAGCAATTGGCGCATACAGGGAAACACTGATTTACCAATATATGGGAGAGTCCATGCTAATGACTTTTCTCTCACTTTTTCTTTCCCTTTTGCTGGTCTTATTGTTTTTGCCTCAGTTTAATGAAATAACCGGTAAACAGTTGTCGCTTCCATATGACCCGAAACTGGTTTTAACATTGTTAGGTGTAGTCCTTTTTACAGGTTTTGTTTCAGGTAGTTATCCTGCATTATATCTTTCCGGTTTTAATCCGATTGCAGTTTTGAAAGGAAAATTAAACGTTTCGGTTGGAGAAGTCTGGGCAAGGAAAGGGCTGGTCGTTTTTCAATTTACAATATCGGTTATCTTGATTGTTTCGGTAATTGTTGTATACAAGCAGGTTGAATTTGTTCAGTCAGAAAACCTTGGTTACAATAAAGACAACATTGTCTATTTTTTTAGAGAAGGACAAATGCAGGATGACGGAAAAATGGAAACTTTTCTGTCAGAATTAAAAAATACACCAGGCATTGTAAACGCATCGAGCATTGGTCACGACATGACGGGACATAATTCCGGTACATTTGGAATCTGGTGGGAAGGCAAAGCAGAAGATAATAAAACCGAGTTTGAAAATGTCGGTGTGAATTATGACATGATGCAGACACTCGGAATCCGGATGAAAGAAGGTCGTTTGTTCTCCAAGGATTTCAGTGCAGACAGTGCCAAAATAATTTTCAACGAAGCCGCTATAAAATTCATGGGATTGAAAGATCCTGTTGGGAAAATGGTCAAACTCTGGGGTAACGACATGCAGATTGTTGGCGTAGCCAAAGACTTCCATTTTGAATCGCTTCATGAAAATGTAAAACCTCTGTTCTTCCGTTTGTCGCAGGGCAGTACTTACCTGATCATGGCAAAAATTTCAGCCGGGAATGAAAAGCCGGTACTCGCTTCCATGAGTGAACTTTACAAAAAATACAACCCGGGATTTTCCCTTGACTACAAATTTCTGGATCAGGAATATCAGGCGCAATATGCAGCGGAGCAAAGAGTAGCCTCACTTTCAAAATATTTTGCCGGTCTGGCAATTCTTATTTCCTGTCTTGGTTTATTTGGTCTGGCCGCATTCACAGCAGAAAGAAGATTAAAAGAAATTGGAATTCGTAAAGTGTTAGGTTCCAGTGTTTTCAGTATTATTTATCTGCTTTCAAGTGATTTCACAAAACTGGTCATTGCCGCAATTGTCATT
>JAOPUX010000190.1 GCA_025963285.1 Jatrophihabitans sp.
TGACGTAGCCAACGCCCTTGACCCAGCCCTCGGGCCAGTGTTCCCGGCCGTCTCGACGTCGAGACGAAAGCGCTTGGCTGCCAACTCATCGGTGAAGCTCTCGCTCTCGTTCCGCGCTCCGGCCACCGCCCTTCCCCCACCGCGCACCCACTCGACTGATTAAGTAACGCCACCGTCTCGTCGCTTGCGGTTCCTGATTCGGGCCATCTTCTGGAACCTCCGGAGTCCTGCGTGGGACGCGGGGTGGGACACGCGTACCCGGGATACGACGAAGGCCCCCATTTCTGGGGGCCTTATCGGTGTCCGAGGGGGGACTTGAACCCCCACGCCCCGTAAAGGGCACTAGCACCTCAAGCTAGCGCGTCTGCCATTCCGCCACTCGGACCGAGTGAGTGCCGTACAACATTAGCCCATCGCAGACGGCGTGTTTGCCACACCGAATGGCTGACAAGCTCACGGGAAGCTAACATGGCGTTGGCTGCTGTACAGCAGCGTTTGTGATAGATCGAGTGCACTGGCAGGAGGCAGCGTGTCGACCTCTCGTCCCGCACTCCGCAGTGCCCGTATTCCGGGGGCTCTAGCGCTTCTCGCGCTCCTTACTACCCTCGTCGTGCATGCCCTGCCGGCTGCGGCGAAGACGCCAGCTCCGGCGGCGTCGAGCGGGTCCGTCGCCACGAAGAACGCCACCACGAAAGCCACCACGAAGGGCGCCGTGCCGCAGGCCTCCGGGCTCAGCATCCTGCTGAGCGGCCTCGGCAAGACCCTCTCCGGCACGGTCGACGGGTTGGGCAAGACCGTCTCCGGCACCCTGGGCGGCGTCGGCAAGACCGTGAACTCGACCACGCAGGCACTCGGCACCGTGCTCACCGATCTGCTCGGCCCCACGTCCAAGCCCACCCCGCCCGTCACCCCGCCGGTCAGCCCCAGCCCCCCGGCCTCGGTGACGCCGACCAGTCCGGCCAGTTCGGCCAGCCAGCCCGTTGCGCCGAACGCGCCGACCACAGCCGCAGCCCGCCCGGCCCCTTCGCTGGGTAGGGCGCCGGTCGACGGGCCGAGCCTCATCGGCTCCAGCCCCGCCCCGACCACGTCACACCCCACCTCGAAGAGCATCGGCGACGGGCACCGCCTCGTCACCACGCTGCTCGCCTCCATCTCCACCGTCTCGCTGGTGCTCATGACGCTCGTCCTTGCCGCCGGCGTGGCCGCACTGGTGTTCGGCGCGGGTCGCCGCGGGCGCCGCGCGGCCTGATCGGCCACCACACCGTCCCCTGGCCTGGTAGGAACGGGGGATGAGCGCTGAGGACGAGGTCGTCGACCTGCTCGTCGACCTGATCAGGATCAACACCTCCAACCCGACCCATCCCGAGCGGCCGGCCGCCGAGTGGGTGGCCGCCAAGCTGGACGAGGTCGGCATCGAGTCGCAGATCATCGAGGCCGCTCCGGGTCGTGCCTCCACGATCGCCAGGATCGAGGGGCTGGACTCCTCCCGTCCGCCGCTGCTCGTGCATGGCCACCTGGACGTGGTGCCGGCCGACGCCGCCGAGTGGTCCGTCGACCCCTTCGCCGGCGAGGTGAAGGACGGTTACGTCTGGGGCCGTGGCGCGGTGGACATGAAGGATGTCGACGCCATGGTGCTGTCGATCGTGCGGGACTGGGCGCGCACCGGCCGCAAACCCGCCCGTGACGTCGTGCTGGCCTTCGTCTCGGACGAGGAGGCCGGCGGGCGCGAGGGGGCGCACTACCTGGTCGACCACCACCCGGAGCTCTTCGCCGACTGCACCGAGGCGATCAGCGAGGTCGGCGGGTACAGCGTCTCGATCAACGAGCAGTCGCGCCTCTATCTCGTGCAGACGGCCGAGAAGGGCATCCAGTGGCTCAAGCTCAAGGCCACCGGCGCCCCGGGACACGGCTCTATGGTGCACACCGACAACTCCGTGACGCGGCTGGCACAGGCCGTCAGCCGGATCGGTGAGTACGACTGGCCGATCACGATCACCGACACGGTCCGCGCCACCGTCGAAGGGCTCAACGCCGCCACCGGGCTCGACCTCGACCCCGAGGACCCGGAGAAGTGGCTGCCGCTGCTCGGCCCGGCGGCCCGGATGATCGGCGCCACCATCCGCAACACCGCCAACCCGACGATGCTCGAGGCCGGCTACAAGGCCAACGTGATCCCGTCCCGTGCCGAGGCGACCATCGATGCCCGCTTCCTGCCCGGTCACGAGCAGGAGCTGCTCGAGACGATCGACGCGCTGCTCGGTGCGGGCATCACGCGCGAGGAGATCGTCTCCGACATCGCCGTGGAGACGACCTTCGACGGCGCGCTCGTGGAGGCGATGTCGGCCGCCCTGCGGGCCGAGGACCCAGGTGCCATCCCGATCCCGTACCTGATGAGCGGCGGCACCGACGCGAAGTCGTTCTCGACGCTGGGCATGCGCTGCTTCGGCTTCGGGCCGCTGCTGCTGCCGCCGGACCTGAACTTCATGGCCCTCTTCCACGGCATCGACGAGCGCGTCCCGATCGAGGGGCTGCAGTTCGGCGTCCGGGTGCTGGAGCGCCTCCTCGAGACCTGCTGAGGTTGCCTTCGCGCCGAGGTTGTCAGTGCCCCGTGCTGTGATGCAGGGATGACCACGCTGGCCGACGTCGCCGCTGCCTCCACCGCCGTGGGGGCTACGTCGTCGCGCCTGGCCAAGGCAGCGGCGCTGGCCGCGCTGCTGCGCGCCGCGGAGCCTCACGACGTACCGGTGGTGGTCTCGTGGCTCTCCGGTGAGCTGCCGCAGCGACAGATCGGGGTGGGCTGGGCGGCGCTGCGCACCGTGCCGGAGCCAGCTGAGTCCGCGAGCCTCACCGTGGCGGGGGTCGACGCGGCGTTCACCGAGATCGGTGCCACGAGTGGGCCAGGCTCGCAGGCCCGCCGGGCGGCCTTGCTGGCCGGGCTCTTCGCCGCCGCCACCGAGGACGAGCAGCTGTTCCTTCGCCGTCTGCTCGGTGGCGAACTCCGTCAGGGCGCCCTGCTCGGGGTGATGGCAGACGCGATCGCCGGTGCCTTCGACGTGCCGGCCGCCGAGGTACGCCGCGCGGCGATGCTGGGCGGCGCCCTGCCTGCCGTGGCCTCGGCTGCGCGCGCGGGTGGCGCCGCCGCGCTGGCCGAGTTCGCGCTGAAGGTCGGCCGGCCGGTGGGCCCGATGCTGGCGCAGACAGCCAGCTCGGTCACGGACGCACTCGAGCGGCTGGGCGGGGAGGCGATCTTCGAGACGAAGCTCGACGGCGCCCGGGTGCAGCTCCATCGGAACGGCGAGGCGGTGTCGATCTACACCCGCACCCTCGACGACGTCACCGCCCGGCTGCCCGAGGTGGTCGAGGCCGTGCTGGCACTCCCCGTCACGACGATGGTGGCCGATGCCGAGGCCATCGCGCTGCGGCCGGACGGGCGCCCGCACAAGTTCCAGGTGACCTCCTCACGCTTCGGCCGTAGCACGGACATCGAGGCGGCCCGCGTCGCACTGCCACTGCAGGCATTCGTCTTCGACCTGCTCCACCTCGACGGCGTCGACCTGCTCGATGCCCCGACCACCGAGCGCCTCGCCGCCCTCGACCGCGTGATCCCAGCCGAGGCGCGGGTGCGGCGACTCGTCACGGGGGACGTCGAGGAGGCAGCCACGTTCCTGGCTGAGACCCTCGCGGCCGGTCACGAAGGGGTGATGGCCAAGTCGCTCAGCGCGCCCTACGAGGCCGGCCGTCGCGGGGCAGGGTGGCTCAAGGTGAAGCCGGTGCACACCCTCGACCTGGTGGTGCTCGCCGTCGAGTGGGGCTCGGGGCGTCGCACCGGCAAGCTCTCCAACATCCACCTCGGTGCCTCCGACGGCAACGGCGGCTTCGTCATGCTCGGCAAGACGTTCAAGGGTATGACCGACGCGATGCTCGACTGGCAGACCGAGCGATTCCTGGCGCTCGCCGAGGGCCCTACCGACGGCTATGTGGTGCGCGTACGTCCCGAGCAGGTGGTCGAGATCGGCTTCGACGGCGTGCAGGGATCCTCGCGCTACCCGGGCGGGATGGCGCTGCGCTTTGCGCGCGTGCTCCGCTACCGCGACGACAAGACGGCCGCCGAGGCAGACACGATCGACACCGTGCGGACGCTCTACGAGCGCTAGCGCCTGCCGGCGTTCGGGCCCCAGGCGGCCAGCACGGCACTCTCGATCACGGTCACCACGGCATAGAGCACGATCGAGACGACCACGCCGATGAAGGCCAGCGCCCATACCTCGGTGGAGTGCCCGAGCCCGTGGGCGGTGGAGATGAGCCCGCCGAAGCCGTCGAAGCCGGAGATCGACTCGGCGAGCATGGCCCCGACCATCGCGCCCGGCACCGAGATCCGGACGGCCGCGAAGAAGTTCGGCAGGGCCGAGGGGATCTGCACCCGCAGCAGCGTCATCCACTTCCCGCCGCCGTTGACGCGGATCACGTCGATGGCCTCCGGCGGCGCCGAGCGCAGCCCGAGCACCATGTTGATGAGCGCCGGGAAGAGCACCACGATCGTGCCGACGAGCGTGTTGGCCGTCTTGGTGTGCCCGAAGATCAGCAGGATCAGCGGCGCCATGGCCACGAGCGGCACGGAGCGGAGCAGCAGCGCCACCGGCATGAACGCGAACTCGAAGGGCTGGAAGAGCACGAAGAGCGAGGCGATGACCGCACTCACGAAGAGGCCGACGAAGAACCCCAGCCCAGCGTCGGCGAGCGTGGTCTGCAGGCCGTGCAGCGCCTCGGAGCGGGCCTGGGCCGGGCTCATCGACTGCGGCCGGACGCCGAGCTTGGGGTGCGCGTTGAAGAAGTAGTTCCACACGTCGGCCGGCGTCTTGCCGACTAGGGGGTCGATGCCGAAGAGCTTCAGCCCGGCCCACCACAGGAAGATCAGGACGATGAGCGAGACGACCACCATCAGCCCGGCCTGCACCAGGCGCTTGGTGACGGCCTTGCCCACCGAGCCGGCGGCCTCGCTGAGGCCGGGGTCGATGCTGGCGACGGTCGGGGTGAGGACGGCTGTCATCGCGAACCTCCCTGGCCGCTGCTCCACGGGGTGACGAGGCGGCCGACGATGCCGACGATCAGGTAGCCGAGGCCGGCCACCGCGCCGCTCGTCAGGGCGAGCCACCAGAGGATGTCGGACTGGAGGTGGCTCTGCGCCGAGATGAGCGCGACACCCACCGAGTTGTCGCCGCCCCCGCCGACGAACTCGCCCAGCACTGCACCCAGGAAGGCGGCCGGCGCCGCGATCTTGAGCGCGGCGAAGATGTTCGGCAGCGCGGCGATCAGGCGCACCTTGCGTAGCTGGGTGAGCGACGATCCGCCGTAGGCGGTGACCAGGTCCAGGCTGCTCGCCGAGGCAGCCTGCAGCCCGACGAGGCTGCCGACGACCGTGGTGAAGAACGGGGCCAGCGCGGCGAGGACGATCGGCGGGATGCTGCTGCCCAGCGGCGCCGCCTCGACGAGGATGGCCCCGATGGCGATCGGCGGCAGGCAGTAGCTGACGACGGCCACCTGGTTCACCACGGGCGCGAACTGCGGCACGAGCAACACCAGCCCCGCGGCGACGAGGGCGAGGGCGTCACCCCACAGGAACCCCCACAGCGCCTCGGTCGTGGTGGGGCCGAAGTCGGTCTTGAGCGTCTCCCAGTCGGCGGTGTCGAAGTAGTGCTTGACCACCGACAGCGGCGTGGGAATCGCGTGCGTGGCGGTGTAGAGGGTCTGCGAGCCGAGCCACCAGAGCAGCACGATGATGACGACGCCGATGATCCCGCCGACCCACGGCGGCATCTTCTCCAGTGACCAGCTCCGCTGCTCGCGCGGAGTCGCGGTGATCGCCACAGGTCAGCTCTCTGCCAGCACGGAGTCGGCCACGCCGCCGCGGCCGAAGAGGATCTCCGAGATCTGGTCGTGGTAGGCGTGGAACTCCGGCGTCCGCATCATGTCTGCGGTTCGCGGCCGGGGGAGATCGATCTCGACGATCTCCGCGATCCGACCCGGGCGCGGGCTCATGACGGCCACCACGTCGGAGAGGAAGATCGCCTCGGCGATGCCGTGGGTCACCATCAGCGTCGTCGCGGGCTTCTCGGTCCAGATCCGGAGCAGCTCGATGTTGAGCCGCTGCCGGGTCATGTCGTCCAGCGCGCCGAACGGCTCGTCGAGCAGCATCACCTTCGGCTTCACCACCAGGCAGCGGGCGATCGCCACCCGCTGCCGCATGCCGCCGGAGAGCTGAGCCGGTTTGGCCTTCTCGAAGCCGGTGAGGCCGACGAGCTTGATCAGGTCGTCGATCAGGCCCGGCTCGGGGGTGATGCCGGCGACCTCGAGGGGGAGCCGGATGTTCTTCTCCACGCTGCGCCAGGGCAGCAGGGCGGCCTCCTGAAAGGCGATGCCCAGCTCGTGGTCACGCCGAACTGCGTACACCGACTGGCCGTTGATGAGCGCCTCGCCGGAGGTCGGCTTCTCCAGCCCGGCGAGGATGCGCAGCACCGTCGACTTGCCGCAGCCCGACGGGCCGAGCAGCGACAGGAAGGAGTTCTCGCTGGTTCCGAAGCTCACGTTGTCCAGCGCCGTCACCGACTTGCGGCCGAGCGAGAAGCTCTTCGTGAGGTTCTGGATGTTGATGCCCGTCGCGGCGAGCGGCTCGGTGTGGGGGGAGCTCGTGCTCAGCCAGCGGTGGGTGGTGCCGGGGGGCTCTGCCACGTCTGTCATCGTCGCCTGACCTCTCGGGATCGATTGCAAGGGAGGGCAGGCCGCCCCGTGACGGCCTGCCCTCCGGAGTACGACTACTGAACTCAGCCGATCAGCTCAGGGTGCTCCTTGTAGACCTCGTTGATCAACGACATGTCGAAGAGCTCGTCACCGGTGATCGTGATGCCTTCGGCCGCGATCGCCTTGACGATGTTGGCCTGCAGGGCGTCGGTCAGCGTCAGGATGCCGTTCGTCTTCGTGTCCGCAGAGACGATCAGATCGTTCTGCGCGGTGGCCTCCTGCGTCTGCTCCGGGATGCTCAGCTTCTGGTCCTTGCCGTAGTTGGTGACGGCCAGCGTCGCCGACTCCGAGGGCGAGGCGATGGCGTCCGTCCAGCCCTTGATCTCGGCGACGAGGAACGCCTTGAGCAGGTCACGCTTCTTGTCGATCGTGTCCTGCAGCACGCAGTAGGTCTCTGCGGTGAGCGGCAGGCCGTTGTCGGCGAAGCCGAGGGTCACCGGCGTCAGCTTGGCGGCAGAGACCAGGAACGGCTCGTTCGTCAGGTAGGCCATGTAGCCGTCCTGCTTGCCTGCGATCAGCTCGTCCGGGGTGAAGCCGGCGCTGACGATCGTCATGTCGCTGGCCTTGAGACCGTTGGCCTTGAGGAAGCCGGCGAAGATGCCCTGGTTCGGGCCGGGCTGGATGGCGATCCTCTTGCCCTTGAGATCGGCCGGGGTCCGGATCGGCTTGTGCTCGGCGATCGACAGGATGCAGAACGGGTTCTTCTGGTACGTGCTGGCGATGATCTTCAGCTTGCTGCCGTTGTCGGTGATGTGGCGAGCCGTGGAGTCCGGAGCGGAGAGGCCGACGAGCGTCTTGCCGAGAGCCACCGACTGGTCGATGTCGGTGGCTCCACCGACGTTCGCGACCAGGTTGACCGACTTGAACCCGGCTGCGGTGTAGTAGCCCTTGGAGTCGGCGAAGAACTCACCGGCGAACTCGATGTTCTTGATCCACGACAGCTGCACCGCAATGTCGCCATACGTGCCCGGGGCCACCGTGCCAGCGGCGGAGGAGCTGCCGGCCGGCGACGACGACGTCGGAGTGGTCGACGAGCTCTTCGACGAGCCGGACCCTCCGCTGGAGCTGCACGCTGCCAGGAGCGGACCGGCGATGGCGATCGCCCCGAGGCCCAGGCCGCCACGCAGCAGGCTCCGGCGGCTGATCTCACGGTGGGCGACGGCGATCTTCTCTTCCTCAGTCACTGGGCTCCTCGGCTGTCGGCGTAGCGCGCCCATCGGTATGGACGCCATCGATGCTCGCAAACTAAGTCCACCCGCGTTTCGTACCGATTACCTCGCGACGTCGGCGCTATGACGGACGCTAACGATTGAGCAGCAGGTGGCATCAAAGGGGCAAGCGGGGCAGCGGGAGCGCATCAGCGCCCGCGGGCCGCCGCTTGCGGCGGAGCACCACGCGGCGGGTGCCGTCCGCATAGCGCTGCACTCGGGCTAGCTCCCAGCCACCGAACTCGGCGTGCAGGGCCAGCTGCGCCGCCGCCGTCAGGCGCCCGACGTCGGCGGGGATCCGCAGCGGCGCGTACTCCCAGGTCTGATCCGCCTCCGGCTGTGCGCTCACCCGCCCATTCAACCTGAAAACGCCCGGATCAGCGGGAGCCGAAGGACATCTCGAAGTCGCGCAGCGTGAAGGACGCGAACGGGCGGCGGCCGGCCAGGAAGGCCAGGGGCCCGCTCGGATCGGCGTCGAAGGCGGCGCGGGAGAGGGAGATCGCGGCCCGCGAGCGGACGGGGGAGAGCTTGGCCTTGCCGCCCAGCCACTGCACCACCCGGAAGTTCGTGGGCCACCTGCCGGGCAGCCCCATCAGGGGACGCACCGATCCCGCGGCCAGCGGGCCCACATCGTCGCGGGCGGCGAAGTCAGCGCCGGTGAAGTCGAAGCTGGCCAGCTGCTTCGGGATGCCCCACAGTGCGCGTCCACCGTCGCGCGAGGCCTCGCTGTCGACCCAGATGTGCGTCACCGTCGGCATCACCTGCCAGCCCTTGCGGACCAACAGCACCGTCATCAGCTCGCGGTAGTCGAGCACCCCGCCAGGCTCGTAGTCGACCCACACCGCCCCGACGACACCGAAGCGCCCGACCCGCACCGGGCTACAGCCCGGCGGCAGGTCGACGGGCACCTCGACCAGCGGCACCAGGAACGCGCTGCTGTGAAGCTGCCCCTGCAGGGCCCACGGCTCGGCCGGATAGCTCACGGCGCCACCAAGGGGGCGACCACGGGCAGCCGCAGCGCGCCCGGCGCCGCCTCGGGCACCACGGGCCGGTGGGGTGGCACCGCGGCGACGCGCCGATAGGGCTGGCCGGCGGCCGGGCGCGGATCGGCCTCGCCGCGGTTCGGCCACATCGACATCGCGCGCTCGGCCTGAGCGGTGATCGTCAGCGACGGGTTCACCCCGAGGTTCACCGACACCGTCGACCCGTCGACCACGTGCAGGCCTTCGTAGCCGTAGAGCCGGTGATACGGGTCGACCACGCCGGTGCGCGGCGAGTCGCCGATCGCGCAGCCGCCGATTAGGTGACCGGTGACCGGCATGTTGATCAGGTCGGAGGTGGTGCCACCGGGGATGCCGCCGATCTGCTCGGCCACCCGCCGCGCCACCTCGTGACCGGCCGGGATCCAGGTCGGGTTGGACTCACCCTCGCCCGGGCGGGACGTCAGCACGCGCCGCCCGAACGCCCTCCGCTTCAGGATGGTGCTGATCGAGTTGTCGAGGGACTGCATCACCAGCAGCACGATCGTCTGCTCCGACCAGTGCCGCGGGTCATGCAGCGTCTTGAGGTCGCGCCGGCTGCGCCACATGACGCCGAGGCCGGACCGCCAGCGTGGCTTGCCACCGTCACCGTCGACCAGCACGGCACCGAGCAGGGAGAGCAGGTTGCTGCCCTTGCCGTACCGCACCGGCTCCACGTGGGTGTGCGCGTCCGGGTGGATCGACGACGTGATCGCCACGCCCCGGGTGTAGTCGGCGTTCCTGTCCCGCGAGCGCGCGGCCAGGATCGCCTCGGAGTTGGTGCGGGTGAGGCGACCGAGCCGCGGTGAGATCTGGGGCAGTGCGCCGGTGTCGCGCATCGAGTGCAGCAGCCGCGCCGTGCCCAGGGCGCCGGCCGCCACCACCACCTGCGGCGCCTTGAAGGTGCGGGCGCCCTCCTTGCGGTGCCGACCGCGGGCGCCCGTCGGCTCGGTGTCGACCGAATAGCCCTGCGGGGTACGCCGCAGCCGGACGACATTGGTGAGGGCGTGGACCTCCGCCCCGGCCTGCTCGGCCAGATAGAGGTAATTCTTCACCAGCGTGTTCTTGGCGTTGTGCCGGCAGCCGGTCATGCACTCACCGCAGTGCGTGCACGACCTCCGCGTCGGGCCGGCGCCGCCGAAGAACGGATCGGGCACCTCGCTACCGGGGCGGCTGCCCTCGGCCCCGAAGAAGACGCCGACATCCGCGCGGCGGAAGGTGTCCCCGATGCCCATCTCCTCGGCGACGTCGCGCATCACGCGATCAGCCGGCGACATGCCCGGGTACGTCGTCACCCCCAGCATCCGCTTGGCCTGGTCGTAGAACGGCGCCAGCTCCTCGCGCCAGTCGGTGATGTGGGCCCACTGCGGGTCGGCGAAGACGCTGTCGGGCGGCTGGTACAGCGTGTTTGCGTAGCCCAGCGACCCCCCGCCGACGCCTGCCCCGGTGAGGACCAGGACGTCCTTGAGCGGGGTCAGCCGGAAGATGCCGTAGCAGCCGATCCGCGGGTCGAAGATGTAGTCACGGACCTTCCAGGAGGTCTCGGGGAACTCGTCGTCGGCGAAGCGCCGGCCGGCCTCGATGACGCCGACCCGGTACCCCTTCTCCGTGAGGCGAAGGGCGGTGACGCTACCGCCGAAGCCGGATCCGATGACGATCACGTCGTAGTCGATCTCGCGGGTCATGAGGTGCGCGCTCCGATCAGAGCTGGGGTCATCAATGTGGCCACCAGCCGGCGCGCTGCAGCGTGCCGCTCAGTGCCGGTGGTGCCGTACAGGGCGAGCCCGGCGTCGAGGCCCGGCTCGAAGGGCGCCAGCGCCAGGTGGGGGAGCAGCAGCACCAGCATCGAGAGCATGGCGTCGACGTCGAAGTCCACCGGCAGCTCCCCGCGATCGACCGCGGCCGTGAGCAGCGGGCGCAGCCCTTGGGCGTAGAGCCGGTGGGTGGGCTCCCGCACGGCCAGCCGGACGAGCGGGTCGAGCTCCATCGTGGTGGCCGCCGTGACCCCGCGTTCCAGCGGGTGGGCGTCCATGTAGTCCATCCAGACGCCCACCAGCTCGCCGAGCCGCTCGGCGAACGGCGCGGCGCTCGGCGCGGCGAGGTAGGGCGCCATCTCGGCGTAGACGAGCAGCGACGTGTACTCGGCAACGTGGGCGAAGAAGTCGAACTTGTCGTCGAAGTACTGGAACAGCGAACCCTTGGCCACCCCTGCCTCGCGCGCGATGACGTTGAGGCTGCCGCCTGAGTAGCCGTGCCGGCCGAACTCGGCCATGGCCGCGGTCAGCACCCGCTCGCGCCTGGCGGCATCGAGGTTCGTCCAGGTGGCACGTGGCACTTTGCGTCCTCTCGGCGACGGTGGCATAGTCGCTATGACCACCCGGTCACATTACCACTGGAGCGGCGAGCATGAGTGAACGAGTCTGCGTCATCGGTGCTGGATCATCCGGAATCGCCTCGTGTCAGGTGCTGCACAGCCGCGGGATCGACTTCGACTGTTACGAGGTGGGCTCGGAGGTCGGCGGCAACTGGCGCTTCCTCAACGACAACGGGATGTCCTCGGCCTACCGGTCGCTGCACATCAACACCTCCCGCCAGATCATGGAGTACAAGTCCTTCCCGATGGACGACACGTACCCCACCTATCCGAACCACGTCCAGATCGCCCGCTACTTCGACAGCTTCGTCGACCACTTCGGCTTCCGCGACAAGATCCAGTTCCGCAGCGAGGTGACCTCGGTGCGGCCGGCCGAAGGTGGGGGATGGGACGTCACGGTGCGCAAGGTCGGCTCGCGTGCCAAGCCGGTGACCCGCCACTACGGCTCGGTGCTCGTGGCCAACGGGCACCACTGGGACGCGCGGTTGCCTGAGCCGGCCTTCCCCGGCTCCTTCGCCGGCATCCAGATGCACTCCCACGAGTACAAGAACTTCGACGGCTTCGAAGGCAAGCGGGTGCTCGTGCTGGGCATCGGCAACTCCGCCTGCGACATCGCGGTGGAGACGTCCAAGGTGTCGACCCGGACGTACCTGGCCATGCGACGCGGCGCCCACGTCATCCCGAAGTACATCTTCGGCATGCCCACCGACCACCTGACCACCTCACCGGTGTCGCGGATCGGGTCGTTCGCGATCCAGCGCGCGCTGCTCTCCGCGATCGTCTTCGCCGCACGAGGGACGGTGACGCGCTACGGACTGCCCAAGCCCGACCACAAGATCGCCTCGGCGCACCCGACCATCTCCGACGACCTGCTCACGCGCCTCGGCCACGGCGACATCACCGTCAAGCCGAACATCGAGCGCCTCGACGGGGAGAAGGTGTTCTTCGTCGACGGCTCCAGCGAGCTGATCGACGTCATCGTCTACTGCACCGGCTACAAGATCACCTTCCCGTTCCTCGACGGCACCGTGATCGACGCGAAGGACAACGACATCTCGCTCTTCCATCGCGTCGTCGACCCGTCGCACGACGGGCTCTACTTCATCGGGCTGGTGCAGCCGCTCGGGGCGATCATGCCGCTGGCCGAGGCGCAGTCGGAGTGGGTGGCCGACCTGCTCGAGGGCAGGGCCGCGCTGCCGTCGGAGCGGCAGATGCGCGCCGAGATCGATGGCTACAAGCGCGGGCTGGCCCGGCGGTACGTCGCCAGCAAGCGCCACACGATCCAGGTCGACTTCATGGAGCACCTGCGCGAGCTCAAGAAGGAGCGAGCCGCATGGGCGGCGCGCGCCCGCTCCGCCCCTCGCCGGGTGGCCAGTTAGGCGCGATTAGGAGCGCCCACCCGCGATCTGCCTGACCGCTCGGCAGCGGCGGGGGGATAGGAAGCTACTGCAGCAGCCCGCGCTCGAGGGCGATCCGGGTCGCCTCGTCCGCCGCGCTTGCCCGGGTGAGCAGGTCGCCGAGCAGCGTCAGCCATTCGGCTACGGGGACTGCCTCGCTGGAGAGCACGACGCCGCCCACGACACGCCCCACCCGCGCCTCGGTGACACCCACCGCGGGGGAGCGGAAGGTCAGTGCCTGGTCGGCCGACAGCACGCTCACGCCGAGGACGACACCGGGCCGGCGGAACAGCCTGTCGAGCAGGCTCCGGCGGCGCTCCACTCGAACCATCGACGCGGGCAGCGCGCCCACCAGGGTGGTGGTGAGGATCCGGCCGAGCATCGCCACCTCGACGCGGCGCAGGTGGTCGGCCACCAGGTTCCCGAGCGGCCCACCCGTCGAAGCAGCTTCGGCCGGTAGGGCAGGCTCGACGGGCATCGCCGGCGCCGCGGTCTCAGGCAGCTCTAGTTCATCCACGGTAAGAAGGGTAGGACGAGTCCGGATCGTGCGGCCCGTCACGCTCCACGCGCTTCGCGTGCGAGACCGACGAGAGGGAACCGACATGGCGGTATTCGGCAAGTCCGGTGACGCGGCGAGCACCGGAGCGGGCTGGGAGCCAGACGCAGCCGACGCCCGGCTGGCGGCCACGGCGGGGTCGGCGGCGGGCGGCCCGTTCACCTCCGATCTCTCGGTCTCGGAGTACGTGCTGATCAACGAGGCCGGCTTCGAGCCCCTCGGCTTCGTGGTCGGCTCGTCGATCTATCACATCGGTATCCAGGTGGCCCGGTGGGGACAGAATCAGGAGCTGACGGTCCTGACGCAGGCGATGTACTCCGCGCGCGAGCTGGCGATGAGCCGAATGCAGGCCGAGGCCGACCGGCTCGGTGCCGACGGCGTCGTCGGCGTGACCCTGAAGGCGCAGAGCTACGTGTGGGGGCAGGGCGTCCTCGAGTTCGTCGCCACCGGCACCGCAGTGCGCGCGCTGAGCGGACACGGGGCACACCGCGCGCCGGACGGTCGGGCGTTCTCCTCCGACCTCTCGGCGCTGGACTTCTACCGGCTGCTCGCCGCCGGCTCGGTCCCGGTTGCCTTCGTACTGGGTACCTGCGTCTATCACATCGCGCACCAGAGCACGCTGCAGTCGCTGCGTCAGGCCGGGACGAACCAGGAGATGGTCGTCTTCACGCAGGGCATCTACCAGGCCCGTGAACTCGCCCTCGGCCGGATGCAGGGTGAGGCGATGCGCGCCGGCAGCACCGGGATCGTCGGTGTGAGCGTCGAGGTGCACAACCACGTCTGGGGCGAGCACGCGACGGAGTTCTTCGCGACGGGCACCGCGATCCGGCAGCTCGACCCGGCCCATCACATGCCCGACACCGCCCCGAAGCCGACGTTCACCCTCGGGCTGGACCGCTAGCCCGGAAGGGCCTGCTGAAGCAGCCCTGCCAGCTGGGTGCGGCGGGGGATGGTGCCGAGCTGGCGGACGGCCCGCGACAGCGCCGGCCCCACCGCATGCACCACCGAGAGGTGCCGCTGCGCCCGCGTCATTGCCGTATAGACGAGCGGCCGCGACAGCATCCCACCGGCCTCCGGGGGCAGCACCACGACGACGGCCGGGAACTCCGAGCCCTGCGCCCGGTGCACGGTGATCGCCCAGCCGTGAGTCAGGTCGGCCAGCGCCTTACCCTTCACCGACGAAGGGCCGGAGGCGAACTCGACCGTGACCGCCCCTTCGCCGCCCACAGCCGACACCACGCCCACCTCCCCGTTGGCGAAGCCGAAGGGCTCGGCCTCCAGATGGTTGGCCGTGGCCACCACGCGATCGCCGACGTCGAAGCGCCGCTTGCCCGTGCCTGGGTTCAGCTGAGCCTTGAGGGCGGCGTTCAGCGCCTGGGTGCCCGCACCGCCACGGTGCACTGGCGTCACCACCTGCACCTGATCGGCTGGCACGCCCAGCGCCCGCGGGATCGAGTCGGTGACGAGCTGAACCACCCGGTGCGCCGCCTCGGCCGAGCCCCTGGCCGGCACCACGACCACCTCTCGGGTGGGGTCGTCGACCACGGGCAGTTCACCGGAGCGCACCGCCGTGGCGAGGCGGGCGATGGCCCCACCTTCGGCCTGCCGGTAGAGCTTCTCCAGCGAGGTCACGGGCAGCCGGCCGGAGTCGATGAGGTCACCGAGCACGTGCCCGGGGCCGATCGAGGGGAGCTGGGCGGCGTCACCGACGAAGACGAGGTGCGCGCCGTCCGGGCAGGCCGAGAGCAGCGCGGCGGCCAGCTCGACGTCCAGCATCGACGCCTCGTCCACCACGATGACGTCCTCGTCCAGCGGCCACTCGGTGCCCCGGGCGAAGCCGCCGTCGAAGCTCACCCCCTCGGCCGACTGGCGCGGCTGGGCGCCCAGCAGCCGGTGCAGCGTCATGGCCGGGGCGTCGCAGAGCTCCTCCAGCCGCTTCGCCGCGCGCCCGGTCGGGGCAGCCAGTGCCACCGTCTTCCCGGCCGCCGTGGCCAGCGACACCAGCGTGGCCACCGTCCGGCTCTTCCCCGTGCCCGGGCCGCCCGTCAGGACGCTGACGCCCTGCTTGAGCGCGGCCGAGACGGCGCTGAGCTGGGTGGCGTCGAGCGACTTGCCGGCTGACTTCACCGTGGCCTTGATCGGGGCCGCGGCGTCGACTAGGCGCGCGATGTCCTCGGCAATGCTCGACTCAGCGGCGAGATAACGCTCGAGCCCGAGCAGCTGCTCGTCGGCGGGTGCGTCCGGGGCCTGGTCGACCCCCAGCACCGCACCGCTCTCCAGCGCGGCCTGCACCGCGGCGAGCGGGTCGCCGACGTCGAACTCGCGCAGCCCCTCGATCACGTCGTGCGCCGGCGCCACGGTGTGACCGTCACGCGCGTACCGGGCGAGGACGTGCCCGACCAGCGCCCGGGAGCGCCGCGGGTCGTCCCGGCGCACCCCGGGGATCGCCACGCGGGCCACCCGGTCGGCGTCGGCCACCGTGACCCCGTTGATCGCGAGCAGCGCCCACGGGTCGTCACGCAGCCGCCGGGGTGCAGGCGGCCCGAAGAGGTCGATGGCCCGCCCGGCCACCCGGGCGTCCACCGCGGCAGGCACCAGCAGCCCGACCACCTCGTAGGCCGGGGCGGCAGCGATGAAGGTGGAGAGCAGCCGTCCCGCACGGGTGGGGCCGACCTTGGGGAGCTGGGCCAGGTTTGCCGACGAGACGTCCAGTGGTCCCTCGATGCCGTGCGCGGCGAGCACACCGGCGAGCGTGCGCCCGAGCCCCGGCCAGAGCCCTGCGGCGCAGAACGCCTCGAAGACGGGATCAGCGCTCAGCTGGCGTCCTCGGGGTAACCGATGACGGGGGCGGAGACATCATCGAGGGCCTCGCTGATCTCCACCGGCAGGTCGAGCGTCTCGCAGACGAGCGCCGCGGTGAGCTGCCCGAGGGTGCGGGCGCCGAGCACGGGGGCCACCACGCCGGGACGGTCGCGCAGCCAGGCCAGCGCCACTGCGATCGGGGAGGTGGCGAGCCCGTCGGCGGCCGTGGCCACCGCCTCGACGATCCCTGCGGCGCTGGCACCGAGATCCATCGGCAGCGGGCGGCCGGCACCCGAGGCACGGGAGTCGGCCGGGACGCCGCTGCGGTACTTGCCGGTGAGCACGCCACCGCCGAGCGGGGACCACGGGAAGATCCCGACGCCGAGCGCCGCCGAGGCAGGTACGACCTCACGCTCGACGCCGCGGTCGAGCAGCGAGTAGCGCACCTGGTTGGCCACGACGGGCGCCCGGCCCGGCACCGCGGCCTGCCACGCGGCGGCACGCCCCAGCCGCCAACCCGAGTAGTTGGAGACGCCGGCGTAGCGCACCTTGCCCGAGGCCACCGCGTAGTCCAGGGCCGCCAGTGTCTCCTCGTACGGAACGGTGTCGTCGATCGTGTGGACGTACCAGAGGTCGACGTAGTCGGTGCCGAGCCTGCGCAGGGAGTCATCGAGCTGGCGCAGCAGGGCACCGCGCGAACAGTCGACGAAGCGACCCTCGGCGGTGCGGGTGATGCCGGCCTTGGTGGCGATCACCACATCCGAGCGGGGCACCACGTCAGCCAGCAGCTGGCCGAGCATGGCCTCGGTCTCCCCGTAGCCGTAGGAGGCCGCGGTGTCGACCAGGGTGCCGCCGGCGTCGTGGAAGGCCACCAGCTGGGCTGCAGCCTCGTCGAAATCGGTCTCCACACCCCACGTCATCGTGCCGAGGGCGAGATTGCTGACCTTGAGGCCGCTTCGGCCGACGCTGCGCAGCTGCACATGATGAAACTACCGGCTGTGTCGCCCGGCCCGGCCCAGGCAGGCCGCTAAGGTGACCCGGTGAAGCTTGGATTGAACCTCGGATACTGGGGGATGGGCAACGACGGGGACAACCTCGTCCTGGCCCAGGAGGCCGACCGGCTCGGCTACTCGGTGGCCTGGGCCGCGGAGGCCTACGGCTCCGATGCGGTCACCGTGCTCACCTGGGTGGCCGCCAAGACGACCCGCATCGATGTCGGCAGCGCGATCCTGCAGATCCCGGCACGCACCCCCGCCATGACGGCCATGACGGCCGCCACGCTCGACACGCTCTCCCACGGCCGGTTCCGGCTCGGGCTGGGCGTCAGCGGCCCGCAGGTCTCCGAAGGCTGGCACGGCGTCCGCTTCGCGAAGCCGCTGGCCCGCACCCGCGAGTACGTGGACATCGTGAAGCTGGCGCTGTCGCGGGAGAAGGTCCGCTACGACGGCGACACCTACGAGCTGCCCCTGCCGGACGGTCCGGGCAAGGCGCTGCACCTGATGGTGCACCCGGTGCGCGAGCACATACCGATCTACCTGGCCTCGGTAGGCCCGAAGAACCTCGAGCTCACCGGCGAGATCGCCGACGGATGGCTCGCCGTCTTCTTCGCCCCGAAGTTCGCCGACGAGCTGCTCTCCACGATCGCAGCCGGGCGGGCAAAGATCGGCAAGAGCCTCGACGGCTTCGACATCGTTCCCACCGTCCCGATCGTGGTGGGTGAGGACATAGAGGAGTGCGCGAAGGCCGTCCGTCCCTACTCCGCGCTGTACGTGGGCGGGATGGGCAGCCGCGAGCAGAACTTCTACAACGCGCTGGCCGTGCGGATGGGCTACGCGGCCGAGGCGGCCGAGGTACAGAACCGCTACCTCGCCCGCGACTACGACGGAGCGGCGGCGCTCGTCCCGGCGGAGTTCGTCGATCAGACGTCCCTGCTGGGGCCGCTCGACCGCATCGCCGAGCGGATGGCGGAGTTCGCCGCCGCCGGCGTCACCACCCTGTCCGTGTCACCCTTCGGGTCGACGATGGACGACCGGCTGCGCTCATTGGAGACCGCACAGGAGGCGCTGGCGCGATCCGGCGCCGGCACCTGACACCTTCCCGCTTCCTGACCGCCCCCGATCCTCCAGAGGGACATCCGTATGACGCTCATCCAGGCCATCGTGCTCGGCATCGTGCAGGGACTCACCGAGTTCCTGCCGGTGTCGTCCACGGCGCACCTGCGGATCGTGCCTGCCCTCTTCGGCTGGCACTTCGACTACAACAACGGCAACAGCGACCCCGGCGCCTCGTTCAGCGCGATCATCCAGCTGGGTACCACCGCAGCGATCGTCATCTACTTCTGGCGCGAGCTGCTGCACGTCACCGTCGCCTGGCTGCGGGGTCTCTACGACAAGTCGGTGCGTAGCTCGCTGGAGTACAAGCTCGGCTGGTACCTGATCCTCGCCACGGTCCCGGTGGGCATCTTCGGCATCGTCTTCAAGCACCCGATCAGCAACGGCGCCCGGAACCTCTGGGTCATCTCGGTCACTCTCATCGCGCTGGCCGGCGTCCTCTACGCAGCCGAGAAGCTCGGCAAGCGCAACCGCGACGAGGAGGAGCTCGACACCACCGACGCCGCGGCGGTGGGGCTGGCTCAGGCGCTGGCACTGATCCCCGGGGCCTCCCGCTCGGGGACCACGATCACCGCCGGCCTCTTCCGGGGCCTCACCCGCGAGGCCGCGGCACGCTTCTCCTTCCTGCTCTCGATCCCGGCGGTGGTCCTCTCCGGCGGCTACGAGGCGATCGACAGCACCGACAAGAACCCGGGCGCCGGCCTCACCGGGATCGCGCTGATCTTCGCCTTCATCGTCGGGCTGGCCTCGATCGCCTGGCTGATGAAGTGGATCGCCCACCACAGCACCTACATCTTCATCTGGTACCGGGTCGCGCTCGGGATCCTGCTGATCGTCCTGCTCTCGACGGGCGTCGTGAAGGCCACCGAGCACACCTCGCACAAGTCGGCCACCACCTCCACGCAGCAGACCACCAAGTAGATGTCGACGCTGCTGCTCGTCCGCCACGGTCTCACCGCCATGACGGGGCCGGTGCTGGCCGGCCGCACCCCCGGCGTGCACCTCGACGAACGGGGCCAGCGGCAGGCGGCGGCCGTGGCCGAACGCATCGCGAAGGTGCCCCTGACCGCCATCGTCTCCAGCCCGTTGGAGCGCTGCATCGACACGTCGGAG
The DNA here is from genome assembly GCA_025963285.1 of Jatrophihabitans sp. Classification (GTDB taxonomy): domain Bacteria; phylum Actinomycetota; class Actinomycetes; order Mycobacteriales; family Jatrophihabitantaceae; genus JAOPUX01. The sequence continues at coordinate 19,376 of JAOPUX010000190.1, forward strand.
TACATCCTCGCCGCGCAGCGGGAGGCTGGGCGGGAGCTCGAACTCCAGACCGAGGACGACCTGATCGAATGCGGCTACGGCGACTGGACGGGCAAGCCCCTCAATGAGCTTGCCAAGGACCCGATCTGGAAGGTCGTGCAGACCCAGCCGTCAGCGGCGCGGTTCCCGAACGGCGAGTCACTCAGCGAGGTCTCGACCCGCGCGGTCGCCGCCGTGCGCCGCTGGGACGCGCTGCTCGGCGAGAACGCCGTCTGGGTGGCCTCGAGCCACGGCGACGTGATCAAGGCGATCCTGGCCGACGCCCTGGGCCTGCACCTCGACCAGTTCCAGCGCATCGTCGTCGACCCGTGCTCGGTTTCGGTGATCCGGTACACCGACACGCGCCCCTACGTGCTGCGCTCCAACGACACCGGCGGCGACCTCAGCCCCTTCGCGCCGCCACCGGCCAAGGGGCGCCGCCGTAGAGCCACCGGGGCTACCGAGGCCACCGTGGGCGGCGGCACGGGCGCCGGTTCGGTCTGACCCTGCACCGGGATACCAGTCGGTAGGATCGAGGGATCATGCCTCGTCAGGTCTTCCTCTTCGATCGCCCCAGCCGCTTCGTGGCCGGTACCGTCGGCGCGCCCGGTGGCCGCACCTTCTTCCTGCAGGCCACCGACGGCGCCCGGATCGTCTCGGTGTCGCTGGAGAAGCAGCAGGTGGCGGTGCTCGCCGACCGTCTCGAACAGCTGCTGGACGAGGTGGTGGCCCGCACCGGCACGGCACTCCCGGCCACCGACTCCGACAGCGCCGCGCTGGAGCAGCCGATCGACGAGGAGTTCCGGGTCAGCGCCATGGGGCTGGCCTGGGACGGTGACGCCGGCCTCGTCGTGATCGAGGCGCTGGCCCCGACGGACGACGCCGAGACGGCCGAGCAGACCCTGCTGGAGGACGTCGAGGAGGGCCCGGACGCCCTCCGCGTGCGCATCGAGCCCACCCGGGCGCGGGCCTTCGTCGAGCGTGCCCGCCGGGTGATCGCCGCTGGCCGGCCGCCGTGCCCGCTCTGCGGCATCCCGCTCGACCCGGCCGGGCACGTCTGCCCCCGGCAGAACGGCTACCACCGCGGCACCATCCTCGAACCATGAGTGCTCGAGCCATGAGTCCTCTGGCCATGGGCTTCCCGGCATGAGCGAGGCCGATGACGTCGGGCCGCTCACCGCTCCGCTGGCCATGGCGGTCGACGACGCCCTGACGCTGCTCTCGGTCGGCACGCTCGAGATCGAGGGCCGCCTGGTCGACGCGTCGAACGCAACGCTCTACTGCGGCGTCACCGCCGACGGCGTCAGCGCCGCCTGCGTCTACAAGCCGGTGATGGGGGAGCGCCCCCTCTGGGACTTCCCCGACGGCACTCTCGCCGAGCGCGAGGTGGCCGCCTACACGCTCTCGGAGGCCACCGGCTGGGGGATCGTGCCCCCCACCGTGTACCGCACGGACGGGCCGGCCGGTCCGGGCATGGTGCAGCTCTGGATCGCCGAGGACGAGTCGATCGACCTGCAGCGACTCGTCCGGCGGCGCGATCTCGACGAGCTGCGCCGGGTGGCCGTCTTCGATGCCGTCATCAACAACGCCGACCGCAAGGGCGGGCACCTGCTGCCCACGGCGGCCGGCCACGTCTACGGCATCGACCACGGCGTCACGTTCCACAGCGACGACAAGCTGCGCACCATCCTCTGGCAGTGGGCCGGCCGGCCGCTGCCCGACGAGGCCGAAGAGATGCTGCGCGAGCTCCGGGTCGAGCTCTACGGCTCCCTGGGTGAGGGGCTCTCCGAGCTGCTCACCACGCGCGAGGTCCGCCGCACCCGGGACAGGGTCGACCGCCTGCTCAGCCGGCGCACCCATCCCGAGCCGAGCGAGGACTGGCCGGCCGTCCCCTGGCCGCCCTTCTAGCTACCTCGGGCTACTCAGCCGTGGTGCCTACTTCTCTGCGGTGATGGCGGCCAGCCGCTCAAGCGTGGCCTGGATGCCCGCCCGGTTGCGCTTCGGGAAGCCCATCAGCCGGAGCGCCAGCTTGTTGTGGACGCCCGTGGCGTCCCACTCCTCGGTGACCTTGGTGCCGCCCTCGACGGGCTCGAAGATGTAGCGCCAGATGTGGCCGTTGAAGTGCCGCCAGCCCAGCTGATGCGGCTCATCGAATTCGACGACCGTGTTCTGGATCTTGTACGGGGCGCCGAGCTTCATGTCCATGCTGAACTTGGCGCCCTGGCTCAGCCGGGCCGGGCCTCCCTCGCGCACCGCACGCACCGACCCGGAGCCGTCGATCACCGGATGCATCGCCGGATCGGCGATGATGTCGAAGAGCTGCTGCGGGGTGGCGGCGATGACGGCCGACTCGGAGACGAGGTAGGTGCTCATGCCCGGCAGTCTGCCGGATAACGTGGAGCTATGGATGCCTGGCCCAGCACACCCGTTCCGCATCTACCGGGCACAGGTGCTCCGCTGCGGCTCTTCGACACCGCATCCGGCTCGGTACGGGAGACCACGCCCACCGACGGGGTAGCGCGGATGTACGTCTGCGGCATCACCCCCTACGACGCCACCCACCTCGGCCACGCAGCCACCTATCTCGCCTTCGACCTGGTGCAGCGGGTGTGGCGTGACGCTGGCTACGAGGTGCGCTACGTCCAGAACGTCACCGACGTCGACGATCCGCTGCTCGAACGGGCCGCCCACACCGGCGAGAACTGGATGAGCCTGGCAGCGCGCGAGATCCAGCTCTTCCGGGAGGACATGACCGCCCTGCGCGTCCTGCCGCCTGATGAGTACATCGGCGCGGTCGAGGCGATCCCGGAGATCACCGATGCGATCGCCTCGCTCGTCGCCTCCGGAGCCGGCTACCCGGTCGGCGATGACCTCTACTTCGACATCACCAGCTCCGGGCGCTTCGGCACCGAGTCCGGCATGGACCGCGCCACCATGCTCGACCTCTTCGCCCAGCGCGGCGGCGACCCGCAGCACCCCGGCAAGCGCGACCCCCTCGACTCCATGCTCTGGAAGGGGCGCCGGCTCGGCGAGCCGTTCTGGAGCACCCCACTGGGCGACGGGCGGCCGGGCTGGCACATCGAGTGCTCGGTGATCGCCCTCAACCGTCTCGGCATGGACTTCGACGTGCAGGGCGGTGGCTCCGACCTCGTCTTCCCGCACCATGAGCACTCCGCGGCCCACGCCGAGGCGCTCACCGGCACGCCGCCGTTCGCCCGGCACTACGTGCACGCCGGGATGATCGGCCTAGACGGCGAGAAGATGTCCAAGTCCCGCGGCAACCTGGTGCTCGTCTCGAAGTTGAGGGCTGCCGGCGTCGATCCGATGGCCATCAGGCTGGCGCTGCTCGACGGGCACTACCGGCAGGACCGCGAGTGGACCGGCGGCCGGCTCCCCGCCGCCGAGGCCCGGCTCGCTGCCTGGCGCGCCGCAGCCGGCCGCGCCGCAGGCGCCCCGGCCGAAGCCGTGCTCGCCGCGGTACGCGCAGCGCTGCAGGACGACTTGGACACCGTCGGGGCGATCGCGGCAATCGACGCCTGGGCCGCCGATCCCTCCACGGCGGACTCGGAGGCACCGCGGCTGGTGTCCGATCTCGCGGATGCCTTGCTCGGCGTCGCGCTCTAGCTCGTTCGGCTCACGTTGTGCACGCAGCCGGGCCGGTAGGCGCCATGGCCGCTCACTTTGTGCGCGCTGTCGGGCGGTGGCCGCCCACTTTGTGCGCGCTGGCGGGCGGTGGACGCCCACTTTGTGCGCGATGTCGGGGCTGTGGCGCGTCCGGGGCGCCGAGAGCGCGCACAAAGTCATGCCGTGGCGCCCGCATGCCGCCGGGCGGCGTAGCGCCCGGGCGGAGCGTCGTCAGTTCTGCGGGCCGCCGGCGTGGCCCGTGCCGCGGTCGCGGCGGCGCAGGTAGCGCTCGAACTCGCGGGCGATCGCGTCGCCTGAGGCGGACTTGAGCTCAGTCTCGTCGATCTCGTCGTCCCGCTCTTCAAGATTGCGGATGTACTCGATGACCTCGTCGTCCTCGGCGGCCATCTCGTCGACGAGCTTCTGCCATTCGTCGGCCTGCTGGGGGAGTTCGGCCAGTGGCACGGGCACGTCGAGCACCTCCTCGACGGAGTGCAGCAGGGCCAGCGTGGCCTTCGGGTTCGGCGGCTGGGAGACGTAGTGCGGCACGCCGGCCCAGAACGAGACGGCCTGGATACCGGCGCCGACGCAGGCGTCCTGGAGCACGCCGACGATTCCGGTCGGGCCCTCGTATCGGGATCGCTCCAGGCCGTAGCGGGCTGCCGCGTCACTGTCGTAGGCGGTGCCCGTGACCTGGATCGGACGGGTGTGCGGGGTGTCGGAGAGCAGCGCTCCGAGCGTGACGACCGTCTGCACGTCCAGCTCGGTGATGAGCCCGAGGATCTCCCGGCAGAAGGTCCGCCAGCGCATGTTCGGCTCGATTCCGCGGACGAGCACCAGGTCGAACTCGGCGGTGGGCGGGCGACACACCGAGAATCGGGTGGTGGGCCAGGTGATCCGGCGTGACACGCCGTCGACCAGCGAGACCTCGGGGCGGTTGACCTGGAAGTCGTAGTAGTCGTCCGGGTCGATCTCGGTGAGGGGCTGGGCGTCCCAGACCAACTCCAGGTGCTCGACTGCTCCTGTGGCGGCGTCGCCGGCGTCGTTCCAGCCCTCGAACGCCGCGACGAGGATCGGGTTGGTCAGGGTGGGCCACTCGATTCCGTAACTGCCGCTGCGCTCAGTCATAACTCCACCCTACGACGCGCGTCCCCGGGTAATGGGTTAGCGCGGGTGAGATACTGAAACACCCCGTCGATGGACCTCCTGAGGACAGCAAACGTGCCCGAAACACCGTCGCTTCGCCCGGACGCCACCGAGGAGCTCACCGCTGCCCTGAAGTCGAGGATCCTGATCCTCGACGGGGCGATGGGGACGGCGATCCAGCGCGATCGACCCGACGAGGCCGGCTACCGAGGTGAGCGATTCAAGGACTGGCCGAGCGACGTACAGGGCAACAACGACCTGCTCACGCTGACCCAGCCGCAGATCATCGCCGGCATCCACCGCGAGTACCTCGAGGCCGGCGCGGACATCATCGAGACCAACACCTTCAACGCCACCAGGATCTCGCTGGCCGACTACGGGATGGAGGAGCTCGCCTACGAGCTCAACTACGAGTCGGCGAAGCTGGCCCGGGCCGAGTGCGACGCGATCGCCACCCCGGACAAGCCCCGCTACGTCGCCGGCGCGCTGGGGCCCACGAGCCGTACCGCCTCGATCTCCCCGGACGTCAACGACCCGGGTGCGCGCAACATCAGCTACGAGCAGCTCGTCGCGGCCTACCTCGAACAGGCCAACGGCCTAGTCGACGGCGGGTCGGATCTGCTGCTCATCGAGACCATCTTCGACACGCTCAATGCCAAGGCCGCGATCTTCGCCGTCGAGACGCTCTTCGAGGAGCGGGGGCGCCGCTGGCCGGTGGCGATCTCGGGCACCATCACCGACGCGTCGGGCCGCACGCTCTCCGGACAGGTCACCGAGGCGTTCTGGGACTCAGTGCGCCACGTCCGGCCGCTGCTCGTCGGGTTGAACTGTGCGCTGGGTGCGAAGGAGATGCGCCCCTACATCGCGGAGGTCTCGCGGCTGGCCGACAGCTTCGTCTCCTGCTATCCGAACGCCGGGCTGCCCAACGCCTTCGGCGAGTACGACGAGTCCCCGGACGAGACGGCCGCGATCGTGGCCGAGTTCGCCGACGCCGGCTTCGTGAACCTCGTCGGCGGCTGCTGCGGCACCACTCCGAGCCACATCGCCGCGATCGCGGCCACCATGGCCGACCGCGCGCCCCGGACCCCTGTGACGGTCGAGCCTGCCCTGCGGCTGTCTGGCCTCGAGCCGCTCAACATCACCGGCGAGTCGCTCTTCGTCAACGTCGGTGAGCGCACCAACATCACTGGCTCGGCGAAGTTCCGCAACCTGATCCGCGACGGTGACTACAACGCCGCGCTGACCGTGGCACGGCAGCAGGTCGAGAACGGCGCGCAGGTGATCGACATCAACATGGACGAGGGGATGATCGACGGCGTCGCCGCGATGGATCGCTTCGTCAAGCTGATTGCCTCCGAGCCCGACATCTCCCGCGTCCCCGTGATGATCGACTCGTCGAAGTTCGAGGTGATCGAGGCCGGCCTGCGCTGCGTGCAGGGCAAGGCCATCGTCAACTCGATCTCCATGAAGGAGGGCGAGGAGAAGTTCCGCCGCGAGGCGGCGCTGTGCCGCAAGTACGGCGCGGCGGTGGT
>JAOPUX010000191.1 GCA_025963285.1 Jatrophihabitans sp.
GAGGGTGCTGACGACGTTGGGGATGCTCTCGTCGATGGTGAGGCGGGCGTCGGCGCCGCCGAGATCGGTCTGTACCCACCCCGGGGCCATGAGTACGAGGGTGCGTCGCTCGCCGCGGTGGCGGGCCGCGTAGCTGCGCACATAGGTGTTCAGGGCCGCCTTGCTGCCGCGGTAGACCTCGTGGCCGCCGTTCTCGTTGTTGGCCACGCTGCCTTGGCCCGAGGACATCACGCCGATGGTCCCGCTGGCCTCGACCTGGTCCTGCAGTGCCTCGATGACCCGCAGCGGTGACAGCGCATTGGTGACCATGACCCGGACGAACTCGTCGGTGGAGGTCTCGGCGACCGTTCCCTCGGGCTCGTTGGTGACGCCCGCGTTGACGAAGAGCAGGTCGAACGTCCGGCCAGCCAGGCGGCGGTGCAGCGCCGTGATCTGCGCCGGCTCGGTGATATCTATCGTCTCGATCTGGAGCTGCTCGGGGTACCGGTCAGCAAGTTCATGCAGCGGGGTCCGTCCCGAGCCGCGGACGGTGGCGAGCACCTGCCAGCCGCGCTCGACCCACTCCTTCGCCAGGGCGAGGCCGAGACCGCGGGAGGCGCCGATCAGGAGCACTCGGCCGGGCGCAGCCGTTCGAACATTAGTTGTGGTCATAGCAATGATTATGCATGCTACAACTAATTCAGGCAAGCGCTCAGGCCAGGATCGCCTCGGCCAGGCGGCGGTACTGTGCGTCCAGCTCCCCGTCGGAGTTGGTCAGCAGCTGCACTGCCACGTGATCGGCGCCGGCCTCGAGGTGCTCGCCCAGGCGCCGGGCCACCGTGGCACCGTCTCCGTAGACGACGAGGTCGTCGATGAGGTGGTCGCTGCCCTCGCCGCTCAGGTCGTCGTCGGTATAGCCGAGGCGGCGCAGGTTGGTCGTGTAGTTGGTCAGGCCGAGATAGGGCTTCACCACCGTCGGCCGGCCGATGGCGCGGGCTGCGGCCGGGTCGGCCTCGAGCACCACCCGCTGCTCGGGTGCGAGCAGCCGATCCGGGCCGAGGATCTCGCGGGCCGTGCGGCTGTGCTCGGGGGTCACGAGGTACGGGTGCGCACCGGCCGAGCGATCCCGGGCCAGCCGGAGCACCTTGGGGCCGAGCGCGGCCAGCACCCGCCGCTCTGCCGGCACGCCCTCGCCGTCGAGCACGTCGAGGTAGTCGACCAGCATCTGGTACGGGCTGCGGTACTCCGCGGTGGCCTCGGGGTGGCCGACCCCCACGCCCAGCAGGAACCGGCCTGGGTGCGCGGCCTCGATCTCGTGATAGGAGGCCGCGACCGCCGTCGCATCGGCCGTCCAGATGTTGACGATGCCGGTGGCGACCACAACGGTGCTCGTGGCCGCGAGCAGGTCTCGGGCGTGCTGCAGGCCCGCCTCGGGTGAACCGCCCTGCCAGAGCGTGCCGAAGCCAAGCGACTCCAGCTCGCGGGCCCGCTGGGTGGTGAGCGCGCGGGAATGTCCCCACACGCCGTAGCTGCCGAGGTTCATCGATATCTCCCGAGGTAGGGGGTGCGGGCTGATGCGCAGTGCCGCTCGCGCCGCGTCAGAAGCGGAAGTCGGCGGGGCGCTCGGGTTCGGCCTCGGCGAGGGCCTTACGGGTCTCCTCGACGCCGTAGTCCTTGCCGTACACCGGGGTGCCCGGCTGCTGCTGCCAGGACTCTTCGAGGCTGCCCGCGTCGACCGGGTCGAACCCCAGCTCGTCAACGAGCTGGAGCACCGTGGTCTTGGCCGGCCCGTCCGCCCCGGCGATCGGCAGCGCTATCCGGCCCGGCGTGCCGGGGGCGGTGCCCTTCTCGAGCAGATGCTTCCAGAAGATGCCGTTGAAGGCCTTGATCACCGGCGTCCCGAGGTGCTCGGCGACCCAGGAACTCTCGGTCTGCCCGGCCTCGATCGCGTCGATCTTCCCGTCGCGCTGCTTGGGGTAGTAGTTGTTCGTCTCGATCACCGGGGCGCCCGGCAGCGCGCCGCTGAGGATCCCGGGAGCCAGATCGGGCACGTTCTTCTGCGGAATGCTGACGATCACCAGTTCGGCTCCGTCTGCAGCCTCGCTCGCCCACACGGCGGTGGCGCCCGTCTCAGCCGCCAGCTCGGCGAGGGTCTCGGGATCTCGGGAGTTGGCGACGCGGACCTCGTGTCCGAGCTCGCTGAGCCGTCGCGTCAACGTGCCGCCGATGTTGCCTGCCCCGATTATCCCGATTCTCATATCGGCGCAACGTGCGCCCGGCGAGGGGCTATTCCCCGCGGGGTCCGGCTCGGCGCGGCAGCGGATACTGGGGCGATGGCGATCGTGACAGTGCTCGACGACTACCAGGACGTGGCACTGACCAGCACCGACTGGTCACCGGTGCTGGCCGCACACGTTGTCGAGGTGGACACAGAGCACCTCATCGACGTGGCCCCACGCCTGGCAGACAGCGCGATCGTGGTGGCGATGCGGGAGCGCACCGTCTTCGACGCCGCCCTCTTCGCACGGCTGCCGGCCCTGGAGCTGCTCGTCACCACCGGCATGAAGAACGCCTCCATCGACCTGGACGCGGCGGCCGCGCACGGGGTCACCGTCTGCGGCACGGAGGGGATCGGCAACGCCGTCCCCGAGCTCACCATCGGCATGATGATCGCGCTGACTCGCAACTTCGCCCAGGAGGACGCGGCGGTGCGTGCCGGCGGCTGGCAGCACACCATCGGCCCGGGGCTGGCCGGCAGGACGCTCGGCGTGGTCGGTCTCGGCCGTCTTGGGATCCCGGTGGCCAGGCTTGCCCAGGCCTTCGGCATGGAGGTCATCGCCTGGTCGCCGCAGCTCACCCAGGAGCGGGCTGAACCGCATGGCGTCCGGTGCGTCAGCAAGGCAGAGCTCTTCGGCACTGCCGACGTGATCACGATCCACATGCCGCTCTCCGAACGAAGTCGGGGCCTGATCGGCGCGGCCGAACTCGGGGCGATGAAGCGCAGCGCGTACCTGATCAACACCTCCCGCGGGCCGATCGTCGACGAGGCGGCCCTGCTCGGCGTGCTCGGTGACGGCCTCATCGCGGGGGCTGGGCTGGACGTCTACGACGTCGAGCCGCTGCCCGTCCACCATCGGCTGCGCGACATGCCGAACACCCTGCTGCTGCCACACATCGGCTACGTCACGACCGAGGTCTACGAGTTCTGGTACGCCCAGGTGGTCGAGGACATCATGGCCTGGACGGCGGGCGCGCCGGTGCGGGTGCTCAGCAGCCCTGGCTGATCCGGGTCCTGAGCCCGTCGAGCCAGTTGGCGTCACGTGCCGGGCGGGCCGTCTCGATCCACCACGTCGCGCCGGCCTCGGCGTAGGCCGCCAGCTCCCGCTCGACGGCCGCCGGGTCGAGTGCCACCTCGGCCCACACGGCCACGTCGTAGCCGTCCATCGACTCCCGCTGGCCGGCGATCTCGGCCGTCAGCGCCGTGATCTGCTCGACGCTGGGACGGGCCAGGCCGCCCTCGTCATAGGTGATCGGCACCGCGCCGTCCCAGCGCGCGGCACGCCGGATCGGCGCCGGGTTCGGCAGCACGCCGCCCACCCAGATCGGAATGCGCGGCCGCTGGACCGGAGTGGGGGTGAAGCGCACCGGGCCGAGGCCGTACTGGGCGCCGTGGTGGGTGAACCACTCGCCGCTCCACAGCCCGTCGAGGATCGTCAGGCTCTCGTCGAGCATCGCCGCCCGCGTCCGGCGGTCGGTGACCTCGCCGAAGAGGCCGAAGTCGCCGTGGTCCGGGCCGCCGAGCCCCACGCCGAAGATCGTCCGGCCGGAGCTGAGCACATCCAGGGTGGTGGTCTCGCGGGCCAGCACCCAGGGGCGCCGCCGCGACGGCGGGGTGATCATCGGCCCGAGCAGCACGCGCTCGGTGCGGGCGGCCACCACGGCTAGCACCAGCCACGGGTCGACCATGGGCGGGCCGTCCCCGGCGTCGGACCAGGTCATGTGGTCCCAGAGGAAGACCCCGTCGAAGCCGGCGGCCTCGGCCGCCACGCAGAGGTCGATGAGCACGCTCGGATCGTCGGCGAAGCACGGCATCGCGATTCCCCGCTTGAGAGCAGCCATGTCCGCCATCATCCGGCACGCGACCACCGACGGTGCGGGCCCGGTCGCTTCTGCGACCGGGCCCGCACTGCTGTCTTGCGCTAGCCGATCACGCGCCGCCCTTCTTCAGCGTCACGGTCAGCGGCTTGAAGCTGGTGCCGGTGACGTCGAGCCCCTTCGCCTTGAGCTTGGTCAGCGCCTCGTTGACGAAGTCCATGTCGATGGTCGAGGCAGGCGGGTCGTTCTTGATCAATGCCTTTCCGGTGGCCGGGTCGATCACCTTCTTGGAGAGGTCGACGGTCTGCTGCCAGGTGGTGTTGTCGACCACGCCGATGCCCTGGGGCGACGGCCAGATCAGCTTGTTGATCTCGTTGGCCATCCAGAGCTGGTGGCCGGCCGGCAGCTTCGAGCCGTACTGCGTCGAGAGCGTGGCGGCGTCCTGCGGGTGGTCCCGGACGTAGATCCAACCCTCCAGCGAGGCGTAGACGAAGGCCTCGGTGGTCTTCTTGAAGGTCGGGTCGGAGAGCTTGTCGGTCATCGCCCAGATGCCGTCCTCGAGCATCGAGGACTTGTAGTCGTTCGGGCTCAGCACGTTGAAGTCCGACGGCTGGTAGAGCTTGCCGGTGGACGGGTTGACCGTCTCGAGCAGCTGCGCGTACTCGTTGTAGGTCATCGCCGTGACGGCCGCGTACTTGTCCTGGAAGAGGTTGGTCGGGGTGTCGCCCTCGGTGTCGTACTTCGTCTCCGCCGGGGAGAGGCCGCCGGCCGTCTGCAGCATCGCCAGCAGCTCCCACTGGTTGCCATAGCCCCAGTTGACCCACTTCTTGCCCTTGAGATCGGCCGGTGAGGTGATGCCCGCCGACTTCAACGAGACGAGCAGCGGCGCGCTGCGCTGGAATATCTGGGCGATGTCGGTCAGCTTCTTGCCGGCATCGATGTCGCCGAAGACCTTCGGTGCCCACGAGACGGCGTAGTCGGCCTGACCGTTCTCGATGACCTGCTGCGGCACCACGGTTCCGCCGCCCTCGAGCAGCGTCACCTTGAGGCAGGCCGCCTTGTAGTAGCCCAGCTTGTCCGCGGCGTAGTAGCCGGCGAACTGGGCCTGGTTGCTCCACTGCAGCTGCAGCTTCACCTTGGTCGTCGACGTGCAGCTGGCGGTCGTCGCGGTGCCGGTGGAGGTACTGCTGCTACTGCCACCACCGCCACTGCTACCGCCACTGCTGCTGCATGCGGCGAGGGCGAGCGTCAGGACCGCTGCTGCGGTGCCGACCGTCGCCCGTCTGATGGACCTTCTCATGGACTACCCCCTTGGGTGGTTGTTGCGAGGATCGCCGGCGGCGGTGACGGCAGGACTGGAGAGCGATGTCAGCGGTGTCGTGCGAACCACCGCTCCACCGCGTACGTGACGATGTAGAAGATCAGGCCGAGGACGATGGAGCCGACCACCGCGGCCCAGGCGAGGGCGAAGGCGCCGCTCTTGGCCTCGTTGTTGATCGTGAACCCCAGGCCGTCGCTCGGGCCGCCGAAGTACTCGGTGATCAACGCCGAGATCACCGCCAGCGACGAGCCGATCCGCAGCCCGGTGAAGAGGTAGGGCGTGGCCGTCGGCAGCGTCACCGCCCAGGTCCGCTGCCAGGGCGTGCTCGAGTAGGCCAGCATCAGGTCGCGGTGCACGGCCCTGACCTGCTGCAGCCCGCGCAGCGTGTTGAGGTACACCGGGATCGCCACCGCGATCCCCGCCACCACGATGCGGGCGGTGTCGGTCATGCCGCCGAAGAGACCGTAGAGCACCGGCCCCAACGCCACGATCGGCATCACCGAGACGGCGACGACGATCGGTGCCGCCATCTCCCGCAGCACGCGGACGCCGTGCGCGAGCAGCGCGCCGACGATGCCGACCACCGTGCCGATCACCAGGCCCTGCAGGGCATTCCAGCCGGTCTTGCGGGTCGTGTCGAAGATCAGCGTGTGCTCTTCGGTCAGCTGGTGCCAGATGTCGGACGGCGCGGGCACGATCGTGTCGTGGATGTGGAAGGCCCGCACGAGCAGCTGCCAGAGGGCGATCAGCGCGGCGCCGAGCACGATCGGGGCCACCACGGCCGTCACCTTCGAGACGGGGGCCCGCTGGCCCGGCAGGCTCGTCATCGGGCCCCCTCGCCCCTCGGGCCGTCGGTCGCGTGCCCGCTGTGCAGCAGATGCCGGACCTCCTGCACCCCGTGGAAGAAGCTCTCGTCGTCGCGGTAGGCCTCGCCACGCTCGACGCCGGCGACGGGCGTGGTGCTGACGATGCCGACGATGCGGCCTGGCCTCGGGGACATCACCACGACGCGATCGGAGAGGAAGACCGCCTCGGGGATCGAGTGCGTCACGAAGACGACCGCGGCCCCCGACTCCTGACAGATCCGCACCAGCTCGGACTGCATCCGCTCCCGGGTGATCTCGTCGAGGGCGCCGAAGGGTTCGTCCATCAGCAGGAGCTTGGGCTGCTCGGCCAGCGCGCGGGCGATCGCGACCCGCTGCTGCATCCCACCGGAGAGCTGGTCGGGGAAGGACTTCGCGAAGTCGCTGAGGCCGACCATCTCCAGCAGCTGCTCGACGCGAGCGGCTGCGGTGGCCTTCTCCACACCGTGCAGCTGCAGCGGCAGGCTGATGTTGGCGGCCACGGTCCGCCAGGGCAGCAGCCCGGCCTGCTGGAAGGCGATGCCGTAGTCATGGTCGAGGCGCGCCTGCCGGGCCGTCTTGCCGAAGACCGACACCGTGCCTGAGGTGGGGGAGTCGAGATCGGCGATCTGGCGCAGCAGCGTCGACTTGCCGCAGCCCGACGGCCCGATGAGGGAGACGAACTCCCCTTCGCCCACCGTCAGGTCGATCGCCTCGAGCGCGACGACCTGACGCCCCTTGCCGGTGCGGAAGATCCGTTCGACACCGCTGAGCGCAACCGCGGTCATGCGTTCTCTCCCCGTCGGTAGCGGCGTAGCAGCACGCCGATGAGCGCCACCACGCCGGCGGCGATGAGGCCGTCGACCATCGCCCCGATGATCGGCGGCCAGGCCCGTGCGGCATCCGACAGGCCGGCGGTCTGCTGGAAGGAGATGATCAGGTAACCGACGCCGCCCTGCAGGTCGACCGAGGTCTCGCCCACCACCGCGCCGACCACGGCCATGGTGGCCGCGAGTCGCAGCGCCGGCAGCAGGTACGGCACTGCGGCCGGCAGCCGCAGCCGCAGGAAGGTGCGCCACCAGCCGATGCCGTACACGTGCATGAGTTCGAGTTGGTAGACGTCCGGCGAGGTCAGCCCCTTGAGCGCCCCGATCGACATCGGGTAGAAGGCGAGATAGGCCGAGATGACCATGACCGACTGGGGCAGCCCCCACTGCCAGCTGCCCACGTGCAGGTACTGCCCCCAGCCGGCCAGCAGCGGTGCGATCGCGATGAGCGGCACCGTCTGGCTCACCACCACCCAGGGCAGCGCCGCGGCCTCGGCCACGCGCGAGCGGGTCATCAGCATGGCGAGCGCGAAGCCGATGATCACGCCGACGATCCAGCCGGTGCCGGCCAGGCGCAGGGTGAACCACGTCGCCGCGAGCACGGCCCCGCCGATCGTCTGGCTGCCGGTGCCGGCTGTCACCGGCTTGCCGAACTCGGTGAACATCTGCCAGATGTGCGGCATCACCCCGTCGTTGGCGCGCGGCAGCACGATCGTCTGGCCGACCGTCACGCCCGCCTGCGGTCCGAAGGCCTTGTAGAGCTCCCAGGCACTCGCAGCGAGCGCGATGCCCGCGACGCCGAGTAGGGCGGCGCGATAGTGGGCCCGGTTCGATGTCCCTCGTTCGCCACGCCGAACCGTCGTCACTGACTCGCTGCCCCCGTCCGCCTGCGGCACGCGACCGCGTCTCGGCAGGCGTGCTGCTACACCTGCCGTGGTGAGAAGCAGTGATCTTGGCGGCTGCACGTTTCGATGTGATGAACCTGTGCGTCCGGCCGTTTCCTCCTGGTTAACAGCTGTGGCCGGCCAGGAGACGTCCGGCTCAGGGGCTCAGCGAACTGACGAACCGCCTGATGTCGCCGGCCAGCAGCCCGGGCGTCTCGACCGGCGCGAAGTGCCCGCCTCGCGGCAGGTGCTCGTACCGCACGACGTGGTGGGTCCGCTCGGCCCAGCTGCGCGGGGGCTGGGAGATGTCGGCCGGGAAGAGGGAGACCGCGGTTGGCACCGGCACGCTCTCCAGGCCGCGGGTCACCCCGCGCCCGTACTCGTAGTACGGCCGAAACGACGTCCCGATCGTGTTCGTGAACCAGTAGAGCGAGGCCTGGGTGAGCAGGAAGTCGTCGGTGAAGCTGTTGCTGAGTAGGCCGCCGCTGTCGCTCCACGCCCGGTACTTGTCGAGGATCCAGGCCAGCAGCCCGGTGGGGGAGTCAGAGAGGCCGTAGGCCAGGCTCAGCGGGCGCGTCGACTGCTGGTGCATGTAGCCACCCTCGGCGCGGTTCCACTCGGCGATCCGGGACAGGTAACCCTGCTCTTCCCCGGTCAGGCTCGACTCGTCGATCTCCAAGGGAGCTCCGATCGCCATGAGATGCACACCGAGAAGCGCCTCGGGGTGCGCGGCGGCCAGGCGTGAGGTCGTGCCCGCACCAAGGTCGCCGCCATGCGCCACGTACCGGTCGAAGCCCAGCTCGTCGCTCATCAGCCGGTGCCAGAGCTCGTGGGTCGCGACGTCGGCCGGAAGTGTCGGGCGCTGACTCGAGAAGGTGAACCCCGGCAGCGACGGCACGATCACGGTGAAGGCGGGCTCGCCGACGTCGCCGAACCGCTCGGGTGTCGCGAGCCGCTGCGCCAGCTCCACCATCTCGAAGAAGGTGCTCGGCCAGCCGTTGGTCAGCAGGATCGGGATGGCTCCGGACGCGTCGGCATCGAAGCGCAGGTAGTGCAGCTGAGTGCCGCCGATCTCCGCGTACTGCGAGGGAAGGGCGTTGATGACGGCTTCCCAGTGCCGCCAGTCGTAGCCGTCGGCCCAGTAGGCCACGAGCCGCTCTAGCTCGTCGGGATCCGTGCCCGCCGCCCACGGCTCCACGGGCCAGCGCATCGGCCAGCGCACCGCGCGCAGCCGCGCACGCAGCTCGTCGAGCTCGGCCTGACTGACGTGCCAGATCGGCGGCTGCCCGCCTAGTCCCTGCCTGCCCGATGCCTGCATGGCAGTAATGATCTACCCGGCCGCCCGGTGTGCGGGGGAGGCGGCTGAGGGCGCTACGTCTGAGGGTCTGTGCAGCGCGCCGGCAAGTGCGGTGGCCAGGGCAAGCAGTACGGCGACTGCCGTCAGTGCGTGCAGCACCCCGACGTGCGAGCCGAGGAAGCCGATGAGCGGCGGCCCGCCGAGGAAGGCGCAGTACCCGACCGAGGCGACGACGCTGACCCGGGCCGCCGCGGCACCGGGTTCGTCGGCGGCCGCGCTCATGCCCACCGGGAAGCCGAGCGAGGTCCCGGTGCCCCACAGCACCGCCCCGAGGAAGGCGACCGGCGTGCTGGGCACGTAGACGAACAGCGCCAGGCCGACGACCGCCACGCCGGCCAGTCCGCGCACCATCGGTACCCGTCCGAAGCGGTCGAGTAGCGCCGGGCCGAGCCAGCGGGTGATCGTCATGGCGGCCAGGAAGACGGCGAAGCCGAGGCCACCGGCCACCGCGCTGGTGTGGTGCCCCTCGATCAGGGCGACGTTGATCCAGTCGTTCCCGG
>JAOPUX010000187.1 GCA_025963285.1 Jatrophihabitans sp.
CCACCGTCGGGGCGAGCCATGGTCGACGTCAGGTCCGACGGTCCCCGGTCGGCGGGACCTTGGGCCGTTCCCGGCTCAGCGGTCGATCATCTGCTGCATCGCCTCGGGATAGCGCTCGCCCTGCACCTGCACGCTGCGGGAGGCGTCGTCGAGCTCGGCCAGGTCGTCCGGGCCGAGCTCGACCTCGGCGGCACCGAGGTTCTCCTCGAGACGTTCGAGCCGGCGGGTGCCGGGGATCGGGACGATCCATGGCTGCTGCGCGAGCAGCCAGGCCAGGGCGACCTGGCCGAGCGTGACCCCCTTGCGCTCCGCGACCTTCCGGACCAGGTCGACCAGCGCGAGGTTGGCCCGGAGGGCATCGGCCTCGAAGCGGGGCAGGGTGGCCCGGATGTCGCCCGCGCCGAACTCGGTCCCGGCGGTGAGCTGACCGGTCAGGAAGCCGCGGCCCAGCGGGCTGAACGGCACGAAGCCGATGCCGAGCTCGGCCAGGACCGGCAGGATCTGGTCCTCCGGCTCGCGCCAGAACAGGGAGTACTCGCTCTGCAGCGCCGTGACGGGCTGGACCGCGTGGGCGCGGCGGATCGTGCCGACCCCGGCCTCGGACATGCCGAAGTGGCGGACCTTGCCGGCGGCGATGAGCTCCTTGACGGTGCCGGCGACGTCTTCGATGGGGACGTCGGGGTCGACGCGGTGCTGGTAGAGCAGGTCGATCGTGTCGATGCCGAGGCGCTGCAGGGATCCCTCGACGGCGGCACGGATGTGCTCGGGCCGGCTGCTGACTCCGGTCTGGTGACCGTCGGCGTCGAACGCGAAGCCGAACTTGGTCGCGATGACGACGTCGTCACGGACCGGGGCGAGCGCCTCGCCGACGAGCTCCTCGTTGTGGAACGGCCCGTAGACCTCCGCGGTGTCGAAGAGGGTCACGCCGCGGTCGACCGCCGCCCGCAGGAAGGTCATCATCTCGTCGCGCGGCGGCCGGGGCCCAAAGCTCTGGCTCATTCCCATGCAGCCGAGGCCGAGCGGGGACACCTCGAGGGCATCCTGCCCGAGGGTGCGTGGGGTGAGTGTCGTCGATGTCATGAGAGGTCGGCCTCCTGGGTCGAGTCGTGGATGGCGGTGGTGTCCTGGCTGGCCGCCCAGCTGGCCAGCAGCTGGAGGGCGTCGGCGGTGGGGGTGCCGGCGGCCGCGGTGTAGACGTTGAGCCGCAGCTCGGGCTCGGACGGCAGGTCCATGGCCTCGAAGTCGAGGTCGAGCTGGCCGACGACGGGGTGGCGCAGACGCTTGCGGCCGCTGCGGTGGAACTTGACGTCCTGCGAGGCCCAGCGCTGGCGGAACAGCTCGCTTTGGGTCGAGAGCTCGCCGACCAGGGCGATGAGGTCGCGGTCGTGCGGATTGCGTCCGGCCTCGAGCCGCAGCATCGCGGCGGCGTCGTTGGCGATCATGTCGAAGTCGATGAAGAAGTCGCGGGCGGCCGGGTCGAGATAGACGAAGCGGGTCGTGTTCGCAGGACGCCGACCGGACGGGCCGGCGATCGCGGACTCGAGGACGGGGGAGTAGAGCGCCGCGGCGAGGGTGTTCATCGCGATGATGTCGTGGCGTCCGTTGCGGACCCACGCAGGTGCGTCGCTCATGGCGTCGAGGACCTGCTGGATGACGGGCCGCACCGCCTTCGGGGTCGGCCGTTGGCGCGCCTTGGCGGGGCCGGCGGCGCGGGCGAGGGCGAACAGGTGGTCGCGCTCGGCCTCGTCGAGCTGCAGCGCGTTGGCCACCCCGTCGAGGACGCTGTCGGAGGCGCCGGACAGGTCGCCGCGCTCCATCCGGACGTAGTAGTCGACCGAGACGCCGGACAGCATCGCGACCTCCTCCCGGCGCAGTCCCTTGACCCGGCGGTTGCCGCCGTACGCGGGCAGGCCCGCCTGGTCGGGGGTGATGAGCGCACGGCGAGAGGTGAGGAACTCACGGATCTCGCTGCGGTGCGCGGCGCGGGGGTCCGGATCGGTCATGTCATTCACGGTACGGCGCGCATCCGGGACCTGGGAGGCCCTGTCAGTACCCGGAAGAACAGACACTCCCGCGCACACGGAACACCCCGTTGACTGGGGTCACCGACCGGCTTCGTCCCGAAAGGACACCCCACATGCGAGCGACCTACATGTACGGCGCAGGCGACGTGCGGATCCAGGAGGTCCCCGACGCCGCGCTCCAGCAGCCCACCGACGCCGTGGTGCGGATCGTTCGGTCCTGCATCTGCGGATCGGACCTGCACCCGTACCACTCGATGCCGACCGTCCCCGAGGGCTCCCCGATGGGCCACGAGTTCGTCGGCGTCGTCGAGGACATCGGCTCGGGCGTCTCGACCCTGACCAGAGGCGACTTCGTCATCGCGCCGTTCGCGTGGTCGGACGGCACGTGCCAGTTCTGCCGCGAGGGCCTCCAGACGTCGTGCGAGCACGGCGGCTTCTGGGCCGCCGGCGGCATCGGCGGTGGGCAGGCCGAGGCCGTCCGCGTCCCGCAGGCCGACGGCACCCTCGTCAAGGTTCCCGGCATCGGTGAGGACTCCACTCTGCTGCACTCCCTGCTGACCCTGTCCGACGTCTACGGCACCGGCTGGCACGCCGCCCACCAGGCCCACGTCACCCAAGGCGACACCGTCGCCGTCATCGGTGATGGCGCGGTCGGCCTGATGGCCGTCCTGTCGGCCAAGCAGATGGGCGCCGAGCAGATCATCCTGATGGGCCGCCACACCGTGCGCATCGATCTCGGTCGGACGTTCGGCGCCACCGACGTCGTCGCCGAGCGCGGCGCCGAGGGCATCGCGAAGGTACGCGAGCTCACCGGCGGGCACGGCGCCACCAAGGTCCTCGAGGCCGTCGGTCACGTCCCGGCATACGACCAGGCTGTCGGCATCGTCCGCCCCGGTGGTGTGATCTCCCGGGTCGGCGTCCCGCAGTACGAGGAGGCCCCGATCGGCTTCGGCAGCCTCTTCGGCGGGAACATCACCCTCGCGGGCGGTCCCGCACCGGTGCGGGCCTACATCGAGGAGTTGCTCCCCGCAGTCCTCGACGGCACCGTCAACCCTGGCCTGGTCTTCGACAGCACCGTCGACCTCGACGGCGTCCCGGACGGCTACCGCGCGATGGACGACCGCAAGGCCCTCAAGGTCCTGATCCGGTCATGAGCGACATCACGACTGTCCTCGTCGTCGGCGCGTCCGGCAGCACCGGCCGTCTCGTCGTCGAGGAGGCCCTGCAGCGGGGGCTGACCACCCGGGCTCTGGTGCACGATCCTGACACCCTGCCGCTCGACGACGAGCCGCAGCACGTCCTGGCCGACATCGAACGGCTGAGGTCGACCCATGGCACGTGACCACCGCACCGCGGCGCACAAGGACGCCAACGCGATCCTCGCGATCATCCTGATCAGCTACTTCATGATTCTGCTCGACAACTCGGTGATCTTCACGGGTCTGCCGAGCATCGAGAGCGGGATGGACCTGTCGTCGATCCAGCTGTCGTGGGTGCAGGACGCCTACACGCTGGTCTTCGGTGGTCTGCTCCTGCTCGCGGCCCGCGCGGGTGACCTCGTCGGCCGGCGCCGGCTGTTCATCATCGGCCTGACGATCTTCGCGGCCTCCTCGTTCCTGGTCGGTGTCGCCCCGGCAGGCTGGTGGCTCATCGCCTCACGCGCAGTCCAGGGCATCGGCGCCGCGATCGTCGCACCCACCTCGCTGTCGCTGCTGACCGCGACGTTCCCGGCAGGGCCGGAGCGCACCCGGGCGGTGGCCTGGTACGGCGCGGCGGCCGGTCTCGGGGCGAGCCTCGGCCTGGTCGTCGGTGGCGCCCTGACCGACTGGGTGTCGTGGAGGGCCGGCTTCTTCATCAACGTGCCGATCGGCGCGGCGATGGTGCTGGCAGCCCTGCGCTTCCTCCCCGAGACGCCACGGGTGCGGGGCCGCTTCGACCTGCTCGGCGCGCTGTTCGCCACCCTCGGTATCGGCGGACTCGTGTTCGGGACGATCCACTCCTCGGAGGCCGGCTGGGGCTCGCCGGTGACGGTCACCGCCTACGTCGTGGGGGTCGTCTTCCTGGTCGCGCTGGTGGTCAACGAGAGCCGGGCGGCGCAGCCGATCATGCCGCTGCGCCTGTTCCGCAGCAGCGAGCGCAGCGGGGCGTATGCCACCCGGATGCTCTATCTCGGCGCGATGATCGGCTTCTTCTTCTTCACGACCCAGTTCCTCCAGGGGGTGTTCGGCTTCAGCCCGCTCGAGGCCGGGCTGGCGTTCCTGCCGATGACGGCGGTCAACTTCGTCGTCGCGATGGCGGTCCCGCGGATGGTGGGCCGGTCTGGCAACGGCGCGCTCCTGGCCGGCGGTGTCGCCGTCACGCTGGTCGGCATGGCGTGGCTGAGCCGTGTCGACCCCGGTGACACCTACCTCCTTGGCGTCGCACTGCCGATGCTCCTGATCGGTGCCGGGCAGGGCATGGCGTTCGCGCCCCTGACGTCGGCCGGCATCTCCGGAGTCACCGGGGAGGATGCCGGAGCGGCGTCCGGTCTGGTCAACACCGCCCACCAGCTCGGCAGCACGTTGGGCATCGCGATCCTCGTCGCCATAGCCGCCAACCCCGGCGATGCTGCGCCGACTCGGATGGAGGCGTTGGCAGACCGCGTCGACGCGGCACTCACCGGTGGGACGGGTCTACTTGCCCTCGCGCTGGTTGTGGTGATCACCTTCATCCTGCCCAAGGAACGTAGGGCGCGCCGCGCGCACCGTGCCGAGCAGGCATCTGTCTCCGGAGCGATCGCCGCCTAAGGCGCCCCGTCTCGACCGATGCCACGTACTTCCATCGAAAGGAACAAGAACCAGGCAGAGCAGCGGCGCCGGTGGGCACATCTTGGGCACACCTTTCTCGCGACCTGGATCAGATGGGGTGGTTCAGAGTGGCTAGGCGTGAGTCGCGGAGATCCGCAGCAGCCGCAGCTGCAACGCCATGTGCAGGGATGACCCTGGGTCATTTCGCCCTGCCCGGCCGAGAACCCAGGCGCTGGGACGGGTCCTACCGCCGCCTTGATCCCTCTCCGACCGACTGTGTGATGACGGGGAGCGGTTCGCGCGGCTGCCGTCAATCGCCCGCCGCGTCGGCATGACGGTGGGCAACTCGCCATGCGCCACTCTCGCGCCGGTAGACCTGCGTCGCGCGAAGGGTGTAGGTGCGAGGCTCGCCGTTCACCAATGCCGACGTGTGCTCTAGACCTTCCGTATAAGCCATGTCGCCGACCACGTCGTACGACAACGGTTCGAACACGTACGAGGTGCAGTCGGAGAAGCTCTCGCCGAGAGCCTCGAAGAGCGCGTCAATCTCCTGCTGACCGTGAGCGTTCCGCCACGCACCCAAGACGCTGACAGGCTCGGTGCGGGACCAGAGGGCGCGCCGAGGCCTCGGATCGCCGTTGTGCAGCGCGAGCTCGGCCTCCGAGAGCGCGGACTTGATCCAGGCCAGGAAGTCGTCGTCGTCGGTCATGACCCCATCATGTTCCTGCACGTCGGTTGACGCACCCCTGAGTTTCTCGTTCGTGCCCTTCTCGAGGCGCGTCCTGTTGCCGCGTCCGGCGCCCCTTCGCGTCCGCGGAGTCATCGGCGCGTGCATGACGAGCAGGAGAGGACAGCTCTAGTTCCATCCGCGACGCCGGGATCGAATGCGAATGCTCCCGAGAGCGGCGTGCGAGGATGACGCCGTGAGCGTCGACGGGGTAGCCGGGGGCCCCGGAGCCACGCCACCCTTGCCGAGTTCGATCTGGGTTGTCGCCTGGGCATCGATCGCGAATCAGACGGTGCTACTGGTCCAGCAAGGCGTCCGGGACGACGAAGCCTCGCTTGTCCTGTCCGTCGTCCTCGGCGCGGTCCTCGCGGGCTACATCTCCGCCGGAGTCGTCCGGGCCCGTGCCGTCCGGCTCGTTCTAGCCTGGCTCGTGCTGATGCTTGGCTTGATCGCCGATCTCGTCGGCCTGGTTTCGATCGACGACCTGGGCCAGACACCTCTGGTCGTCCTCTCGCTCGCGACCACGGCGGTGGCGCTGGCCGGGCTGGCGACGTTCCGCCGCACGGACTGGTACGCCTGGCAGCGCACCAAACCGTCGGTCCACGATGGCACCCCGATCGGCCAACTGGTCGCGATCGGCGTGGTCGTCGGCGTCTTGGGCGCGCTCGCCGTACCGGTAGATGACGGACTCGACGTTCGCATCAGCGTCGCCGGCCGCTGACCGACGACTACTGGGCGGATACCCGTCTTTCCGCCGCGTAGGACCGCCCTGGGGCGGACCCGTCTTCGACGGGAGACCAAGAGGACACATGGAGCCCAGGATCGGAAACAGTGCAATCAGTCGACTGATCTTTGATATCGCCATCGCTACAACGACAGATCGGCACCTGAATCACGGACTACTGACTGGATCACCGGCTGCTACCGGGCCACTCGGAATCGAACTCCAGGCCGAGAATTCGCGCAGTTTCGATCAGTCCCGAGATCGCAAACCTGACGAATTGGTCCTCCAGGGTGTCTTGGACCCCGTGCTTGAAGAGGTCCAGCGACAAGATGTCGACCACCATCGCCGCGAACATGCGGTTGCTCCACACGGTCTCGAGGCAGTCCGCCGGTGGCACATGATCGTGCTCGGTGGGCGTTGCGGTCCACCGCATCGCAACACTGCGTCTGGCCCCGCGTTCCTGCATCACCTCGACGACGTCTGAGAGGCTCTCGACTTTCGGCTGATTGTCGCGCCAGCTGGGTATGCCTTTGCGTTCCTCGTAGGCCGACTGCCTGCATTGCTGGGAACACCAACGTCGCGGCCGGCCGCGCTTCTGGGGTGGCATACGTTCCCCGCACCGCTCGCACAACCTCGGCTTGCTAGGTTCCCCGTCGCTCTGCTCATCGATCATGCGCTGACCTCCTCGCCCTGAAGGCCGAGGACTCATGACGACTGGAAACACACCAAAAAGATTTCGTCACACACCTAGTGCATCTCTGGAAGGTTGGTTTCGTCCGTACGAATGTGTGCAGGTCCGCGACGTCGCCGGGAAGGCTCCACCTAGTGCCGCCGAGCTGGCGAGGCTCCCCAACGGCTGCCTCTGAGCGAGGTGCGGCACCTTGACGTCGGCCCGCAGACGAGAGCACATCCGCTGCGACTGCTAGGGCCGGCGTCGAACGCGGCTGAACCGTGCTCGAGGAGGAAGAAAGTTCGGTCGTCAGGGTCGGTCAGGCGTCGTCGAGGAGCGATCCGGCGAGGCTACGGTCTGCCCTGGGAGAGGGGCTTGAAGTGATTGGCTCGCGGCCCAGCTGGCGAGGAGGGCAAGCGCGTCCTGGGCGGGGGAATCAGGCTCGGCGGTGTAGCCGACGAGGTTGCTGCTGGAGCCGGCCTCAAGGGGGAGCGACTCGTACGGGAGGGCGATGTCGCCGACCACGGGGTGGTGGAAGTGCTTGACCCCGGTGGCGTGGATCCGGACGTCGTGGGCGGCCCAGCGGCGGCGGAAGTCGTCGCTGCGTGTGGAGAGCTGTCCTACCAGGTCGGAGAGGTCGCGATCCTGCGGGTCGCGGCCGGCCTCGGCGCGCAGGATCGCGACGGTGTCATTGGCAACGATCTCCCACTCACGGAAGAACTGTTGGGCGTCGGGGCTGAGGAAGACGAACAGGGCACTGTTGGGGATGCCGGCCTGGTCCTCGAACACGGGGGAGAACAGCGCGCGTCCCAGCGCGTTCGAAGCGACGATGTCCAGTCGGCCGTTCATCACCACAACAGGGGCGTCGTGCATCGAGTCGATGAGCCGCTGCACGGTCGGCCGGATCCGCTTCGGTGTCGCCGGTTTGCGGCGCTGCGCGCGGGGTGGGGTTCCTGCGGTGCGCAGCAGGTCCAGCAGGTGTGCCCGCTCGGCTGTGCTGAGTTGGAGCGCGCGAGCGACGCCGTCGACGATGCTGTCAGAGATTCCCGTGGCGTCACCTCGCTCGAGCCGGACGTAGTACTGCGGCGAGACACCGGCGAGCATCGCGACCTCTTCGCGTCGGAGGCCGGCGACGCGACGTCGGTCTCCGCCGTAGGTGGGCAGCCCGGCCTGCTCGGGGGTGATGCGGGCGCGGCGCGTCGAGAGGAACTCGCGGATGTCGGCGCGCGCCTCCTCCCGAGGGTCCTGGAGTGGCTCCTTGATGGGCATGTCTTCCAGCGTACGAGCCAGCGGCGTCCTGCGGGAGTCACCGTCAGTGACCCCCTCGACAGGGCCTCCCGCCCCGTCGTTCGGGCTGCTTACGTGGTTGTCAGCGCCGCCGGACGGCGGTGCTCTCCATCGAAGGAAGTGCTTTCACATGACCGAGAAACAGGTGTGGCTCGTGACCGGCGCGGGACGTGGTCTGGGCCTCGACATCGCCAAGGCGGCGTTGGACGCCGGGCACGCGGTGGTCGCCACCGCCCGCAAGTCCAAGAACGTGACCAAGGCGCTCGGCGAGCACGACGACCTCCTTGCCGTCTCGCTGGATGTCGCCGACCAGTCTGCTGCCGACGCCGCTGTGCAGTCCGCGGTGGAGAGGTTCGGACGACTGGACGTGCTGGTCAACAACGCCGGCAGCTTCCAGGCTGGCTTCTTCGAGGAGATGACCTCCGACAGCTTCCGATCCCAAATCGAGACCACGCTGTTCGGCCCGGTGAACGTCACCCGTGCGACTCTGCCGCAGATGCGCTCCCAGCGCTCGGGACTGGTCGTCGCCGTGTCATCAACCGCCGGCATCTCGGCCGACGGTGTGTTCCTGACCGCCTACGCGGCCTCGAAGTTCGGCCTAGAGGGTTTCATGGAGGGCCTCGCGCCTGAGATTGAGCCTTTCGGCATCCGCACCCTGCTGGTCGAGCCCGGGTTCTTCCGCACCGAGCTGCTGTCACCCCAGTCCACCCAGTACGCCACCCCATCGATCGAGGACTACGCCGACCGGTCGCAGGCAACGGTCGACGGCTGGCGCAGCATGGACGGCCAGCAGGGGGGCGATGCCGCCAAGCTCGCCAGTGCGCTGGTGCAGGTCGCTGCCCTCGACGATATTCCCGCCCGCTTCGCCGCCGGGGCCGACGCCGTCGGCGTCTTCGAGGCCAAGGCGCAGGCCCTGGTCGCACAGGCCGACGCCCATCGCGAGCTGTCGAGCAGCCTCGCCCACGACAACGCCTGATCCCGCCCCCCCATCACAAGGACATCATCAGAAGAAGACACTGACCTGGATTACCAGCGCAGCGGCCGTAGTCATCCTGACGGGGTGCTCCTCCAGCTCCGATGGAGGCGAAGCGGCGACTGCGCGCGCTACCGAGTCACCCACGACAGAGGCTCCGTCGACCGACAAGTCCTCGGAAGCACCCGACGGTGAGACGGACATCGTCATCACCGCCGGCGACAAGACGATCACCGCGACCCTGAACGACTCTCAGGTCTCCCAAGACTTTGCCGCGACGCTCCCGGTTACGTTGCCGTGGTTCCGCAACCTCGACATCGAGTACATCACCGAGCTCGACGCGCCGATGACCGAGACGGGCCCGTTCTACACCGACGTTCAGCCCGGAGATCTGGTCTACTACAACCCGCTCGACAGCATCACGATCATCTACGAAGAGACCAGCTCGGTGCCCACCCTTACCAAGATGGGCGAGATCACCTCAGACCTCGACGTCTTCGACGACCTCCCCGACAACGTCAAGATGCGGATCGAAGCGGCCTAGCCCGCCCCTTGGTCGACAGAGCGAGACCCCATCCGCTGTGCTGCCACGTTGGTGCGGCATCACGGAACGGAACATCACCGTGCCTATACCGTTGGCCGGAACGGTCGCGATCGTCACCGGCGCCAGCAGCGGTGTTGGCGAGGCAACAGCACGGCGGCTCGCCGAGCTCGGAGCCTCGGAACAGGCACTCATACGAAATGCGAGAAATATGATGCGGGCTCACAACGGGAATGCCGGCTACCTCGGGGTTCGCCGGCCAGGTGCACCGGGCGGGCAGATCTCGCGGATAGCCGTGGCGGACCCGCTCAGCTGTCGATCGAACCCATGTTTGCCTCGTCGTGGCGGTCTCCGGCCGCGCGCTCGAGGGCGCTCAGGCGCTCGAGCTGCTCCGGCGTGAGGTGAACGCTGTCGGCGGCAGTGTTCTCCTCGACGCGTGAGACGCGGCGGGTGCCGGGGATCGGCGCGAAGTCGTCGCCCCGGGTGAGGATCCAGGCCAGGGCGGTCTGGGCGGGGGAGGCGCCGATCTCGGCGCCGATGGCCTTCACCTCGTCGACGAGGCGCAGGTTGCGTTGGAAGTTCGCGCCCGTGAAGCGCGGGTTGGTCTTGCGCCAATCGTCGTCGGCGAAGTCGTCGACGGTCCGGATCTGTCCAGTGAGTAGCCCGTGGCCCAGCGGGGAATAGGGGACGAAACCGATTCCTAGCTGGCGCAGAAGCGGGAGGATCTCGGCTTCGATGTCGCGGGTCCACAGTGAGTACTCGGTCTGGAGCGCGGTCACGGGTTGAACGGCGTGTGCGCGGCGGATCGTGTCGGGTGCCGCTTCGGAGAGCCCGAAGTGCAGGACCTTGCCTTCGGCGATGAGGTCGGCGACCGCTCCGGCGGTCTCCTCGATGGGGGTGTTCGGGTCGACGCGGTGCTGGTAGTAGAGGTCGATGTAGTCGGTGCCGAGCCGCTTCAGGGATCCTTCGACCGCGGTCTTGACGTTGGCGGGGCTGCTGTCGATGACGCCCGGGCCGTCGCCTGCGTGAGAGATGAGGCCGAACTTCGTGGCGATCTTGACCTCGTCACGGCGACCCTTGACCGCCTTGCCCACGAGCTCCTCGCTCAGGTACGGGCCGTAGATCTCTGCGGTGTCGATGTGGGTGACGCCGAGCTCGAGCGCGCGGTGGATGGTGCGGATGGACTCGCTGTCGTCGAGGGCGCCCTCGGATGTGTAGACGCCGGCCATTGTCATGGCACCGAGACCGATGCGGGAGACCTCAAGTCCTCCGAGCTGTGCGTGCTTCATGTGGGATCCCCTCATGTGTGTTCTTCGCGGTGACACACCCACTGAACCAGCGGCGTGACCGCCGAGGGAGTCCCGCTCGAAGGGGTCACCAAGGGTGACCCCTGGCAACACTTTGCAGCGCGGACGGAGGAGCAAGGATCTCGGCAAGATGCCGCTCGGTGGAGGCCGTGGGTCCGATGCCTTCGTCGAGGCGAGTAGCGCAGCGGGCGAGTCGATCCGGAGCAGTTCGGCAACAAGTCAAGGCGTCGACGACGGCGAGTCGGACTCAGCGGTGTGCAGACCAAGTCCGAGTCTCTGTGAATCTTCCAGTGGAAGAATTTCGTACGGTCCCACGCAGTCACTCGGATCGTCGAAATACTTGATGCTCTTCGACTGTAGACAGGCATCGCGCGGCGCCCAGCGCCGACGGAAGTGAATTCACCTCGCGCCTCCGGGTCTGAGTTGCCTGCCCTCGTGCCGCGCAAAACGGTACGCACCCCCGGCGCACCCCCAAGTCGAAACCGGTGGGTCTGCACGCTCGGAAGCAACTGATATGTCGGGTCGCACATCTCCCGCATTTCTCTTGTAATGAGGATGTCGCGGGTTCGAATCCTGTCGGAGGCTCTGCGAAAAATGGACCTCACGAATTTGAGCGCGCAGCCCTGCGCTCCCCCGGCGGTTAAGCACGTCCAATCCGGCCCGATCGGCGCTGTCGCCGAGGTAGCGCACATCGGGCTGTGTCGTCTGCAGGGACGAGTGCCCCAGCCATGCCTGGACGGTCGAGATGGACACCCCGGAGGCGAGCCACAGGCAGGCCGCGGTGTGCCGCAGGTCGTGCAGGCGGCGACCGCGACCGGTCGGCACCTCGATCAAGTCCGCGACGCGCAGCTCCCGCGCCTCGGACCAGCTCAGTCCGGTCCAGGCCAGCAGCCAGACGACGTCAGCTAGGTGCTGGTCGTACACGGCGATGTCGGCCC
>JAOPUX010000207.1 GCA_025963285.1 Jatrophihabitans sp.
CCAGCCGCTGCGGAGAGGGCCGCCGCACGGACCAGCTTGCCGACCGCCCCCTGCTCATGTGCGAGGTCACGCAGCCTCAGCCGGTGCAGCTGCGGCGCGGGCGTGATCGATGCCGCAGCGGGCGGGAGAGGCCCGGCCGGCGCGCTGCTCACGGGGCGGTGCCGAGGTCGCTGCAGCTGGTTCGCAACAACCTTGCCGCCGGCGACGGTGATCCTGCGCTGTGCCACCGCGGCCAGCACCGGGCTGTGCGTGGCGACGATGACGGTGGCCCACCCCTGCAGCGCGACGATGACGGCCGCGACGACCTGCTCGGTGTCTGCGTCGAGGTCCTCACTCGGCTCGTCGAGCAGCACGAGCGGCACGGCGCCGCGGCGATGCACCGCGCGCGCCCTGAGCAAAGCCCGGGCCAGGGCGATGCGGCGGCGCTGGCCCGCCGACACCCACCGGCCGTCCTCGCCGAGCCGGGTCTGCGGGTCGGGGGTGCGGCACTCGTCGCAGACGGCCCTGAGCTCAGGATCGCTGGCGCCGGGGTCGCCGAGACCCACCTCGGCGGCCACGGTGGCCTGGGTCGGCGCCGGGCGCTGCGGCACCCAGGCGACATTGCGGCGCCACGAGTCGGCGTCCAGCCCGGCGAGGTCGACGATGTCGTGCTCCAGCCCGACCAGCACCGACCCCGAGGTGGGGGCGACGAAGCCGAGCAGGGTCGCCAGGATGGTGCTCTTTCCCGCGCCGCTCGCCCCATCGATCACCGCCACCTCGCCGGGTTGGACGGTGAGGTAGACGCTGTCGAGGGCGGCCTCGTGGCGGTCGGGGTAGTGCACCCGCACCCCGTCGAGCACGACCGTCCCCGCTGCCGCGACAGCGGCTGCCGGCTGCGCGGCCCGGGTCGTCGCTGCCTCCTCGATCAGGTCCAGGCAGGCGCCCGACGCGGTCGCACCCTCCTGGTTGGCGTGGAACTGTGCGCCCATCGCACGCAGCGGTGCGAAGAGCTCCGGGGCGAGGAAGAGCACGACCAGCGCCGTCAGGAACGACAGGCTGCCGTGGTCGAGCCGCAGGCCCACATCGACGGCGACGACGGCCACCGACAGCGCGGCGACGAGGTCGAGGACCAGGGCGGAGAGGAAGGTGATCCGCAGCGCCGCCATGGTCTCGCGGCGGTAGCGCTGCGAGGCCGCCCGCAGCGTCTGCTCCTGCCGATCGGCCTGGCCGTAGATGCGCAGCGTGGTCAGCCCTCGCAGCAGGTCCATGAACTGGCCGGCGAGGCGTGAGAGCAGCAGGTACTGCCGCTCGACGCGGCGCTTGGTCGTGACCCCGACCAGCGCCATGAAGAGCGGGACGAGCGGGAGCATCGCCACCAGCAGCAGACCGCTCTGCCAGTCGGCGACGGTGATGGTGGCGAGCACCACGACGGGGGTGAGGCCGGCGCTCACCAGGGCCGGCAGCGCGCGTGCGACGTAGCCGTCCAGCCCGTCGAGCCCGGGGCCGGCCACCCCGGCGAGGCGGCCCGACTCCTGCCGCTGGGCCCAGGCCGGGCCCAGCGTGACGATCGCGTCGAGGGTGCGGCGGCGCAGGTCGGCGCGGACGCGCACCGAGGCCCGGGCGGCGATCTGCTCGACCGCGGCGCTGACCCCGGCCCGGCCGATGCCCGCAGCACCGAGCAGGACCAGCCGGGTCAGCAGGGGGCCGCCGTACTCGTGGTGGACGAAGACGGTGACGACGCTCGAGGCCAGCAGGCAGGCCTGCACGATCACTAGGACCGCGGCGAGCCCCTGGAGCACCGAGAGCGCAACGAGGTACCTGCGGACGCTCGGGACTCCCCGGATGAGCCGGGGATCGACCGGGCGGCTCATCGCGGTTCGGCCGGCGACTCGCCGTCGGTGCCGACGCTCGCCGCGTGCCGGAGCCTGCCGACGACCGTCTCCTCGTACCCCCCGTGGCCGACGCTCGCCGCACCCACCCGGGCGCGGAACACCCAGTAGGTCCAGGCCTGGTAGGCGATCACGATCGGCGTGAAGAGCAGGGCCACGACCGTCATGACGACGAGGGTGTAGTGGCTCGAGCTGGCGTTGTGCACGGTCAGGGACAGTGCAGCGCTGTTGCGCGCCGGAAGCACATCGGGCCAGAGCGCGGAGAAGACCCAGACCGGGACGAGCAGGCAGACGAGCGCGCTGGCCGAGAAGGCCAGTCCGATGCGATCCAGCCAGAGCGCGGCCAGCGAGGCGACGAAGGCCACGACGAGCACCGCACCGAGCAGGAAGCTGAGCCAGCCGCCGCGGGTGCCGGCGGTCCAGAGCACGAACGCCACCGCGGCGACGGCCGTCACCGGCGCGACCCGCTTCGCCGCCACCTTGGCGCGGAAGGCCACCGCACCCTCGGTCCGCAGCGCCAGGAACACCGCGCCATGGAAGAGGAACAGGGTGAGCGTCACGACGCCACCGAGCAGGCCGAACGGCGTGACCAGGTCGAAGAAGCCGCCGGCCATGTTGTGCCCGGCGTCCATCTTCACCCCGCGCAGGAAGTCGGCGAAGGCCACGCCGAGCAGCAGCGCCGGCAGGAACGAGCCGACGACGATCGCACGGTCGCACCAGTGCCGGCCGTTCGCGGTCTCGGCCTTGCCGCGGTACTCGATGCCGATGCCTCGCAGGATCAGCCCGACGAGCAGCAGCGCGAAAGCGATATAGAAGCCGCTGAAGACGCTCGCATACCACTCGGGGAAGGCCGCGAAGGTGGCCCCGCCGGCGACCAGCAGCCACACCTCGTTGCCGTCCCACACCGGCCCGATCGAGCGCAGCGCTATCCGGCGATCGGTGTCGGTGCGCGTCACGAACGGCAGCAGCATGCCGACCCCGAAGTCGAACCCTTCGAGCATGAGGAAGCCTGCCCAGAGGACGGCGATCGTGCCGAACCAGAATCCCTGCAACATGTCGTTCTCCCTCAGACCAGGCTCAGGACGGGCTCGTCGATGACGTCGCTGCCGGGAGGTGGTGGCAGCGTCGTGGCGGGGCCCTCGATCGCGATGCGCCGGACCATCCGGAAGCAGATGACGCCGAGCACGCCGTAGAGGGCGGAGAAGCCGATCAGGCTGGCCAACACGACCCCGGAGCTGACGTTGGTGCTCACCCCGGAGGAGGTCTTGAGCAGGCCGTAGACGAGCCAGGGCTGCCGCGCGGTCTCGGTGAAGAGCCAGCCGGCGCTGTTGGCGGCCAGTGGCAGCGCGACCGTCCAGGTGGCCAGGCGCAGCATCCGGGGGCTGGTGGTGAGCTTGCCGCGTCGCCACTGGACGAAGACGCCGAAGGCGACCAGGCCGGCGAGCACGCCGAAGCCGATCATCAGCCGGAAGCACCAGTAGGCCAGCCAGACGACCGGGATGTAGCTGCCGGGCCCGTACTTGGCGGCCTCGGCCGCCTGCACCTGGTTGATGCCCTGCACCGTGGCGCCCGGCCGGTTCTTGGCCAGGATCGACAGGCCGTCCGGGACGGTGATGTCGATCTTGTTGTGGCCCTGGCTGACGTCGGCATAGGCGAAGAGGCTGAACGGGGCATGGTCGTCGGTGTTCCAGAGTGCCTCCGCCGCAGCCATCTTCATCGGCTGCTGGTCGGTCATGATCTGGCCCTGGATGTGGCCGACGATGGAGACGCCGACCACCGACACAAGGAGCACGCCGACGGCCAGGCCCGCGACCTTGCGGTGGACCAGGTCCACCAGCTCCCCGTCCCGGCGCAGGTGCCAGGCGCTGACCGAGAGCAGGATCGCCGAGCCGGTCATGAAGGCCGCCAGGATGGTGTGCGGGAACGTCACCAGCTGCGTGGAGTTGAAGAGCACCTTCCAGATCGAGGTGAGCTCGACGCGGTGCTTGGCGGCGTCGTAGACGAGGCCGACCGGGTGCTGCATGAAGCTGTTGGCGGCGAGGATGAAGTAGGCGCTGATCGTGGTGCCGAGCGCGGCGAGCCAGATCGAGGCCAGGTGCAGCCGCGGGGTGAGGATGTCCCGGCCGAAGATCCACAGTCCGAGGAACGTGGACTCCAGGAAGAACGCGATGAGCCCCTCCATTGCCAGGGGCGCACCGAAGATGTCGCCGACGAAGCGGGAGTAGGCCGACCAGTTCATCCCGAACTGGAACTCCTGGACGATGCCGGTGACCACGCCGAGCGCGAAGATCACCAGCATGATCCGGCCCCAGAACCGGCTCGACCGGTCCCATACCTCGCCGGCCGGCGTCGCCCGCTTCAGGTAGGCCAGCGTCTGCATGACCGCCACCAGGGCGGTGAGCCCGATCGAGAGGGGGACGATCAGGAAGTGGTAGACGGTGGTCGAGGCGAACTGCCATCGGGCCAGGGTCGTCGCGTCCACGGGGGCACCCTTCGTGTGCGTTGGTGTGTCGGGGGTCGTCTTGTCGGGCGGTGTGGCGCCCAGGTCAACCCTGGCCGGGGCGCCGACCGGTGATCAGGGCCAAGATCCCTGCGCGAAGCGGGACCAAAGTCCTGCCCTGAGGTGGCGCGGACCGGCTCCCGGCAGGCTCACCGCCAGGCCGCTCGGGCCGCGGGAACGATGATCACCGGGCAGGAGCCCTCCGCAGAGTGTCCGGTGAGCCGTCCCATCCGAGGGTGGGTCGACGCGGCGACCAGCACCCGACTGGCACTGCGGAGCCGCAGCAGGGTGTCGTCGAAGTCGTCGAAGACCAGCTCGGCGAAGATCCCGATCGGATGGTCGGGCCGGTGTAGGCCCGCAAGCTGGGCGTCGAGCTGCTGCTGACGCTCGGCGACGAGGCCCGCAGTGAGCGGCTCGGCCTCGTGCAGGGCGGTCCACAGCTGCGCCACGCAGAGTGACGAGCCGAGTCGGGCCGCCTCGTCATAGGCGAAGTCGAGGACGTCGGACGGGATCTCCGCGGTGTCGACGAGCACCGTCACCGGGGCGGCGGAACCCACGGCTGCCGAGTCGAAGGCCGACGGCACCACCGCAACCGGGCAGCCGGCGCTGTGCGCCAGGCGTTGCGCGACGTGGTGCGCCGGCGGCTGGCCCGCGGTGCCGGTCGGCCGGTCCTCGCTGACGACGACCAGGTCGACGATCGTGGAGAACTCGTACAGGACGTCCGCGGCCAAGCCTGCGACGACGGAGCCCTCGACCTGGAGCTGAGGGTGCGCGGCACGAACCCGCCGCATCGCGCGGGCAAGCGTGCGCTCGGCGCCCCTGCGCCGCGCGTCCCGCTCCCGTGCGACGGGCTGCCAGCTGCACTCGGCGATCCGGACCGGCACGTAGGAGTGCACGAGGTGAACGACATCGCCCGCACCTGCGTGGTTCACGGCCCAGGCCACAGCCTCGGAGTCGTACTCGTCGTCACTCACGCCGACGACGATGAGACGCGAGGGCCCCTGACCTCTCGACGACCCGTCTCGCTGCGGCCCTGCTTCTCGCTGCGGCCCTGCTCTGAGCCGGCGGTCCTCGATCGTGGTCACGGTCTCCCCCTGACGGTGCGCGGTGCGGTCTTCTCAGCGTCGAGGCGATGGCGACGCCGCGCGAGGGGCGAAAGCCCGCGATGGACGGGACGTTCGGCCCATCCGCCGGCTGGGCCGGCCGACTGCAATGAGGGCATGACCCAGACCCACATCGGCCCGGCCTGCGCCCCGGACGGTCCCGCGGACGTGACCGAGCAGGCACACCGTGCCGCACTGCTGCCGCCTCCGGAGATCAGCTCCGAGATCGCGCCACTGCAGGAGGTCATCGTGCACCGGCCCGGGCTCGAGCTTGATCGCCTGACCCCGTCGAACGCGGCCGGCCTGCTCTTCGACGACGTCATGTGGGCGTCGAAGGCACGCAGTGAGCACGACGCCTTCGTCGAGCAGCTCACCGAGCGCGGAGTCCTGGTGCATCACTTCGAACAGCTGCTGAGCGAAGCACTCGACACCGGCGAGGGGCGCCGCTTCGCCTTGGAGCGGGTCGTCACCCAGCGGCAGCTGGGACCGAAGCTGGCCGGCGAGGTGCGGCGCCTCTTCAACGATGTCGACGCGGCACGACTGGCCCAGTTCCTGATCGGCGGGGTGACCAAGTCCGACCTGTCGCCGCTGACGACGCGCGGGCTCAGCTGGCAGGTGCTCGACATCGACGACTTCGTGCTCGCCCCGCTGCCCAACACCCTCTTCCAGCGCGACAACCTGGCCTTCATCGGCTCGGGCGCCACCGTGAACCCGATGGCCAAGGAGGCACGCCGGCGGGAGTCGATCAACACCCGGACGGTGCTGCACCACCATCCGCGCTTCCGCGACGCGGACCTGACCGTCTTCTACGGCGACGACGACCGCGACCACCTCCCGGCCACGCTGGAGGGCGGCGACATCCACGTCATCGCCCCGGGCGTGCTGCTGATCGGGATGGGCGAGCGCACCACGCCGATGGGCGTCGAGCTCCTGGCCCAGCGGCTCTTCGCCAGCGGCCACGCGACGCGCGTGCTCGCCATCGAGCTGCCCAAGGCCCGCTCGGCGATGCACCTGGACACGCTGCTGACGATGATCGACGAGGCGACGTTCGTCGGGTACCCGAACCTGGACCTCGACGGGCTGCGCAGCTGGGTCCTGACACCGGGCGACGACGATCCCGACTCGGCGGTGCAGGAGCGCGTCGGGTTGAAGGCCGCGCTGGCCGAGGTCCTCGGAGTCGACGAGATCACGCTGCTGACGGCCGACGAGGACGACCGTGCCGCCGAGCGCGAGCAGTGGAACGACGCCGACAACTACCTGACGATCGCCCCCGGCGTCGTCGTCGGCTACGACCGCAACGTCGTCACCAACACCATGCTGCGCCATCACGGCATCGAGGTGATCGACATCCCCGGCAGCGAGCTGGGCCGGGGTCGTGGCGGCGCCCGCTGCATGAGCTGCCCGGTCCGGCGCGACACCGCCAACACACCAGGAGGACCCCGATGATCGGACGCCACCCGGGCTCGCTGCTCAAGGAGCTGGACCT
This sequence comes from Jatrophihabitans sp., assembly GCA_025963285.1. Classification (GTDB taxonomy): domain Bacteria; phylum Actinomycetota; class Actinomycetes; order Mycobacteriales; family Jatrophihabitantaceae; genus JAOPUX01. The sequence continues at coordinate 6,958 of JAOPUX010000207.1, forward strand.
GGACAAGAAGCAGTTCCTCGAGCTGGTCGGCCTCGCCGCCGAACTCAAGCTCGCGAGGAGGGAGGGCACCGAGCGTCCCCGCCTGACCGGCAAGAACATCGCCCTCGTCTTCGAGAAGAACTCGACGCGCACCCGCTGCGCGTTCGAGGTGGCCGCCCACGACCAGGGCGCGCACGTCTCCTACCTCGGTCCGGAGGGCTCGCACCTCGGTCGCGAGGAGTCGGTCCGGGACACCGCGCGCGTCCTCGGCCGCATGTATGACGGGATCGAGTTCCGCGGCTTCCGCCAGGACTCGGTGGAGGAGCTGGCCGACTATGCCGGCGTGCCGGTGTGGAACGGGCTCACCGAGTCGTGGCACCCGACCCAGATGCTCGCCGACATCCTCACCATGCACGAACTGCACGACGGGCCCATCGAGGAGATCTCGTTCTGCTTCCTCGGCGACGGGCACAACAACGTGGCCCGTTCGCTGCTGATCACCGGCGCGCTGCTGGGCATGGACGTACGGATCGCCGCACCGGTCGAGCTGCAGCCCCCGGCCGACGTTGTCGCCCAGGCACACCGGCTGGCCGAGACGAGTGGTGCACGCATCCTCGTCACCGACGACGCGGAGCGGGCCGTCCGTGGCGCGGAGTTCGTCTACACCGACGTCTGGGTCAGCATGGGCGAGCCTGCCGAGCAGTGGCGCAGGCGCATCAGCCTGCTGCTCCCCTACCGCGTCACCGCCGAGCTGATGGAGGCGACGGGGTGCAGGTCGATGTTCCTGCACTGCCTGCCGTCGCTGCACGACCGCCGTACCGAGCTCGGCGCCGAGCTGCACGACCAGTTCGGCCTCGACGGCATCGAGGTCACCAACGAGGTCTTCGAGTCGGAGCGGTCTGTGGTCTTCGACCAGGCCGAGAACCGGATGCACACCATCAAGGCGGTCCTCGTGGCTGCACTGGCGGGCTGAGGCGATGCGCATCGTGGCAGCCCTGGGCGGCAACGCGCTGCTCGAGCGGGGCGAGCGGCCCGATGCCGCGATCCAGCTCAGGCACATCCGTCGTGCGGCCGCCGTCCTGGCTCCGCTGGCCGCCGACTATGAGCTGATCATCTGCCACGGCAATGGGCCGCAGGTCGGGATGCTGGCCCTGGAGAGCGAGGCCGATGCCCAACTCAGCACGCCCTACCCGCTCGACGTCCTCGTCGCCCAGACCCAGGGCATGATCGGCTACTGGCTCACCCAGGAACTCCGCAACACCGGGCTCAAGAAGCACCCGGTGGCCCTGCTGACCCAGACCGTCGTCGACCCCGACGACCCCGCGTTCCACGATCCGACCAAGTTCATCGGCGCGGTCTACGCCCAGGACGAGGCCGACCTGCTCGCGAGCGCCCACGGTTGGACGATCAAGCCGGACGGCCCCTACTGGCGGCGGGTCGTCGCCTCCCCCGAACCGATCGGCATCGTCGAGCTCGCGGCGATCCACGACCTTGCATTCCACGACGCCGTCGTGGTCTGCGGCGGCGGTGGCGGCGCGGCGGTGGTCCGCGACGGTGACGGGCGGCTGAGCGGCGTCGAGGCCATCGTCGACAAGGACCTCACCTCGGAGTTCCTGGCCCGCGAACTGAACGCCGACCTCCTGCTCGTCCTCACCGATGTGGTCGCGGTGATGCGCGACTTCGGCACGCCCCAGGCCGCCCCCATCGCCGAGATCGACGTCGACGAACTCCGCATGATGAGCTTCCCGACCGGTTCGATGGGCCCGAAGATCGACGCCTGCGCCCGGTTCGTCGAGCACAGCGGCAAGCGCGCGGCGATCGGCGCCCTCGACGACGCCGTCGAGATCGTCGCCGGCCGCGCCGGAACGACGATCACGGCCACTGCTGCGCAGCAGCACCGGGTCGCGGCGGTGCAGGGCAGCGCAGCGGTGCAGGGCGGCGCGGCAACGTCTGACCGAGAAATCCGGGAGACCCGATGAACCAGCTACCCGCCTACCACTACTCCGACGACGAACGCGCCCTCGACCTGCGCTGGTGGGACGCCGCCAACTACCTCACCGTCGCCCAGATCTACCTCAAGGCCAATCCGCTCCTGCGCGAGGCGCTCTCCGTCGACCACATCAAGCCGCGGCTGCTCGGGCACTGGGGCACCAGCCCGGGGCTGTCGATGATCTACACCCTGCTCAACCGGCTGATCCGGGAGACCGACACCAGCTGCCTCTACATCGCCGGCCCCGGCCACGGCGGTCCGGCCATCCTCGCCAACACCTACCTCGAGGGCACCTACAGCGAGTTATATCCCCAGATCAGCGCCGACGCCTACGGGCTCACCCGGCTCGTCCGGCAGTTCTCCACGCCAGGCGGCGTGCCCAGCCACGTCAGCGTGCAGACGCCCGGCAGCATCCACGAGGGCGGGGAACTCGGCTACGCCCTCGCGCACGCGGCCGGCGCCGCCTTCGACAATCCGGACGTGGTCGTGGCCTGCGTCGTCGGCGACGGCGAGGCAGAGACCGGGCCGCTGGCCGCCTCGTGGAAGATCCCGGCCTTCCTCAACGCCCGGCGAGACGGTGCGGTCCTGCCGATCCTGCACCTCAACGGCTACAAGATCTCCGGACCCACCGTCCTCGGCCGCGCCGAGGACGAGGACGTCGCCGGATTGCTTACGGCTCAGGGCTGGGAGCCGGTCATCGTCGACGGCGACGATCCCGCAACCGTCTTCGGCGACCTCTACCGAGCGCTCTTCGACGCCCGGACCCGCATCGGGGCTATCCAGGGCAGGGCCCGCTCCGCACGAGTCGACGAGCCGTGGCAGCCGGTCCGCTGGCCTGCCATCATCCTGCGCACCCCCAAGGGCTGGACCGGCCCGGACGTCGTCGACGGCGTGCAGATCGAGGGCACCTTCCGCGCCCACCAGGTGCCGCTGTCCGGTGTCCGCGAGAACCCGGAGCACCTGCGGCTGCTGGAGGCCTGGCTGCGCTCCTATCGCCCCGAGACCCTCTTCGACGACGACGGCCACCTTGTCGCCGAACTCGCCGAGCTGGCGCCGCTGGGCGATCGGCGCATGTCGGCGACGCCGCACGCCAACGGTGGTCGGCTGCTGGAGAGCCTGCGGATTCCGCCGCTGCAGAAGTACTTCCGCGACGTCCCGGCTCCGGGCGCCACCAGCTGCGAGAACACCAGGCCCCTCGGCGAGCTGCTGCGCGACATCTACCGCGACACCACCCGCCAGTCGGACGGCGGCGGCACCTTCCGGCTCTTCTGTCCCGACGAGACGGCGAGCAACCGTCTCGACGCCGTCTTCGAAGCCACCGACCGCTGCCTGCAGGCGCCGGTGCTGCCGACCGACGACCATCTCTCCCCCGACGGCCGCGTGATGGAGGTGCTCTCCGAACACCTCTGCGAGGGCTGGCTCGAGGGCTACCTCCTCTCCGGCCGGCACGGGATGTTCGCCACCTACGAGGCCTTCGCGATGGTCTCGGCCTCGATGCTCATCCAGCACGCGAAATGGCTCCAGCACGCCGCGGCCCTGCCCTGGCGCGCGCCGGTCGCCTCGCTGAACGTGCTGCTGACCTCGACCTGCTGGCGCAACGACCACAACGGCTTCAGCCACCAGGGCCCAGGCCTGATCGACACTGCGCTACCGCTCTCGCCCGAGGTCGTGCGGGTCTGGCTTCCGCCGGATGCCAACTGCACGCTGGTCGTGGCCGAGCAGTGCCTGGCCAGCCGGGACCGGGTGAACCTGATCGTGGTCGACAAGCAGCAGCACCTGCAGTACCTCGACGCCGAGGCGGCAGCAGCGCACTGCGCCGCCGGTGCCTCCGTCTGGCACTGGGCCGGTACCGAGGCAGCCGCTCCGGGACACCCGGACGAGCCCGACATCGTGCTGGCCTGTGCCGGTGACGTGCCCACCCTCGAGACCCTTGCCGCGGCCCAGCTCCTGCGCGAACACGTCCCGTTCCTGCGGGTCCGCGTCGTCAACGTCGTCGACCTCATGGCTCTGCTGCCCGAGAACGACCACCCGGACGGCTTCAGCGACTCGGTCTTCGAGGAGCTCTTCACCCGCGACAGCGACGTGATCTTCGCCTTCCACGGCTACCCGCGCGCGATCCACGAGCTGCTGCACGGCCGCGTGAAGCCCGGCCGGTTCCACGTGCGCGGCTTCAACGAGCAGGGCTCCACCACCACACCGTTCGACATGGTCGTCCTCAACCAGATGAGCCGCTACCACCTAGTCCTCGAGGCGCTGCGGCGCTCACGCCGCGTGCCGGAGCACGGCAACGACCTGGCCCGGTATTGCGAGCTGCAGCTGGCCCGGCACCACGACTACGTCCGGGAGAACTTCGAGGACCTACCCGAGATCCGGGACTGGGTCTGGGGCTGATCAGCCTCAGGGCTGGGCGGGCGGCGTGCCGGCACCGGGGCCGGCCGTCTCGTCCTCAGCGCGCCCTGCCCGCTGGGCGGTCCGGGACGCGGCCTGCGCCATGAGCACGATGGCTACCGCGATCACGAGGAGCAGCACGACGGTCACCAGGCAGATCGCCATCCACGCCCCCGACGAGTGCGAGCCGTGCGACCACATCATCGAGACAGTCCGGCCGGCGCAGGCCACTGCGGCGGGATGATCGCCACCGGGCAGGCCGCGTTGACGACCGCTGCGTGCCCCGTGGAGCCCAGCAGCTGGCCGAGGTGGGTGTGCCGGTGCCGGCGTCCGAGGACGAGGAGCGCGGCCTGGTCGGCCGCTTCGAGGAGCACGTCACGCGGCTGGCTCCGCCGCACCACCAGCTCCACCCGATCGACCTCCGGAAAGCGGTCCCGGCAGCCCGAGACGAACTCGGAGAGCCAGAGGTGCAGTTCACGGGGTGGCGGCAGGGTCTGGTTGCCGAGCGCCGGGTGCCAGCACGTCACGATGCGGATCGGCGCCCGGTGGCGGCGGGCATGGTCGAGTCCGAAATCGACCAGCCGCGCGTCCTGATCTGCGTAGGGGGTGACCCCGACGACCACGGGCAGCCCTGCGGGCGCCGGGTCCCTGCCACCCGAATTCTTGCTACCGGGAACGACCACGGTGGGGCACACAGCGCTGGCCGTCACGGCGGAGCTGACCGAGCCGGCGATCATCCGGCCGACCTCGCTCAGATGGTGCGAGCCGAGCACGACGAGGGCCGCATGCTTCGCGCACTCGCCCAATACCTGCCCGGCGGAGCCGTCGACCTGGTAGGCGGAGGCGACGACACCGGGAGTGCGCTCTGCCTGCACGACGTAGCGCTGCAGCAGCGCCCGGCCGTGTACCTCGGCCGACGAGGCGAGCTCGACGTTGATCGGCGCCGCCCAGGGTGTCAAAACCGGGATGGTCCAGGCGTGGACGATGCGCAGGGGCAGCTGCCGTGCCACCGCTTCGGCCGCCGCCCACGTGACGGCGCTGTCGCTGCTGGCGGAGTCGTCGACTCCGACGACCACCGCCGGCTCGACCGTCGGGGGAGCGGCGAGCACCGGGCTCGTCGCGGTGGCCTCAGCTACGGCCCGGTCACTGGTCATCACGAGCCCCGTCCACGCTGTCGTCACTGTGGTCCTTGAGGGTCAGCGGATCTGCCGGAGCAAGGACGCCGTCGACGAGGCAGGTACTGCCGGCAGCCCGCACCCGGAGCGCACCACAGCGCAGCCGCAGTGCGTCGAGCAGCTCGACGTCACCGGCCGGGATCGAGGCGCGCACGACGCGGGCGTGGGCCACCTCCGGCGCGGCAAAGATCTGCTCGACGAGGTGCTCGCGGTCACCCGGGGCGATGTGGCCGCCGCTGACCGTGATCCGGATCTCCAGGCGGAGGTCGTCGACCACCACGTCAGCGCTCACCGCCCGGTGGCTGTGCTCGGCCACGTGCCGGCGGGTGTGGTTCGGGTAGCTAGCGAGCGTGACGGCCACGGTTCGGCCTCCTTCGATCTGGGGGTGAGCATTTCCAGCACACCGCATCGCGTTGACCACGAGTAGGGACCAAAGACCCGCTGGGTCCGGGACCCGAGTCCGCGCTACTCGATCGGCGCCGCGCTACTCGATCGGCGCGGGGCGACCGGTGGTGCCCGGAACGGCCGCACCCGGCGACGGCGCGATGATGAAGCGGCGGCCGCTGATGAGGTACGGCTCGATGCGGATGAGCCGGTGCTTGGGTCCGCCGTGCCAGGGGAAGAGCGGGAGCGCCAGCGCCTCCGCAATCTCCGAGTCGGGCAGGTCGGCAGCCCGTCCGTGAGCCACCACGCTCCAGGCATCGCCCGCGTCAGCGTCGTAGCCGTCGACCTCGAAGGCTATGTCGGGTGCAGTGGTGATCGCACGGAGCTTGCTGCCGTCGCCGGTGCGGAAGACGATGCTGCCGCCGTCCACGACGTAGTTGACCGGGAAGATCTCCGGACGACGCCCGACACAGGCTGCCAGGCGCCCCACCTGGGCGCCGCGGAGCAGGCTCCAACATGCGCTCGGCGTCAGCTCCTGCACGGTCATCGCTGCTCATCCAGTACAAGCTCGACGGGCTCGGCAACGTCGCCGTTGCGCTCCCGACGTGCCTTCAGGAAGGCGTAGATCGGGATCCCGACGAGCAGGAGCAGCATTGCCTGGTAGACCGACTGGTAGCCCGCCGTGAACGTCACCCAGAGCGAGAAGAGCACGCTGGTTCCGGCGATCGACAGGTCACGGGCCAGGGCCCAGCCCTGCACGCGGCGGCGACGGGAGACGAGGTAGCTCAGCTGGGCGCAGGCGGAGAAGAAGTACGGGATCGCCACCGTCACCACGGAGAGGTCCACGAGATAGGTGAAGACCTTGAGCCCGGTGTTGCCGCTGTAGGCGAAGGCCATCAGGGCAGAGGCCACGATCGTGGAGACGATGACGCCGAACCACGGGGTCCCGTCCTTGTTGACCTTGGCGAACTGCGGGAGGAACAGGCCGTCCTTCGCTGCTGCCCAGGGCATCTCGGCCGTCACGAGCGTCCAGCCGTTGAGCGCCCCGATTCCGGAGACCACAGCCGTACCGGCAACGAGCTTGCCGACCCAGGTGGCGTGGCCGAACATCGTCTGGAAGGCGTCGACGAATGGCGCACCGTTGCCGACGAGCGCGTCGTGGGACACGAGGCCCATGACCACCGCACTCACCGCGAGGTAGAGCACCGCGCTCGCGACGGTGCCGAGCACCGACGCCCGGCCGACATTGCGGCGCGGATCCTTGACCCGGCCGGCGGCGATGGAGGCGCACTCGACCCCGATGAAGGAGAAGAGGGCCACGCCCGCGGCAATACCGATCGCGCTGTACAGGCTGCCGCCACTGGCATTGAACGGGCCGAAGTTCGCGTCCTTGACGAAGAACCAGCCGACGACACCGATCACCAGCAGAGGCAGGAACTTCAGCACCACGGAGACGTTCTGGAACCACGCCATCTGCTTGACTCCGACGAGGTTGACCGCTGCGGGAATCCAGAGGCCGGCCATCGCGATCGCGAAGTTGGTCCAGGCCGACGGATGGTGGATCGAGAAGAGCGACTCGACGTAGAGCACCCAGGACGAGACGATCGCGGCGTTGCCCGCCCAGGCCGTGATCCAGTAGCACCAGGCCGTGAGATAGCCGGCGAAGTCGCCGAACTCGTGGCGTGAGTAGGCGTAGAGCCCGCCATCGGTGGACGGAACCCGCTTGGCGAGCTGCCCGAAGAGGACGCCCAGCAGCACGGCACCGATCGAGATCACGCCGAGCACCAGGATCGAGCTCGTGCCTGCGCCGGCCAGTACGGCCGGCATCGTGAACACGCCGGTGCCGATGATGCTCCCGATCACCAGCGCGGTCGAGGACGAGAGACCGAGGGTGCGGGCGCGGCCGCCGCTCGGGGGCGGCGCCGCCGTGGGGGCAGAGCCGCTGTGCCGGTGTGCTGCCGGCGGGGGTGCGATTGCCATCTGCGTCACCTTCTCTGTCGCTGGCTCCCCGACGGGCGCCCGCGAATTCATGGTGTTGCCCTGCCCGGCTACTCCGTAGGGCCCAAAGACCCGACCACCCCTAGG
>JAOPUX010000245.1 GCA_025963285.1 Jatrophihabitans sp.
CGGACATCATCACCGTCTCCAAAGCGCTCTCCGGCGGCTACATCCCGGTCGGGGCGATGCTCTGCTCGGCGAAGGTCTCCGACGCCGTCTACAGCTCCATGGAGCGGGCGGTGGTGCACTCGTCCACCTTCAGCACAAACCAGCTGGCAATGGTGGCCGGCCTCGCCACGCTGCACGCCATCGACGAGGAGAACATCGTCGAGCGGGCGGCCGACACCGGCGAGCTCTTCATGCAGGCCCTGCAACCACTGGTGGAGAAGCACGACCTCCTCCACGAGGTGCGCGGCAAGGGGCTGATGATCGGCCTGGAGTTCGGCGAACCCACCGCCCGCGGCTCGCGGATGCGCTACAAGGCCGTCGAGAAGGTCCGCACGGCGATGTTCTCCCAGCTCGTCGTCGTGCCGCTCTTCCACCGGCACCGCATCCTCACCCAGGTGGCCGCGGACAACGTCAACATCGTCAAGCTGCTGCCGCCACTGATCGCCGGGCAGGCCGAGGTCGACCTCTTCGCCGAGGCGCTCGACGACGTGCTGACCAGCGCGGAGAAGGGGTCAGGGCTGCTCTTCGAGGTGGGGCGCACGCTGGCCAAGGGCTCGCTGCGAGGCTCAGGCCGCTAGCCCCCGTGCCGGGATTGAGTTCGGCGGCCAAGCGGCTACCGTGCCTTCCATGACCGCTGCGCACGTAGACGTGCTCATCATCGGTGCGGGTATCTCCGGCATCGGGGCCGCCTGCCACCTCACCCGTGAGGCCCCGCACAAGAGCTACACGATCCTGGAGCGCCGGCACGCCATCGGCGGTACCTGGGACCTGTTCCGTTACCCAGGCATCCGCTCCGACTCGGACATGTCGACCTTCGGCTTCAACTTCCGCCCGTGGACGGAGCGCAAGGTGCTGGCCGACGGCGCCTCCATCCGGGCCTATGTCGAGGCCACGGCCGACGAGTATCGCGTGCGCGAGCGGATCCGCTTCGGCAGCCACGTCCTGGATGCCTCCTGGTCCAGCGCGGACAGTCGCTGGACGGTGCGCGCCACCGACGAGGCGAGCGGCGAGATCGAGAGCTACACCTGCTCGTTCCTCCTAGGGGCTACCGGGTACTACGACTACGACGCCGGCTACCGCCCCGAGTTCCCCGGCGAGCAGGACTTTGCCGGCCCGGTCGTGCACCCGCAGCACTGGCCCGAGGACCTCGACTACGCCGGTAAGAAGGTCGTGGTGATCGGCAGTGGCGCCACGGCGGTCACCCTCGTGCCGGCGATGGCCCCCGACGCCGGGCATGTGACCATGCTGCAGCGCTCCCCCACCTACATCGTGTCGCTGCCTGCCGTCGACAAGATCGCCGCGGCGATGCGCAAGTTCCTGCCCGAGATGGCCGTCTACCGGCTCAGCCGCATTCGCAACATCGGCATCCAGCGTGCGTCGTACAGCTTCTCGCGGCGCTTCCCCGGCACGATGCGCAAGATCGTCGTCGGCGGCGTGCGGCGCCAGCTCGGCCCGGACGCCGATCTGCGCCACTTCACCCCCAGCTACGACCCGTGGGACCAGCGGCTCTGCGTCGTGCCGAACGGTGACCTCTTCCGGGTCATCCGGGACGGCAAGGCAGACGTCGTCACCGACACGATCGAGCGCTTCACCGCCACCGGCATCCGCCTGACGTCCGGCGTCGAACTCGACGCCGACGTGATCGTCGCCGCCACCGGGCTGCAGATCCAGATGCTCGGCGGGGCCCAGCTCATCGTCGACGGGGAACCGGTGCGGCTCAACGAGCTGCTGACCTACAAGGGCGTCCTCATCGAGAACGTGCCGAACGCGGCCATGATCTTCGGCTACACGAATGCCTCGTGGACACTGAAGGCCGACATCGCTGCCGAGTACGCGATCCGGCTGATGAAGCACATGGACGGCTCCGGCTACCGGCAGGTGGTGGCCCGCGCCCAGCCCGGCGACCACGGCACCGAGTCGCTGCTCGGCAGCCTCGACTCCGGCTACGTCCGCCGCGGCAACCCGTACATGCCGCGGCAGGGCACCCGCGCCCCGTGGATCGTCCTCAACAACTATCTCCGCGACGCCCCGGCCCTGCGCCGAGCGCGCTTCGATGACGGGGCGCTGGAGTTCAGCCGGTCCCGCCCGACGCTCGTCAGGTCGTCCACGCGCAGGCACGAGCCGGCCTGAGCGTCGCTAGTTGCCCTTCTCGCTAGTTGCCCTTCTCTATGGCGAGCTCGACGATGCTGAGCGGGTCGGGCAGCTTGCTGGTGTCCGCGCCCGCGGCATTGACGAACGTCATCAGCACGAGTGAGCGGTCGATCTGCACGGTGACGAGTCCGTAGTCGTCGGTACTGGAGGTTGCCGACCACGCGTAGGCCTGATCGATGCCGGTGCTGGCGAGCTTGGCGTCCTTGAGCAGCGATGCCTCGATGTCCTGCGGCGCACCGAGCTTCACCGCGAGCTTCGTGCCGTCGTCGGCGGTGACCGTGCCGCCGCTGCAGGCCAGACCGGCCTTGGCGTAGGCCAGCGCCGCGGTAGCGGTGGCCTTGTCGGCGAAGAGGCGGATCTCCTCACTGACGGCGGCCCTTGCGGTGTTGTCGACGATGTCGACACCCGCCCGGACGGTCCCCGGGAACTTGTCCGTCAGCGTCGGCTCCCCGGCGCTCTGGCAGGGCAGCGGGTTGTTGCTGGTGGTCGGGATGGCCTGCGCGATCGCGTTGGCGCTGATGTCCTTGGCCGTCAGCAGGACGGACTGGATCTGCGCCTTCGTCACCGTCTCTGCAGAGCTCGGACTGGCGGCGGGGGCGCTGCTGCTAGGGAACGAGCTCGGCGACGTCGCCGCCGTGCTGGCACCGACTGGGGTCGAGCCGACCGGGTTCGAGGTGGCCGTCGCAGGCTTGCCGTTGGATGAGGAGGAGCAGGCAGCCACTCCGAGCAGCGCGACAAGAACCGTGGCGACGGCTGGGACACGACGACGCATAGCGAACCTCACGAGTTGGCTGATAGTGGGGCTATTCGACCACAGCCCTCTCTCATCCGTCTCCGTCGGCCTGCCCTCCGGGCGCTGCCGCGAAGCGTTGGAGAAATACCAAGCAAGGCTGCACGTGAGTCGATGACGCACCCCGGGCACCGCCCTACCTTCGGCGTCTATCGAGTTCTGGAGCACCGGAGCCCGCGACAGAAGGAGAGCCATGCGCACGCATTCGGTCCCCTCGGCGCTGGTCAGGCTCGCCCTGACCATCGGGCTCGTGCTCGCCGCCGCGCTCGCGATGCCTGCCGAGGCGCACGCCGCGGCGATCCCGCTGCCGGAGAACGACCCGTTCTACGCCGTGCCCGCCGACATCGCCTCGCTGGCAGACGGCGCCATCATCGGCAGCCGGGCGGTCGCCACGCAGAGCTTCGGGCTGCCCCTGCCGGTGCACGCCTGGCAGCTCGAGTACCGGACCACCGACTCGATCGGGCGGCCGACGGCCACCGTCACCACGGTCATGGTGCCGGTGGCGCCCTGGCTGGGGAAGGGACCGCGCCCACTGGTCTCCTACCAGACCGCCGAGGACGGCGTGGCGGGCAAGTGTGCCCCCTCGTACACGCTGCGGGCCGGGCTGCGCAGCGGCTTCAACAACTCCGCGGCCGAGTCCCTGCTGATGGCCAGTGCGCTGCTCAACGGGTGGGCAGTGGCTGCTCCGGACTACGAGGGGCCACAGTCCGCGTTCCTCGGTGGCCTCGGCGCCGGCCGCGCGGTGCTCGACGGACTCCGCGCCGCGCAGCACTTCGCTCCGGACGGGGTCGCCAGCAAGACCCCGATCGGGGCCTGGGGCTACTCCGGTGGCGCCTACGCCACCTCGATCGCGGCCGAGCTGCAGCCGGCCTACGCGCCGGAGGTGCACTTCGCCGGCATCGCGCTGGGCGGCCTCGTGGCCGATGTCGATGCCACGATCAACGCCTTCAGCGGCTCGGTGCTCGCCGGAGCCCTGCCGATGGGTATCAACGGGGTCGAGCGGGCCTTCCCGAACTTCGACTTCAGCCAGTACCTCAACGCCCATGCCAAGCAGTTGGTGACCGCCGCCGCGGCGCAGTGCCTCACCGACGCCTCGGCCTCCCACCAGTTCCTCACCATGGCCCAGCTCGAGGCCTTCCCCGGTGCGTTCCAGACGCAGGCGGTGCAGCAGCTACTGCACGACGACAGCCCGCTCTACATCCCGGGCACCCCGCAGGCGCCGGTCTACGACTACCACACGATCGGCGACGAGTTCGCCCCGATCGCGCCGGACCGGGCCCAGATGCGGCGCTTCTGTGCCGCCGGCGTCACCGTGCAGCACGTCGAGGACCCCCTCGGCGAGCACATCACCGGGGTCGTCACCGCCGTGCCCGGCGTGCTGGCCTTCCTCCAAGCCCGCTTCGCCGGCCGCACTCCGGTGAACACCTGCAACACCGTTCCGTCCCCGTAATCCCACCCACCCCGCAGGAGAGGACACCCATGTCCGCGAGACGCCTTATCCGCCTCGTCGCCCTTACGGCGGCAGCCGGTGTTGCGGCTGCCGTCGCACTTCCCGGAGCCGAGGCCGCCGTCCCGACGATCCGCTTCGCACCAGCTGCGTACTACAAGACCGGCCAGTCCTTCGACTCCCCGAGTGCTGACGAGAACGGCATCGCCGCCGGGGACTTCAACGGCGACGGCAAGCAGGACGTCGTCGAGGTGGCGCAGTGGGAGGGCAACTCCGTCGTCATCCAGTACGGCAACGGCAACGGCACGTTCCAGAGCCCGGGCCACGTGATCACCCTCGGGTCGGCGATCGCGGTCGAGAACGTCGTCACCGGCAAGTTCACCAGCTCCGGCCGCACCGACATCGTGGTGCTGACCGCCTACGGCTTCTACGTGCTGCGCAACGACGGGGGCGGGGTCTTCACCCAGGGCCCGCTGACCGTGCTCGAGCAGGCACCGTTCCAGGACACCGCGGTGGCCGGTGACTTCAACGGCGACGGCAAGCTGGACCTGGAGATCAAGGACGTCACCGGCATCCAGGCCGAGCTAGGCAACGGCGACGGCACCTTCACCGCCGGCCCGCGGACCACGATCCCGGGCAGCATCCCGCCGGGCGTCTCGGGCATCACGATCGCCAACGTCAACGGGGACTCGATCCTGGACCTCTTCGCCGCCGATGCCGCGTCGCAGCAGGTCTTCTCGCTGCGGGGCCTCGGTAGCGGTGGCTTCGCCGTCGCAGGCTCGGCCGTGACGCCGCTGGTCCCCGGCGGGGTCGCCGCGGTGCACGACACCCCCGGCGGCCTCGACAACGCGGTCGTCTTCCGCGAGTTCGACGTCCCGGGCACGAGTGCGGCAGAGTTCGACAACACCGGCAGCGGCGGCCTCGGCGCGGTGAAGATCTACAACGGCGGCTACACCCCGGACGCCGACGAGACCGGTGACTTCAACGGTGACGGCGCCACCGACGTCGTCTCCACCGACACGGTCGGCAGCCAGCTCGTGATCCTCGGCGGCGACGGCAACGGAGGCCTCGTGCAGTCCGGCGGGTACAGCGCTGGCATCTTCCCGCAGGACCCGGCCGTCGCCGACTTCAACGGTGACGGGAAGCCGGACATCGCGGCCGCGACGTTCTGCCCCACGATCGGCATCCTCACCGCGCAGACCTGCCTGGCCGTGCTGATCAACCGCTCATGAGCGACAGCACCATCGCGCCGCCCCGCCCGGCCGACCTCTCGAGGTTGGCCGGGTGGGCGGGCGCCCGGCACGGTGACGCCGTGGCCCAGCGCTACCTGGTCGACGGCACGTGGCAGGAGCGCAGCTTCGACGGCCTGGGCGAGGCGGCCGGCCGGGTGGCCGCCGGGCTGCGTGCCTGCGGCGTACGTGCCGGTGACCGCGTGGCGCTCCTTGCCCAGACCTCGCCGGAGTGGACGATCTGCGACCTGGCGATTCTGGAGCTCGGCGCCATCGCCGTCCCGATCTACCCCACCAACGCGACTCCGGAGATCGAGTGGGTGCTGCGGGACTCCGGTGCCAGCCTGCTGATCCTGGAGAGCACCGAGCACCGAGCACCTGGCCCGGCTCGCCTCGATCCGCGCCGGGCTGCCCGCGCTGCGCACCGTGGTCTCGATCGGCGAGGCGACGGGGCCGGACGTGCTGAGCCTCGACGACGTGCGGGCCCTCGGGCTGGCCGGCCCCACCGCGGTGCGGCCGGCGCTGGACCCGCATAGCACCGCAACGATCATGTACACCTCGGGCACCACCGGGAACCCGAAGGGCTGCCAGATCTCGCACGCCAACTGGCGCGCCATGCTCGACGCCATCGAGGAGATCGGCAGCCTCGGGCCCGGCTCGGTCGTCTACGTCTACCTTCCCCTCGCGCACATGTTCACCCGGATGGTGCAGATCGTCGCACTGGAGCTGGGCGCCACGATGGCCTACAGCGGCGGCGACATCCGCAGGGTCATCGACGAACTGGCCGCCGTCCGGCCGACCCACCTGCCCTCGGTGCCCCGTCTCTTCGAGAAGGTCTACGCCGTCGTCACCACGGCGGTCGGCGCCACCGCAGATCCCGGCCCCGATCTCCGCCAGGCGGTGCGCGCGGCCTTCGGCGGGCGCGTGGAGCAGGCACTCACCGGAGCCGCGCCGATCGCACCGGAGATCCTGGAGTTCTTCGCCGCCTGCGGCGTGCCGATCTACGAGGCCTACGGGATGACGGAGGCCACCGCGGTGATCACCGCCAATCGTCCCGGGGCGGTGAAGTTCGGGACCGTCGGACAGCCGGTCACCGGCGTCGAGGTGCGCATCACCGCCGACGGCGAGGTCTGCTCGCGTTCGGCGGGCACCTTCACCGGCTACTGGAGCAACCCGGAGGCCACGGCCGAACTCGTGATCGACGGCTGGCTGCACACCGGCGATCTAGGCGCCCTGGACGAGGACGGCTACCTGCGCATCACCGGCCGCAAGAAGGACATCATCATCACCGCCGCAGGCAAGAACCTCACCCCCGCGAACCTGGAGACCGAGCTGCGCCGCAGCCGCTGGATCTCCCACGCCGTGATGTGCGGGGATCGCCGGCCACACCCCGTCGTGCTGATCACCCTCGACGCCGAGGAGCTGCTGCCCTGGGCCGCGGAACGGGGGCTGGGCGAGGATCTGGCCGCGCTGAGCCGGCTGCCCGCGGTGCATGACCTCGTCCGGGCAGCCCTTGACGAGGCCAACGCTCGTTACGCGCCACCCGAGCGGATCCGCGACTTCGCCGTACTCCCGAACGACTTCAGCATCGACGCCGGCGAGCTGACGCCCACCCTGAAGATCAAGCGTGCGGTGATCACCGCTCGCTATGCCGACGTGGTGGACGGGCTCTACTGATCCATGCGTGCATCTTCGCTGCAACCGGTTCAGAATGCCCTGGTGGCCATCGACCCGAACGCCGTCGCGCTGGTCGAGCTGGTGAGCCTCCGACGCGCCGAACTCGCGGCCCGCATGGTCGACCGCCTGCAGGCCGAGTTCCCGGGCTACGCCGCCCACGAGCGTGCCGAGCTGCAGCAACGTGCCGAGTTCGGCATCGAGTACATCGCCAAGATGCTCGTCTCCGGTGAGGGGCCGAACCCGGCGTTGCTGGACACCTTCGCGGACCTGGGTCGGCTGCGGGCCCGTGACGGCGTCGGGCTGCGGACTCTGATCAGGGGCGTCCGGCTCAGCGTCCGGGAAGCCATGGAGTTCGCGCAGAGCCTCGCCGACGGCTCCGAACTCGGCTCGGGATCGACCTTCTCACTCGCCACCGAGCTCTGGGACTGGATGGAGGTCTTGACCGACCGCATCTCTCCGGAGAACCTGGGTGAGGAGGAGCGCCTGGCCCGGGAGGCTGCGGAGGCTCGCTGCGTGGGCGCGGTGGTGGGTGGCACCGCCGGGGCTCACGAGCTGGCCGAGGCAGCGCTGGCCTGCGACCTGGACCCGGCGCTCCACTATCACGTGCTGCGGGCCGACCTCGACGGTGCGCGGCGCGAGCAGCTCTGGCCGCGTCGTGGCGCCGGCGGGGTCTCGGCCGTCCTCGACGGGGAGCTCGTCGGCCTGCTCGCCGCACTGCCCTGCCGCCCGCTCTCCTTCCTGGCCGGTGTCGGCCCGGCGCTCCCGCTCACCTCCGGGAGACAGTCCTACCTCGTCGCCGGCCGGGTGCTGCAGAGCGCGCGCGGCAGCTGCACCGGGCTCGTCACCCTCGCCGGTGTGGGGCTGCGGGCCAGCGTTGTGGCCGACGCCGCGATGGGTGAGGTGCTCGCCGCGCGTTATCTCGAGCCGCTGCGGGTGCTCGGCGACTTCGGTGCGCAGCTGCTCGACTCCGTGCAGGCCTACTTCGACGCCGAGCAGAACATCGACGACGCCGCGCGAGCCCTCTTCGTCCATCCGAACACGCTGCGACACCGGCTCACCCGCTTCGAGGAGGCCACGGGGGCGAGCCTGCGCAGGGCAGAGCACATCGCCGAGATCTGGTGGGTGCTGACCCGCCGCAGCCTGGAGCGGGTGCCGACCCCGCAGCGGTGATGGCATAGGTTCCGGTGGTGACCGAAGAGCTGCCCATGTCCGCCGGGCTCGACACCCTGCTCGGTATCCAGATCGTCGAGGCGAGCGGTGATCGCGTCGTGCTCCGCTGGCGCGTCGAACCTCCGCTGCACCAGCCCTTCGGCATCCTGCACGGCGGGGTGCACTGCGCCGCCGTCGAGTCGGCGGCCAGCATGGGCGCCGCGCTCTGGTTCGGCGAGCGCGGCAACATCGTCGGAGTCTCCAACCACACCGACTTCCTGCGGGCGGTGAGCGACGGCCTACTCACCGCGGTGGCCGAGCCGATCCACCGCGGCAGGTCGCAGCAGCTGTGGCTGGTGAACATCACCGACGAGCAGGATCGGCTCGTCGCCCGGGGCCAGGTGCGCGTGCAGAATCTCACCTCGCCGACCTGAGCGGTGAACTCCGCAGTAAGGTCCGAACAGACCTTATAGAGGGGAACGCAGCTCGATGTCGGACGCGAACGTAGCCACCTTCACTGCACCAGACGAGACGAGGCTCGAGCTTCCCGTAAGGGCAGCCAGCGAGGGCTCGACCGGTGCTGACATCAGCAAGCTGCTGGCCACCACCGGCCTGGTCACCTTCGACCCCGGTTTCGCCAATACCGCCTCGTGCTCGTCGGCCATCACCTACATCGACGGTGACGCCGGGATCCTGCGCTACCGCGGCTACCCGATCGATGAGCTGGCCGCCGGCTCGACCTTCACCGAGGTCAGCTACCTGCTGATCTACGGCGAGCTGCCGAGTCCGGTCCAGCTGGCCGAGTTCGAGGGCAAGATCCAGCGCCACACCCTGGTGCACGAGGACCTCAAGCGCTTCTTCGACGGCTTCCCGCGTGACGCCCACCCCATGCCGGTGCTCTCCTCGGCCGTCTCGGCGCTGTCGACCTTCTACCAGGACTCGTTGAACCCCTTCGACGACGCCCACGTCGAGCTCTCCACCGTCCGGCTGCTGGCGAAGCTGCCAACCCTGGCCGCGTACGCCTACAAGAAGTCCGTCGGGCAGGCGTTCCTGTATCCGGACAACTCGCTGAGCCTGGTCGAGAACTTCCTGCGGATGACGTTCGGCAACCCGGCCGAGGACTACGAGCTCGACCCGGTGGTCGTCAAGGCACTCGACCTGCTCTTCATCCTGCACGCGGACCACGAGCAGAACTGCTCCACGTCCACGGTGCGCCTCGTCGGCTCCTCGCAGGCCAACCTCTTCGCCTCGGTGTCGGCGGGAATCAACGCCCTCTTCGGACCGCTGCACGGTGGCGCCAACCAGTCGGTGCTGGAGATGCTCGAAGGCATCCGGCGCGACGGCGGCAACGTGGCCAACTTCGTGCAGAGGGTGAAGAACAAGGAGGACGGCGTCAAGCTGATGGGCTTCGGCCACCGGGTCTACAAGAACTACGACCCGCGCGCCTCCATCATCAAGAAGACGGCCGACGAGGTGCTCTCGGCGCTGGGCAAGCGCGACGACCTCCTCGACATCGCGATGGAGCTCGAGGGCTACGCGCTCTCCGACGACTATTTCGTGAGCCGCAAGCTGTACCCGAACGTCGACTTCTACACCGGCCTGCTCTACCGGGCGATGGGCTTCCCGACCAAGATGTTCACCGTGCTGTTCGCGATCGGCCGGCTACCCGGCTGGATCGCCCAGTGGCACGAGATGATCAACGACCCGGAGACCAAGATCGGCCGCCCGCGCCAGCTCTACACCGGCCCGACCGAGCGCGCCTTCGTGCCGATCAACGCCCGCTGACGGCGTGAATCACTGATACCAGGGCACCGCTAGCACGGCGTGTCGTGGTGCGTCGGTATCACTGATTCGGCGTCGCCGGGTCAGGCGAGATCGCGCAGCACCAGCTTGGCCGCGTTCCAGCCGCCCATGCCGTGCACCCCACCGCCCGGCGGGGTGCTGGCCGAGCAGATATAGAGCCCGCGCAGCGGGGTGCGCCATGGCTGGGCGCTCAGCGCCGGCCGGGCCAGCAGCTGACGCAGGTCGGCGCTGCCACCACCCACGTCCCCGCCGATCAGGTTGGCGTCGAGGCTCTCCAGCGCGGCCGGGGAGAGCACGCTGCGGCCGAGCACCCGGTCGCGGAAGCCCGGTGCGGCGCGGTCCAGCTGGTTCTCGATCGCGGCGGTCATGTCTACCGTCGAGCCGTGCGGCACGTGGCAGTAGGCCCAGAGGGTGTGCTTGCCTGCCGGGGCCCGGGTCGGATCTGCCGTGGTGGCCTGCACGCAGATCACGTACGGACGCTCGGGGTGCCGGCCCCTCGCGACGGCGCGCTCGGCGGCCGCGATCTGTCCGGCGGTGCCGCCCAGATGAACGGTGCCGGCCGCGCCCACCGACGGGTCGCGCCACGGCACCGGGGCGTCCAGTGCCCAGTCCAGCTTGAAGACACCAGGGCCGTAACGGAACCGGCGCAGGGCCCGCGCATAGCGTGCCGGCAGCCGCTCCCCCGCCACGTCCAGGATCTGCCGCGGGGTGAGGTCGAGGAGCACGGCCCGCGCGGGTGGCAGCTCGGCGAGGCTCCGCACGGGGGTGCCGACGTGGATCTCCGCGCCGTGGCGAAGCAGCGCGGCTCCGAGCGCCCGCGCCAGCTGCTCGGAACCGCCCACGACCACCGGCCAGCCGACGTTGTGCGCCAGGCCGGCTAGCAGCGTCGCCACACCTGCGGTGGTTAGCCGGTGCAGTGGCAGCACGGCGTGTGCGGCGAGTCCGGCCAGCAGCGCACGGGCCGGCTCGTCGCGGAAGGCCAGCCGGCCCAGCAGGCTGGCGGGCAGCGCGCCGCTGGTCGCGTAGCGCGCGAGTCCGGGCAACGCCCGCGCCGCGACCGCCGGCGAGCGAGGCCTGAGCAGGGCATCGACCACCCGCTCGTCGAGCAGTGGGCGCATCAGAGTCCGGTAGGGCGTGCCGTCATCGCCGAGACCGAACGCCGTGGCGTCGATGTCGCGATAGAGCAGCGTCGCCTCCTTCGCCAGCGGGTGTGCGAGCGGCACCTCAGGCTGGGCCCACCGCAGGCCGTACAGCTCCGGGGCTAGCTCACGAAATGCCGGCGAGCCCTTGGCCAGCGGCAGCACGGTGGCGCCGACGTCGTGCCGGAAGCCCGGCAGAGTCAGCTCCTCGGTGCGCAGCCCGCCGCCGATGCGCGGCGCAGCTTCGACGACGAGCACTCGCTGCCCGCGCCGGGCCAGGGTGAGCGCCGCAACGAGGCCGTTTGGCCCCGCCCCGACGACGATCGCGTCGTACGTCAGGATGGACACGCCCCGATCGGGAGCGCCGGCTGCACGCGGGGCGTGATCGGCAACTGCATCTCGTGCCTCCCCGAACCGGCCCAGCAGACGTCCAACCTACGTATTCTGGCTCATCGCCACCGCCGGGCAGGCCTGCAACGCCGGGGAGTGCTCGCCCGGTCAGCCCGTCCGCGCGTCGTGCACGGCGTCGAGCACCGGACGCTTGGCCACCACGGCGTCACCACTGGACTCGCCACGGATCCGGCGCCGGACCCACGGCACCAGATGGGTGCGGGCCCAGATCAGGTCGTCGCGGCGGGTGGCCGCCTCGATCGTGCCGGGCCACGGCTCGTCCGGAGCCGCCGTCTCCAGCCCGAGCACCCGGCCCGCCAGCCGTGCTACCCGCTCGTGCCCCTCCGGTGAGAGGTGCAGCCGGTCGTCGCTGAAGGCACGCCGGTCGCGCAGGGCGTCGAGCGACCAGAGATCGACGAGCAGGCAGTCGTGCCGTGCGGCGATCACGCGCAGGTGCTCGTTGTAGATGGCGATCCGGCCGCGAGCGAGGCGTAGCACCGGCGTGCTGCCGACGTCGAAGCCGGTGAAGACGAGCACCTGCGCCCCGGATGCGCGCAGCTGGGCGACCGCGGTCTCGTAGCGGGCCGCCACGGCGTCGGGGTCCGAGCCCACTCGCAGCAGGTCGTTGCCGCCTGCCGAGAACGCCAGTACGTCCGGATGCTCCGCCAGGGCCGAGGCGAACTGCTCTTCGACGATCTGATCCAACAGCCGGCCGCGTACGGCCAGGTTCGCGTAGCGCAGGCCAGGCTGGTCGGCGTCGAGGTAGCAGGCGAGGCGGTCGGCCCACCCGGCCACCGTGCCGTCCGACCGAAAGTCGTTGAGGCCTTCGGTGAAGCTATCCCCGATCGCGACGAAGGAGTTGATCACCATCACTCCATGGTGCGCGCACCGGCTCGGGCTACGCCACCGTAGGGGGTAACCCGAGCCAGGTGCGTCACCCTCAAGGCAGGAAGTACATCGGGTTCGGCAGCTTCACCTTGTTGCCTGCGTGGCCGCCCTCCAGGTCGCTGTACTGGTCCCCGAAGTCGGAGACGATCGTGTAGCCCAGCGAGCTCAGGTAGGCACGGGTGCCGGCCTTGTACTGGATGGTGGTGCAGGACGTCGTGCTGCACGGCAGGTACGACACCGGCGTGGACTGCTTCAGGAACAGGTGCGCCGGATCGGTCGGCTCGCTGAAGCCGACGTCGGCCAGGTTGCCGGCCGTGGCGGCCCGCTGGCTCTCGGGGCGCCCGGTGATGAAGAAGACCGTGTAGCCGTGAGCCTGGGCCCAGTTGGCCAGCGTCGGCATGCCGAAGACGGCCGGGAACGCCTTGTCGAGCACGAAGGTGGCGTTGCTGGCCGGGGTGTAGCCGAACTGCGACGAGATCTCGTAGTCGTAGGTGTTGAGGCTGGTGTCGTCGACGTCCAGCACGATCGCGGGCTTGCCCCGGCCGTGGTGGCTCAACCCGTAGCGCAGCGCCTGCTTGGCCTGGACCTCGATTCCACGGACCTCCTTGGCATAGTTGCCGTTCGGGTCGGGCAGGGTCACCGCACCGACACCCGGGAGGCTGCCGGGCACGCTGCCGTAGTAGGCCTTGATCTGGTTCTCGACGGTCGTGACGTTCGGGATCGCGTCGCCATGCCGGGGCGCACCACCTGACGCAAGGGCGGTGGCGACGCCTCCCAGCACCAGGCCGGCCGCCGCGATGACGGCGCCCACCAGGATCGGCCTGGCGCGACCGACCCGCGGGCGGCGCCGGGTTCGGGGTTCGGTGGTGGACGTGGTCTCGGGCACAGTCGCGGTCCTCTCGCTCGTCTTCAGATTCCCAGAAGCCTTTCACAGAACACGCATAGTGGACAATTAGGTCGTGGGCCTGCAGCTAGACAGGTCTGGGAGAGTTCTCCCGTGACCGACGGTGGAACCGAAGTGGGGCCCGGCCACGAACGGACCAGTGTGGAAGCGGCCCTGAACGACATCGGCGAGCGCCTGAACCAAGGCCAGCCCGAAGCACTCGAGGAGGCGTATCGCACCCTCGGGCCGCTGGTCATGTCCTACCTCGCCCGGTATGTGCCTCAGCCTGACATCGAAGACGTCATGCAGAAGGTCTTCTACGAGGTGTGGCGGGTCCACGAACGGTACGACCCGAGTCTCTCCCTGCGGGGCTGGGTACTCGGCATTGCACGAAAGCGGGCGATCGACCACCTCCGCAAGCGCAAGGACGTGGTGGTTCCGCTCGACTCCATGCGCGAGATCACCGGCGACGACGGCCGGGAGGTGGCAGAGCGCCTGGTGTGGGCCGACGAGGTCCGCTCCGCGCTCGACCTGCTCCCCGAACTGCAGCGCCAGGTCATCGAACTCGCGTACTTCGATGGCTATACCCAAACCGAGATCGCAATGGCGCTCGACATCCCGCTGGGAACCGTGAAGACACGGACCTCGCGTGGACTGCAGCGAATGGCCGGTCTTCTCGAGAGTTCCCGAGGTCTGCGATGAACGCCCACATCTCCGACGAGCTGCCCCGCCTGCTCACCGGTGAGGCAAGCCGCGACGTCGTCTTCGACGCTGCTGCCCACCTGCGTGAGTGCGCCGACTGCCAGCAGGAGCTGGTGTCGGCCGTAGTGGCGCACGCGTCGATCACCTCGGCCCACCGCTTCGCTCCGGAGATCGTCAACGGTGGCGACCGGGCCGAGCATGCCGAGCTCGACGAGGTGCCCGCACTCCCGGACATGTCACTGGTCTTCGCCCAGATCCGCCAGGAGGCGGCCGAACCTGCCCCCCAGGTGCGGCGGATCGGCCACGTCTCCCCCCGCATGCTGCTCGGTGCAGCAGCGGCGGTGGTCCTGATCGGGGCCGGCGTCGGCACCTTCGTCGCCGTCGACAGCGGCTCCTCCAGCTCGGGCAGCACCGTGGCCCTCTCGGCCTACGACGTCGGCACCGCTCCCGCCACCGCCAAGATCAACGGCGACCGTGTCACCCTCGACGCCACGTCGCTGCCCCAGGTCAGCGGCAAGCACTACGAGGTCTGGTTGACCAACGCCACCGGCACCCAGATGCAGTCCATCGGCTGGATCGGCAACGACGGCAAGGCGTCACTGACCGTCCCGAAGGACCTGGTCGCGCGCTACAGCGCTATCCAGGTCAGCGTGCAACCGGCGACGACCAGCGCCTTCAGCGACGTGAGCGTCCTCCGCGGTCGCTACAGCGTCTGACCGGATACCCCAGCCCCTGCCGGAAGGCAGCAGTGCGCTGATGCTGTGCTCCCTACCGGCACAGCATCAGCGCCTCTGCTTAGTCGAGTCTGGGGGTACGTCCGGGCGCCGGAAAGCGAAGAACTTCCCTCTAGCTGGCTGCGCGCACGTGGATCTTGTTGTGGCCGGGTAACAGCTCACTGAGCGGGGCGGCCCTTGCGCGGCGGCAGCGGGATGAAGCCGCTGGTGCGAGCCGCGTACTCTGCCCAGCCGGCGCGCGTGGACATGTGCTTCTCGAGGATGCGTGCGCCGGAGCCCTTGGTGAGCAGCAACGTCATCAGCACGGGAGCCGGGAAGGTCAGCACCCCGGGCCAGCTCGACGCGCTGACGAGGAAGATCCCCCACCAGACGCAGGCATCGCCGAAGTAGTTGGGGTGGCGGGTGTAGCGCCAGAGGCCGACGTCGATCACGCCGCCCTTGTTCGCCGGGTTGCGCCGGTAGGCCTCCATCTGGTGATCGCCAACCGCCTCGAAGAAGACGCCGACGCACCAGAGCGCCACGCCGACCCAGGCGATCGCGTTGACCGAGCCCGTTTCGAAGCCGCCCACCAGGATTGGTGCCGAGATCAAGAACGCCAGGATGCCCTGCAGCAGGTAGACCATCCGTAGCGCGTAGAGGTCCGGGTTGCCGGGTGCCTTGGCGAGCATCGCCTCGTAGCGGGGGTCCTCGGGCTTGCCGATCGTGCGCCGGCCGATGTGCTGGGCGAGCCGCCCACCCCAGAGCACCGGCAGGATCAGCAGCAGCCACCGCCGGGTGCCATCGGCATGCCCGTCGGATCGGAAGAAGACCGCCACCGCGATCACCAAGAAGAGCAGCCCCCAGGCAGTGTCGATCACGCTGTGCTTGTGCGCGATCTTGGAGGCGGCGAAGGTTGCGGCGAGCACGACGACGACGGCGCCGCCTGCCCAGGGCAGTGCGGCGCCGAAGGCGCTTGCGTCGAAGCTCATGCGATCCTCATGGCCTCATTGTGCAGCTGGGCGCGCCCAGGGCCGCATCGGCGGCATCGCGCTCTCGCCGACAGAGGTGGGCTTGACGGCGAGGAACTGGTCGACGCCCATCCGACCCTCCTCGAAGCTGAGGGCTCCGCCGACGAGATAGAGCCGCCAGACCCGTGCGGTCTCCTCGCCGACCATGGCCACGACCTTGGCGTAGTTGGACTCGAAGGTGGCGATCCAGTCCTCGACGGTCGTGACGTAGTGCTCGCGCATGGCCTCGACGTCGCGGACCTCGAAGCCGGCGTTCTGCACCAGCTCGACCGTGTGCCAGAGCGGACGCATGTGCATGTCCGGCGCGATGTAGCTCTCGATGAAGGCTCCGCCACCCGGTGCCGAGTCCATCCGCCGCGACATCTGCTGCAGCAGCAGCCGGCCGGTGGGCTTGAGCGCGTCGAACATGATGCCGGTGTAGGTCGGGTACTGCTCCTCGCCGACGTGCTCCCCCATCTCGATCGAGCTGACGGCGTCGAAGGGTGCCTCCGCACCGGAGCGCACCAGCTCGCCGAACTCGCGGTAGTCCTGCAGCCGGACCGACACCAGGTCCTGGAGGCCCTCGTCGGCGATCCGCTTGCCGATGTGGTCGCGCTGCTGCGCCGAGAGGGTGATGCCGACGGCGCTGACCCCGTAGTGCTTGGCCGCGTAGACGATGAGCGAGCCCCAGCCGCAGCCGATGTCGAGCAGGCGCATCCCCGGCTTCAGGTCCAGCTTGCGGCAGATCAGGTCGAGCTTGGCGTCCTGGGCCTCGACGAGCGACTGCCCCGGGTACTCGTAGTAGGCCGACGAATAGGCCATGTTCGGGTCGAGGAGCAGCTGGTAGAAGTCGTTGGAGAGGTCGTAGTGGTGCGAGATCGCCTTGCGGTCGCGCAGCCGGCTGTGCAGCCCGCCGCTGAGCTTCGCCTCGGTGGCCGGGGCCTTGGGCGGCAGCCCGATCGCGCCGAGCCGGGCAGCGGCCAGGGCTGCCCTGGCCAGATCACCGGGGCCGAGCTTGATACCGGTCTCGGGTCGCTGCCGAGCCACGCTCCAGGCCTGCCGGAAGCCGGCGGCGAGGTCGCCTTCGACGTCGATGTCACCGGTGACGTAGGCACGGGCCAGTCCGAGCTCACCCGGCGCCCAGAGCAGGCGTCGCAGCGCGCGCCGTGACTTGATCACCAGCACCGGACCGTCGGCGGGACCGGCCTCACTGCCGTCCCATGCGCGCAGCCGCACCGGCAGGTCGATGCCGACGCATCGCTTGATCAGGGCTGCAAGGCGGTCGGCGACGGTGCGCTTCATGTTGTCCTCCGAGTTGGGGCGTGGCTGCACGGGCAATCCCTTGCGCCACAGGCGGATGCCGTGAACTGTGATCAGGGCTCGGACGAGCCAGGTCTCAAGCGGGTGCCGCACGGCCACGCGCAGCGCGGCGGCCGTGGTGGCGGGGCGGGCGGTGCCGCGCACCGAGGCGGTGAAGGGGCGCTGGCCCTCGCGGTGCAGCGTGATCGTCACGGCCAGCTGCTCGGCCGGCTCAGGCACGCTCATCCGGTAGAAACCGTCCACCGGGTAGAACGGCGAGACGTAGAACTGCTTCTCGGTCTCGGCCCGCCCCGCGTCGTCCGGGAAGAGCAGGTAGCGGTGCCGCTGACCGTAGGTGTTGTGCACCTCTGCGACGACGCAGACGAGTGCCCCGGCCGGGTCGTGGCACCAGTAGACCGAGAGCGGGTTGAAGACGTAGCCGGCGCTGCGGGCGTTGGTCAGCATCGTCACCCGGCCGCCCAGCAGGTCGATCCCGTTCTCGGCGAGGTAGGCGTCGACGTTCTGCCGCAGCGTCAGCGCTGGATCGCCCACGTGATCGCGGGACTGGAAGCGCGCGAGCCACCCCAGGCCACGCGGCAGCCGGGGCAGGTCGTCAAGGTCGACGAACCACTGGTAGGTGCGATGGCGGATGTCGTGGCGCACGACGTCGTTGCGGACGTGGCCGACGCTCACCTCGTAGATGCGGTTGCCGCTCATCACGTCACCAGTCGACGCCGAGGCTGGCTGCGGCGTCGACGCCGGACCGGGCACCGTCCTCGTGGAAGCCCCAGCCGTGGTAAGCGCCGGCGAAGGCAATCACCCCGTCGTTGAGTTCGGCGAGGCGCGCGCGGGCGGCCACCGAGTCGGTCGTGTAGACGGGGTGCTCGTACTCCATCCGGGCCAGGATCGAGTGCTGGTCCACCTGCGCCTCGCCATTGAGGGTCACCACGTAGGTGGCATCGGCGTCCAGACGCTGCAGGCGGTTCATGTTGTAGCTGAGCTGCACGCTCGACGGCACCGCCGTGCAGGAGGGCATCGCGTAGTTCCACGAGGCCTGTGCCCGGGGCGCCGACGGCAGCAGCGTGGTGTCGGTGTGCAGCAGCGTCGGGTTGCGGGTGTACGCGATGGCGCCCAGCAGCTCCCGCTCGGCGCTCGTCGGCTCGGCGAGCATCCGCAGCGCCTGGTGCGGGTGGGTGGCGATCACGACGCCGTCGAAGAGCGTGACGACGTCGTCCTCGTCCCGGAGCTCCACCCCGCCGTCGACCCGGCGCACCGAGCGGATGGGGGTTGAGGTCTGCACCGCGGTGAGGCCCTTGGCGACCTTCTCTACGTAGCGCGCCGACCCGCCCACCACCGTGTACCAGGTCGGGGCACCGGTCACGGTGAGCATGCCGTGGTTCTGCAGGAACGTGAAGAGGTAGCGGGCCGGGTAGTCACCGGCCTGGCTGGGCGCGGTGGACCAGACGGCGGCCACGACCGGGGTCATGAAGTGCGAGACGAAGTAGTCGGAGAAACCGCCCGCGGCGAGGAACTCACGCAGCGTGAGCGCGTCGTCGTCACCGGCCAGCAGCTCCTTGGCCTGCCGGTGAAAGCGCTTCACCTCGGTGAGCATGCGCAGGTACCTGGGCTTCGAGACCGCCCGCAGCGACGGCAGCAGGCCGGAGAGCCCGCGGCCACCGGCGTACTCCAGGCCGCAGCCGGCGCAGGAGATGGACATGCTCATGTCCGATTCCTGGGTGGGCACGTCCAGCTCGGCGAAGAGCCGCAGCAGGGTCGGGTAGGTCTGCTTGTTGTGCACGATGAAGCCGGTGTCGATGCTGAGTACCCGGCCGTCACTGGTGGGGACGTCATGGGTGTCGGCGTGACCACCGAGCCGGTCGGCGGCCTCGAAGAGCGTGACGTCGGCGTGCTGCTGCAGCACGTGGGCCGCGGTGAGACCTGCGACCCCAGCTCCGACTACTGCGATCCTGCGACCCGTCACGACGAACTCCTCCAGTGGGGCCGAACCTGGGGTCCTGCCCCGATTCTGGCGTACCTACCCGTACAGAGAGTTGTTCGTCGGTACACGGCACTCCGGTTTCGCCGCGCCGGCTCCGCCATCGCAGGAGAGTGTGGCGTAGGCCACGAGGAGGCCGTTTGGAGCTGACGAAGGGGCGGCGGCACGGGAGGGATGTGCCGCACGCCCCTTCTGCCCGCAAGTGTAGGCCATTCGGTACCGCGGCGCTGCAACTAGTTTGGGCTCGTGACCGACTCTTACTTTCACGTCCACCACGAGGACGAGTACACGGGGACGTATCTCGCCGAGCCGGCCACCGCAGGCCCCTGGGACCCCGGGTTGCAGCACGGCGGGCCGCCCACCGCGCTCTCCGTCCGGGCCGCCGAGCGGGCTGCCGTGGCCGCGACCGGGCGCACCGACCTGGTGGCCATGCGGACGAGTGCGGAGTTCGTCGGCCCGGTGCCGGTGGGCGAGGTGACGCTCACGGCTCGTGTGGTGCGGGTGGCCCGCAGCGGCGCCCTCGTCGAGACGACGGTCGCCGCGGCCGGGCGCCCCTGCCTACAGGCGCGTAGCTGGCTGATCCGCGACGCCGACACCACCGCCGTCAGCCACCCGACGACTCCCCAGGAACCTGCCGCGGGCCTGCCCGGACTCGTCGGCTCGTTCCCGCTGGGCGACACCATCGAGTGGCGCGCCTTGGTCGGCGGGATCCACGTCCCCGGCCCAGGGGTCGTCTGGGCCCGCCCGACTCGCAACCTGGTCGGCGACGAGCCGCTCGTCGGACTCGCCCGCGCCGCCTTGGTAGGCGACTCGGCCAGTGGCATCTCCAGCGCCCTCGACTGGAAGCGCTGGTCCTTCGTCAACGTCGACCTCGACGTGCACCTGGCCCGTCCGGTGCAGGGCAGCTGGATCCTCAT
>JAOPUX010000020.1 GCA_025963285.1 Jatrophihabitans sp.
ACCGTGCCGTGTCCCGATCGGGGCACCTCGTCTCTAAAACTAGGTACCTAAATAATACCCGGCGCTGACTTCCTTGCTTGGGCTCTCGGCGTCCTGAATGTGGGTGAAGATTGTGCTGTCAGGGCAGAATGATCTTATAAAACAGCCAAAACAGGCTCAATCGACGGACTTCTGACGGCGTCGGTGCTGGCGCTGAAATTGGCACTTGTTTCAATCCGGGACCCTAGTTAGGCTGCCACGGCACATTCGAATTCGGCATTCGCCGATCGAGACAAATACGAAGGGAGTTTGAGTGAACCGGTCTGGAACGCTGATTGCAGCAGGGCTTGTCGGTGTCGCGATGCTTGTCGCCGCGTGCTCGAGCAGCTCGAAGGGTGGTTCGGGGGGCTCGGCTAGCGCATCGACCGATGGCTCGTCCTCGGTCGCGTCCAGCTCGGCCACTGGGTCGGGGGCCGCCACTGGATCGCCGATCAAACTGATGGTGATGGGCGAGATTCAGTCGGCCATCTATTCGCAGCCAGAGATGGTTCCGTCAGTGACGATGGCGGCCGCCGCGCTCAACGCCTCGGGCGGCGTCAACGGCCACCCGCTGAAGGTCGAGAGTTGCAATACCAACGCCGACAACAACACCGCCATCGCGTGCGCCCGCAAGGCCGTGAGCGACAAGGTTGCGGCGGTTGTTGACATGGCGACGTTCGAAGGTGCCGCCGTACTCCCGATCCTCCAGGCGGCGAAGATTCCGGCGATCGCCAGCCAGGCGTTCACTCCGGCCGATTACTCGAGTCCAGCCGCATTCCCGCTCATCGACGCGGCTAGCGGATTTGGCGCGACAGGTCAGCAGCTCGCTGGTGTGGCCGGGGTGAAGAAGATCGCGGTGATGGCGATCGACAGCCAGGCCGGTCTGGCCGCGGCTCAGGCCACCGTCAACCTGGCGAAGGCCAAGGGGGCCAGCGCGCGCCTGGTGCCCGTGCCGCAGACGGCCACTGACGTGTCGTCGCAGGTGCAGGACGCCATCCACGGCAGTGACGCGATCGCTCTGGCCGTCCCCGGGCAGGTGGCAGCGCTGATTATCCCGGCGATCCGCCAGCAGGACTCGAAGATGATCATCGGGACGTCCAGCGGTGTCTACAGCCAAGCCGGCCTCAGCGCCGCGCAGCTCGAGGGTATCTACGTGGACAGTCCGAACCCCCCGCTCGATGACACCAACGATTCCTCGATCAGCAAGTTTCTGGCCGATGCACAGAAGTACGGCAACGGAAATAAGGCAATCGAGACGTCCAACGGGTTGCTGGGGTGGACCTCGGTCCAGCTGTTCGCGAAGGTGGCATCCGGGATTTCCGGTTCGATCAACTCAGCAGCTGTCTTCACGGCGATGAACGGCGTCAAGAACCTCGATTTCCTTTGGCTCAAGAACTACACGGTCGATCCGTCGTCCAAGAACCGTGTATTCAACAAGTACATCTATCTCTGCCGGGCCACAGGCGGGAAGCTGGTCGTTGAGCCCGGCAACCCAATATTGGTCGGCTAATCCTGGCGGCACCTGTTACAAATCGACCGTGAGGCTGGTAGCGCGATGCGCGAAGTATTGCAAGAAATCCTGCTGGGGCTAGGCCCCGGCGCCATGATCGCCCTGCTCGGCATGGGAATCGTGGCGACCTTCCGCGGGTCGGGCGTGCTGAACTTCGCGCACGGTGCGGTCGCGATGCTGGGTGCCTACTCGTACTACGGCCTCCGCTTCTCGGAGCACTGGCCCACTCCGCTCGCTATGGCGGGCGGAGTGGGCATCGCCGCGGTCGTCGGGGCGCTCACTCAGCTCCTCGTGATGCGCCCGTTGCGCAACGCCGCGGTGCTGACTCGATCGCTGGCCACACTTGGTCTGATGCTCTCGCTGCAGTCCGCCGCGCTGTTGCACTGGGGAAGCGGCACGAGAACCGTTCCGTCGTCGCTGCCGACGAACAAGTTCAATCTTGGCGGCGGGCTGTTCATCGGTGACGACCGGGGATGGCTGCTGGTGATCTCTGTGGTCGTCACGGTGGCGCTGTGGTTCCTCTACCGTCGCTCCAGCTTCGGCCGCCACACGACTGCGGCAGCCGAGAACGGCCGGGCGGCCGCCGCGCTCGGAGTTAGCGAGTCGCGACTGGCCCTTGGCAACTGGGCACTGGGCAGTGCGCTCGCAGGAGCGGCCGGCATCCTGCTGGTGCCGATCCAGACATTGACCGTCACCAACCTCAGCGCCACCACCATCGTGGCGCTGGGCGCTGCGTTAGTGGGTGGGCTGGCCTCCTTCCCTGCCACCCTGGCGGGTGGGCTGGTAATCGGCGTCGCGCAGTCGGTGATCTCCGGCAAGGTGCACCTGACTGGCGCCTCGGACGGAGTGCCGCTTGTCGTGATCGTGTTGGCGCTGGCCCTCCGTGGGCAGTCCCTGCCGATGCGCAACTTCGTAGGCCTGCGCTTGCCGCGTGTGGGCCTGGGCAAGGCGCCACTCAAGGTCGTACTTCCGTTGGCCGCGATCACAATCGTTAGCGTGAACACCTGGGTTCCGACCAACTGGCAGCCGCCAATCCTGAATAGCCTGCTGCTCGTATTGCCCGCGCTCTCCTACATCCTCCTGACCGGGTACGCCGGCCAAGTCTCCCTCGGGCAGCTGGCCTTCGGGGGGGTCGGCGCTTTTGTCGCCGGCGAATTACTGGGCTATCACCACTGGCCGTTCCTTGCGGCACTAGGCGTTGGTGTCCTCGTTACCATTCCACTTGGAGTGGTGGTCGGCTTGCCTTCCCTTCGCACGCGAGGTGTGGCTCTGGCCGTGGTGACGCTCAGCCTTGCTTCGGCGATCAACTCAATGGTCTTTCAGGCGGTCAATCCTATTCCTATCTCCACCCTCAATATCGGGGGTTGGGATTTCGACGCGATTCTGCACGTGAAGCGCTTCATCGTGGTGGTCGTGGTCAGCATCGTCCTGGTGGTGCTGATGATGAGCAACCTGCGCCGGAACGGAATAGGTCGCATGCTCATTGCCTTGCGGAGCAGCGAGAGGGCATCAGCCGCGCTCGGGCTGAACGTGGGCGGCCTAAAGCTCTATGCGTTCCTGGTCTCGTGTGCGATCGCGGCCTTGGGAGGGATCCTGCTGGCCTTCAGCCAGAACGTAGTGTCAGCCGACCAGTTCGCGCCGCAGGTGTCGATCCAGCTACTGGCCTGGACAGTGATCGGTGGGATCGGTTATCTCACCGGCACGGTACCGGCGGCACTGAGCGCGGGCGGCGGCATAGCGGCCTATGTCCTCAACGAGGTCTTCGGCAATTCGGCCCTCAACTGGATTGCTCTGGTCGGCGGGGTCGTGCTGATCCTGACCCTGATCGGTAACCAGGACGGTGTGGGCCGGGTGAACGAGGACATCGCCGCGGCCGCCGTTGCTCGCGGGCTTCCGGTGCCTCGGCTGAGTCCGACGAGCCCGATACTCGCCGCTCGGCCAGTGGGCAACGGATCCCATGCGCGCTTCGATGGACCGGTACTCGCGGTAAGTGGCCTGACCGTCCGTTACGGCGGCAACGTGGCACTGGACGGTATCTCCTTCGAAATCGCCCCGGGACAGGTAGTTGGATTGATCGGGCCGAACGGAGCGGGGAAGTCCACCTGCGTTGATGCCATGACCGGCTTCGTCCGCCCGTCAGCCGGCTCCGTGCGGTTCGGCACGACCGATCTCTCCGGCAAGTCTGCGCGCCGCGTCGCCCGGGCCGGAGTGATTCGGTCGTTCCAGGGCGTCGAACTCTTCGATGACCTGACCGTGGCTGACAACCTGTACGTGGCGAGCGTCGGACGCAGTCGGCCACGCTTCCTGATGGACCTGCTCTGGCCTCGACGGGTGCACCTCTCGCCGGCGGCCAGCGGGGCTGTCGAACGTCTCGGGCTCACAGAGGCGCTGGGGACCCTCCCCAACGAGCTCTCCTACGGGCAGCGCCGCCTAGTTGCGATTGCGCGTGCGATCGCGGCCGATCCGGCGGTGATCCTCCTCGACGAGCCGGCGGCCGGCCTCGACGACACCGAGACCGCCGAGTTGCGCTCGGTCATCCAAAGTGCGGCCCAGGAGTTGGGGATCGGCTTTCTCTTGATCGAGCACGACGTCGAACTCGTGATGTCGACCTGTGACTGGGTAATTGCCATCAACTACGGCGCGCTGGTCGTGCAGGGTCCGCCTGAGGTGGTCCGTCGCGATCCCAAGGTCGCCTCGGCGTACCTAGGCATCGACCCTGAGCTGGAGCCGGCCCCGACAGCCGGGGCGAACGTGGTGTCTGAGGCCGATGTCGATCTGGCTGGCCAGTCGCGGTCGGGGTCACTGTGATGAGTCGGACGTCCCAGGAGAGTCGGCAGGGTGGCACGACGAGCAGCGGCGAGGCAGTCCTAGGCTGTCGCGATCTTACGGCGGGTTACAACGGGTTGCCTGCCGTGCGCGATGTCTCCCTCGAAGTCCGAGCTGGACAGGTGGTGGCGTTGCTCGGGCCTAACGGCGCAGGCAAGACCACCACCCTGCTGGCCATGGCCGGTGACCTCACCCCGCTGTCGGGCGAAGTGTGGTGGCTCGGCGAGCGATCCCGGGCGCCGCTGTTCAAGCGAGCCCGCAGCGGCTTGCGGTTTATCACCGAGGAGCGCTCTGTCTTCATGGGCCTGAGCGCTCAGGAGAATCTCGAGATTGGTGGCGGGGACATTAGGATCGCCCTCGAACTCTTCCCTGAACTCGTCCCGCTGTTGCCGCGTGCCGCACGCCTGCTCTCTGGCGGAGAGCAGCAGATGCTGACCCTGGCCAGGGCACTCTCGGCCCAGCCGCGTGCGCTGATCGCGGACGAGCTCTCGCTCGGACTGGCACCGGTAATTGTCAAGCGGCTGCTCGCGGCCGTGCGCCGGGCGGCCGATGCTGGAACGGCAGTGCTTATCGTGGAGCAGCAGACCCACGCGGCCCTCGAAGTCGCCGACGAAGCGTACGTGCTGCGCCGCGGTCGTATCGAGATGAGTGGCCGTGGGGCGGAGTTGCGCGAGCGGCGCTCCGAGATCGAATCCCTCTACCTCTCTAACTGAGTCCGGGTGTTGCAATGAAGGTTGTGCTTCCGCTGGCCGCTCCCCACGGTCGGCTGGCCGGTGTCGCGGCGGTGGCCAGCGCCGCAGAGGATGACGGCTTCGACGGTGTGAGCTGTAACGAGACCGCTTCGGATCCGATGCTGGAGCTCACGGTTGCGGCCGGAGCGACGTCCCGGGTTGGCTTGATGACCAACATCCTCGTCGCGTTCGCTCGCTCCCCGATGACGCTGGCCACGCAAGCGCGGGCGTTGCAGGACTACAGCGGTGGACGTCTCATCCTGGGTTTGGGTAGCCAGGTGCGGGCCCACATCGAGCGCCGGTTCAGCATGCCTTGGGGGGCGCCGGCAGCCCGGATGGCCGAGTATCTGTCGGCGCTGGAGGCTATCTGGTCGGCATGGGACACCGGCGCGCCACTTGATTTCCGCGGCAAGTTCTACACGCACACGTTGATGGCTCCGATGTTCACTCCGGAGTGCGAATACTCGCCGCCACCGGTCTATCTCGCTGGGGTAGGGGAGCGAATGACCGAAGTCGCCGGCGAGCGAGCGGCCGGCTTCTTCATCCATCCCTTCTCGACCGAGCGATACCTGCGGGAGGTGACGCTGCCTGCTCTCACGCGCGGGCGGCGTGCGGCTGGACTGCAACTGAGCGGCTTCGAGGTTGTCTGTGCAAGTCTGGTGGTGACAGGACGTGATGAGGCTGAGTTCGCTCGCTCGGACCGCGCGGTGCGCGAGCGATTGGCGTTCTACGCCTCGACTCCGTCCTATCGGCCGGTGCTGGCATTGCACGGCTGGGACGATCTGGGCGAAGAACTGCACCAGCTCTCCCGGACCGCCGACCCGGATCGCTGGCACAGGATGGGTGCATTGATCGATGACGACGTGCTCGCCACCTTCGCGCTGGTTGGAACGCCGGACGAGATCGGACCGCAATTCGTTGCGCGTTTCGGTGGATTGGCAACGCAGTACAAACTGAATCAGACGGGGGTCCCCGATCCCGAACTCGCTCGGATCATCGGTCAAGGTGTTCGCGAGGCCGGTACGCCACCGGGCGAAGACGGATCATCCTCACGTCCCGCTGCCGAAGTCGGGGCGCGCCCCAGGCCGTAGGCTCCTGCTGCTGGCAGCCACGCGAGAGGACGATGCCAACTGAAACCGGGAGCTCGGGCGCAGTGGTCGCGTGCAGAGCTGCGAAGGAAGCGCCGAGCCCGCTCCGAAGTCATGCTCGACCTCGGTGGCAGGACTCCTCTTGGCGCGAACGGCGCCTTGCCCCCACGCGCATCGACTAGACCGTGCCGAGCCCACTCTGCTCAGCTGTGCTCGAACGCCACGATCCCTCGAATGTTCTTTCCGGCGAGGAGGTCCTCGTAGCCCTGTGGCACCTCTTCCAGCCTATAGGTACGCGTGATCAGCTCGTCGAGCTTGAGCAGGCCATTCTTATATAGCCCGAGGATCTTCGGAATATCAACGGTCGGGTTGCAATCTCCCAGCAGGCTGCCTTTGATGGACTTGCGATACAGAGTCACCATTACCCCAGGAAGTTCCACCGTCTGCTCGTCGATCGCACTCAACGCGGTCAGGACCACGATGCCGCCCTTACCAATGGCTTCGAAGGCTTCCGCCACGGTTCGCGAGGTGAGGAGGCTCGGACTGAGGATGGCCGAATCGGCAAGCTGTCCCCTGGTCAGATCGCTGATCACGGGGATAGCCTCGAGAATGCTCGCGAAGGTGTGGGTTGCTCCGAGTCGGGCTGCCGAGTGGCGCTTGTTGGGCAGCGGGTCGACCACAACGATATATTTTGCGCCTGCATAGCGGGCGCCCTGCACCGCGTTGATCCCGATGCCGCCGACGCCGACCACCATAACCGTGTCACCGGGGCGGACATTCGCGGTATTTACGGCCGCGCCCCAGCCAGTCGGTACGCCGCACCCGACTAGCGCAGCTTTGTCGAGCGGGATGTCATCATCGATCTTCACTACCGAATTTTGATGCACAACGCCGTACTGGCTGAAGGTTCCGAGCATACACATACCGCCATATTTGCCTCTTGAGCCGGAGAACGGGAACCGCTCTCCAGGCAAATAGCCGTCGCGGGTGTGGGCACCCATGTCGCAGATCGACTGACGACCCGTAGCGCAATAGCGGCACGTCCCACAGCTCGGAATGAACGAGCACACGACGTGGTCACCCACCTTCGCACGTGTCACACCGGGCCCGATCGCCTCGACGGTCCCGGCGCCCTCATGACCAAGGACCATCGGCAAGCGTGCGGGAAGTGTGCCGTCCGCGACGTGCAAGTCCGAGTGACACAAGCCGGCGAAGGCATAGCGAATCAGCACCTCGCCGGCGCTGGGGCCGGCAAGGTCGAGTTCTTCAATTTCAATTGATTTGCCCGGCTCGTAAACTACGGCGGCGTTGGTTTTGATCACTTCTCCTGACTATGCGCTATGTGGGGGCGTGCTGAGCTTGGCAGCTCCGCAGACCAACTTCAGATACGCGAAGGCCCGGTAATGACTTGCGTCTCGGAAAAGCTAGCTAAACCCCACGGACCGTTCTCAACGCCGACGCCGCTCCATTTGGCACCACCAAAAGGCAGCGACGCGCGGACCCCGCCCATGTGGGCATTGATCGAGACCTGGCCAGTCTCTAGCCGTAACCCGACCAGCGCCGCGCGCTCAGGATCGGATGACCATACTGAGGCGGTCAGGCCGTACCTCGAATTGTTGGCACGTTCGACCGCATCATCGACGGTGCGGTAGGACACGACCGGCAATACCGGTCCGAACTGTTCCTCGTCGACGACTCGCACCCCGTCGTCCAGATCACTCAGTACCGTCGGCCTGAAAAGGTAGCCATCGCCGAGCAGCGCCGCCCCGCCTGCGGCAACCCGGGCGCCTCGATGCGCCGCATCCTCGACGAGTTGCGTGACGAGATCGAACTGAGCCTTGTTATTCAATGGGCCGATTTGCGTGGTGCTTAGCATGCCGTCGCCGATCCGCACCTTTCCTGCTAGCTCGGCGAGGACGTCAACAACCTCGGCGCAGATACTCTCGTGCACATAGACGCGCTTGACTGCAGCGCAGATCTGGCCACTATTGGCAAAAGCGCCCCAGAAGAGCCCCTCTGCGATGATCGCCGGATCAGCGTCGTCCAGGACAATCGCAGGGTCGTTGCCGCCTAGCTCGAGGGTCACGCGCTTGAGGTCCGAGGCGGCCGACCTCATCACGTGCTTGCCTGTTGCCGTCGAACCAGTGAAGCTGATCTTGCGCGGCGTGGGGTGGGCGGTAATCATTTCGCCAAGGGGATCAAGCCCCGTGACGATGTTGAGCACGCCGGCGGGGAAGATCTCCTGAAGGAGCTCGCCGAGGGCAAGCGTGGTCAGCGGCGTGTAAGGCGAAGGCTTCAATACCATCGTGTTGCCGGCCCGAAGGGCGGGGGCGATCTTCCACATAGCGAGGCTGATCGGGAAATTCCATGGCGTTATAGCCGCTACGACACCGAGCGGCCGCCGAAACACCTCGGCGTAGCCGGCTGCGTCATCCTGAACGATCTCCCGCGGGACCTCAAGCTCGGCGTAGTACCTAAGCCAGGTGGCGGCACTCGAAAATTCTTGCCTCGCATTCGCGAGCGGCTTGCCCTGCTCTCGAACGAGCAACGGGGCAAGCCGTTCTGTGTGGGCAAGGACGGCCTCGCTTGCCATGAGTAGGAGCTCGCATCGCAACTTCTCGTCGCGGTGCCACGTCCGGTACGCGGCCTGCGCTGCCGCCATCGCCTGGTCAAGTTGGGCGGGCGTGCAGTCTGGCGCTTGGGCGAACACCTGGCCTGTTGCAGGGTTGATAACGTCGAAGGTGGAGGTGGTCGGCGCCCGGCTGCCGTCGATGGTCATGTGTAAGTCGGTCATCGTCACTCCTTGCCGATGCTGAGCGCTGCCTGTCGTTCGGTTCCTAGCGTCACTGCAGGGTGGGTGCTTGCCGCAGGAGTTGTTTGGCTACGATTAGGCGCTGGATTTCGCTGGTGCCTTCGTAAAGCCGGTATAGGCGGGCGTCGCGGTAGAAGCGTTCTACTGGAACCTCTCGCATGTAGCCGAGCCCGCCGTGGATCTGCACGGCGCGATCGGCAACTCGGCCCACCATCTCACTGCAAAACAATTTGCACATCGAGGGCGCAAGACGCCGATCGCTTCCATCGTCGTAGCGGCGGGCTGCATCGAGGGCCATCGCCCGACCTGCGTATGCCTCGGTCTGGCTGTCCGCGAGCATGGCCTGTATTAGCTGGAAGGTGGCCAGCTTCCGCCCACCTTGGCCGCTAGTGGTCGCATGGCGAACGCTCTCCTCGATGAGGCGCTCCGCCATTCCGACGCACAGCGCCGCGACGTGCAGCCGTCCCTTCGCGAGCGAGCGCATTGCCGCAGTGAATCCTTCGCCTTCGACCTCGCCAACGAGGCTGGTAGCCGGAACCCGGACATTGTCAAAGAAGATCTCCGAGGTCGCCGCTCCACGCTGGCCCATCTTGGCATCCTTCGGGCCTATCGTGACGCCGTTTGTCTGGGTCGGGACTATGAACACGGAGATACCCTTCGTCCCGATCTCGGCGCTGCCGGTACGGGCGAAGACCAAGAGAATGTGGGAATCGAGAGCGTTGGTGATGAAGCGCTTCTGTCCGCTGATGACGTAGTCGTCGCCCTCGCGCTCGGCCCGCGTCTTAAG
Source organism: Jatrophihabitans sp. (assembly GCA_025963285.1). Taxonomy (GTDB): domain Bacteria; phylum Actinomycetota; class Actinomycetes; order Mycobacteriales; family Jatrophihabitantaceae; genus JAOPUX01. The sequence continues at coordinate 9,773 of JAOPUX010000020.1, forward strand.
TCCGCTGGGATCTGAGCCGGCTTCGGGTTCGGTAAGCGCAAAGGATGCCACTACTTCGCCACTAGCCAGCCCGGGTAGGTACGTCTTCTGCTGGTCGGGCGTGCCGCAGTTGACCAGCACCTGGCCGGCAATGCCGTTGTTAGTGCCAAACATCGACCGGAACGCCGGACTCGTCCAACCGAACTCGAACGCGAGCTGAACCTCCTCCGTCATCGACAGACCGAGGCCGCCGTACTCCACCGGGATCGCGTAGCCGAACAGGCCCATGTCGGCGGCCGCTTGGCGCAGCCGGTCGGGAATGTGGTCGCTTTGCTCGATCTCGTCCTCGGCGACGACGACCTCGTTCCGGACGAACGCGCGCACGGCGCCGAGGATCGGGGCGAACTCGACGGGGTCCATAGGGCAAGGATTCCGCTCTATCTATTGCTCGTCCAATACTTGATTGGTCCATGATTATTGAGCGATCTGTAATAATCCTGGGATGAAACTTCACGAGCTAGAGGTCTTCCTCGTCGTCGCGGAGGAGCTTCACTTCGGCCGCGCTGCCGAACGGCTGCACATCGCCCAGCCCCCGCTCAGCCGCACCGTCCAGCAGCTAGAGAGCGATCTTGGTACCCGGCTCTTCGAGAGGACGACCCGAAGCGTCCGAATGACGGCTGCAGGCGAGGCACTCCTCCAACCTGCCCGCGAAATCGTCGAAGGGTGTCGCGCCGCGCGCCGGGCCGTCCAGGCCGCAGAACGGGGGGAGATCGGCCGGGTCCGAGTCGGTTTTGCGGGGCCGTCCTCACATCTGCTCATCGGGCATCTGGGCCGAGCAGTCCGCGAGCGCCATCCCGGAATCGAGCTGAGCCTCCAGAGCACCAAGTACGCCGAGGAGGCGCTCCGTTCCGTTATCGGCAGGGAGTTGGACCTTGCGATCGTGCGGTGGACCGAGGAACCCGACGGGATTTCGAATAGGATCGTCGCAGAAGAACACTTCGTGCTTGTGGTGCCGGCGAAACACCGGCTCGCCAGGCGGCGGTTGGTCGGCCTCGATGAGTGCCGGGGCGAGCCGTTCGTCGCGCTGCCGGCCGATCCGGGGTCGAGTCTGCGCGATGCCTTCGTGCGCGCGGCCAAGGAGGCAGGCTTCCTACCGGACATAGTCCAGACTGCGCCCGATTCCTGGACAGCAATGGCCTTGGTTGCGGCCGGAGTCGGCATCACGTTCTCGGTAGACGTCGCTGTCGCCAACGTGGTGCAGGAGGGCATCGCAGTCGTTCCGTTGAAAGAGGGCCGAGCAGCGACGTACTCGCGATTGGCCTGGCGTCGCGGTGACGACAACCCTGCCCTCAACGCTGTCCTGAGGGCATCCGAGGAAGCGCTGCCGACGCCCGAGGCACTGCGACATGTCAACTGACCCACGGCTCATGACCCCGCGGACAGATCGAGGTCGAGAGTTGTCTTTTGATTGCACACCGGCTATCGATGCCGAGCTACTAATGCGTCTGGAGTATCAATGGTGCTGAGATAGGTATTGGCGCCCTTCGGCCGAAGACGGGATGGTGAGGGGATCACGTCCGGACGGAAGGAGCGATGAATGGCCGCCCGCACAAAGGTTACCGATCTCCGGTCGGCTATAGCCGAGCATGTGCACGATGGGATGACTGTGTGCCTTGAGGGATTCGGTCACCTGATTCCCTTTGCAGCCGGTCATGAGATCGTTCGGCAGGGGCGTCGTGACTTGACCTTGTGTCGAATGACGCCCGACCTGCTCGCGGACCAGCTGATCACAGCCGGATGCGTTACCCGGCTTGTCGCATCGTTCTTCGCAAGCGGGTCGGCTGGTTCGTTACATGAAGTTCGTCGGCGAGTTGAGCGTGGTGACCCCGAACAGCTCGACGTCGAGGAGTACAGCCACTACGGCATGATTTGCCGTTATCAAGCCGGGGCGGCGAAGCTGCCGTTCTTTCCTATTCGCTCCTATGCCGGCAGCGACATGCCGCAACTGAATCCGCAGATACGGAAGGTCAACGATCCGTTCGGCGGTCCCGATATCTACGTGGTGCCGCCCCTCAATCCAGATGTCACCATCCTTCACGCGCAGCGCGCCGATCGGCTGGGAAACGTGCAGATGTGGGGCATTCTCGGTGCCCAGCAAGAAGCCGCGTTCTCGGCCGACGTTGTGATCGTGACTGTTGAGGAGGTTGTGGACGAGGACGTGGTCCGATCCGACCCGAACAGGACAATCATTCCGGCCCACGCCGTCGACGCCATCGTGGAGTGCCCAGGGGGTGCGCACCCGTCGTATGCGCAGGGTTACTACGACCGCGACAACGCCTTCTATCGAGAATGGGAAGCGATCAGTCGAGATCGGAGTTCCGCGCTGCAGTGGCTGCAGGAGTGGGTCTACGACCTGCCAGGTCGGGATGCCTACTTGAGCCAGCTCGACCCCCCGCGGTGGGCGGGGCTGGCCGTCGCCGACCGCGAGTCCGGAAGCGTCAATTACGGTCGTCGTCGAACGTCGACCCTGGGACAGTCGTGAACCAAGCCCGCCAGAGCCCCGTCTCAGACGTTGCGCCGTCAAGCTCCGAGTTTCTGGCCGTGGTGGCAGCCCGCGAGCTGCGGGACAAGGGTCGGGTCTTTGCTGGCGTCGGGCTCCCGACTCTTGCCGTTGACCTGGCTCGCCGGACGGTGAACCCCAATATTGAGCTGGTCTACGAGTCCGGAGTCTGTGGCGCACACCCTGCTGGCCTCGCGGAGGGCATCGCCGACTCCGTCCTCGTCTCTGGGGCGGAGTCCGTGCTCACAATGCAGGCTCTGTTCGGGTATGTGCTGCAGGGTGGCAGCATCGATGTGGGCTTCCTCGGCGCCGCGCAGGTAGACCGCTGGGGCAGTCTGAATACAAGTTTCATCGGCGACTGGCGCCGGCCTACGGTCCGTCTGCCTGGGGCGGGCGGGGCTGCCGAAATCGTTCCGAACGCTGGCGAGTGCATAGTCATCATGCGACGTCACGATCGCGGGTCGCTCCCATCTCAACTCGACTTCTGCACGTCGCCAAGCCCGGTGCGGGCGTACGCGGAGGACCCGCGAATGGTGCCACCTGGGCATGGCGTCTCAACCGTTATCACCCCGATGGCTGTGCTGCGTCGCCCCGATAAATTCGGCGAGCTCGTGGTCACCGATATCCACCCAGGACTCACCGTCTCTGACGTCAAGGCGGCGACCGCCTGGGATGTCATGATCGCCGACAGCGTTCGCGAGACGCCGCGACCGAGTTGGGAAGACGTCCGACTGCTCCGTGAGGAGATCGACACCGTCCGGCTCTACCTAAGATGACGTCGGCTCTGCCGTCTGCGCCCCCGCTTGCAGGGTTACGCATCGTCGAGCTCTCCAGCTATGTGGCGACGCCGCTGTGCGGCCTCACGCTGGCCCAGTTGGGCGCCGAGGTGATTCGGGTGGAGCCCGTCGGTGGCGCGCCGGACCGCAGTCGTTGGCCTCTTGCACGGGATGGAAGCAGCCTCTACTGGAACGGCCTCAATGCGGGCAAGCGGTCGATAGAGGTGGACCTTGATGACCCGGCCGGGCGCCGCCTCGTGTCGGACCTGGTCGTCTTTAGTGGCGGCATACTCGTGACGAACACCGAGCGTTGGCAGGAGCTTTCCTTTTCAGCGTTGCGCGAGCGACGGCAGGACATCGTCCATGTGTTGCTGACAGGAAAACACGACGGAAGCACCGCGGTGGACTACACCGTGCAGGCAGGGTCGGGCTTTCCGCTCGTGACGGGACCGCGTGACAACCACGCACCCATCAACCATGTGCTGCCAGCCTGGGACATGGCTGCCGGCCTCTACCTCGCCGTAGCGGTACTGAGCGCCGAACGCCAGCGTTTGGAATCCGGCCGTGGCGGTGAGCTGCGGTTGGCCCTCGAGGACGTCGCGCTCGCGACAGCCGGCCAACTCGGCTACCTGGCCCAGGCACAGGTCAGCCCGGAGACACCCCGAATTGCCGACGGAAACTCCATTTACGGGACGTTTGGCCGCGATTTCGTCACCGCAGACGGCAAGCGATTCATGATCGTCGCGCTCACCACGAGGCAGTGGCGGGACCTCCTGCGAATGACTGAACTTGACGAGGTCATGCTCGCGGTAGGGCTCGCGCTCGCCGCGGACTTCTCCGACGAGGGTGATCGCTACCGGCACAGGGAGGTGATTGCGGCGCTAGTGGCTGGCTGGTTTCAGCAGCATGACGCCGGCTACGTCGAACAGGAATTGGTAAAGACGCGAATCCTCTGGTCGCCCTATCGTAGTTTCGCGGACCTGGCAGCTGACGACGCCCGCGCGCTCCGCGAGCACCCCCTCTTCGGGGTAGTTGACCAGCCTGGGGTTGGGCCGATTCTCGCGCCGGGCTCGCCGATCACCCTCGGGCAGCTCCGCGGCATCCCGGCTGCGGCGCCCTCGATAGGGGAGCATACGTCGAGCGTTCTTGCCGAGTATCTGGAGATGTCACCCCGCCAAATCGATGACGCAGCAAGTCGCGGGGTCGTGCGAGATCCGGCACCGACAGCCGTGCCGTCAAGAGACCTCCGCCGACACAGCTAGGCACGACACAGCGCCGATCGAACTCGCGACTTGGCTGCCGACGGTCCCGCGGTCGCGACGCTTGGTCGGACTGCGCTCCGGTGCTGGCGGCTCCTCATGATGACGTGAGGTAACGCCGGGCGAGTTAGGCGAACTCGGCGCGAATCTCAGTGGTGTGTTGTCCGAGGGCGGGCACGTCCTGCATCCGTGCCGCTCGTCCACGAATGTTGATCGGGGGGATCATCGCCTGGATTGGGCCGCCGGGGGTGACGACCTGCTGCCATCGGTCGCGGGCGGAGAGCTGGGGATGGGTCAGGAGGTCGGCAGGTGCGCGCATCTGCGCGAAGGCAATATTGGCGCGGTCGAGCAGCCGGATGGCATCGTCTGTCGGGGTGTCTCCCAGTGCCTCCTCGATGATCGCGGTGAGCTGATCGTCGTTGCTGGCACGTTCCGTATTGTGCACGAATCGCGGATCGGCGATCAGGTCTGGGCGGCTGAGCACGGTTTCGGCTAGTGCGGCCCACTCGCGGTCGTTCTGCACGGCGATGAAGAGCGACGAGCCGTCGCCGATGCGGTAGGGGCCGTAGGGCGATGGACGCGTGCCGCGCTCCGGTGCGTTCTGGTGGCCGCCCGCCGTAGGCGGTGAAGTAGGCGGGCTGGGTCATCCACTCGCCCAAGGCGTCGATCATCGCGACCTCGAGGGTGCTCCCCACTCCGGTGCGGTCCCGCTCGTAGAGTGCGGCAAGGATGCCGGCGAACGCGTACATACCGGTGGCGATGTCGGCTATTGAAATGCCGGCCTTGGCTGGCTGTGCAGGCGTCCCGGTGACTTGGAGCATCCCGGCTTCGCACTGGACCATCAGGTCATAGGCCTTCTTGTCGCGGTACGGTCCGCTCGGGCCATAGCCGGAGATCGAGCAGTGAATCAGCTCTGGACGGCGCTGCCGAAGGGAGTCAGCGTCGAGGCCGAGTCGGTCCACCGCACCCGGGGCGAGGTTTTGCAGGACGATGTCGGCACCCTCGATGATGCGTAGGAGCAGGGCTCGGTCATCGTCGTCCTTGAGATCGAGCTCGATGCTCTGCTTTCCCCGGTTGAGCCACACGAAATAGCTGGACTGACCGTGCACGGCGCGGTCGTAGCCACGGGCGAAGTCGCCGACTTCGGGACGCTCCACCTTGATGACCCGAGCGCCGAGATCAGCGAGTTGGCGGCTGGCGAACGGCCCGGCGACGGCCTGCTCCAGGGATACGACCATGATGCCGTCGAGCGTCTGTGGCTGCTCGGATGTCACTGGGCCGCCCGCTGAACGATCCGTCGGGCCTGTTCCAGTACGGGCTCATCGATCATCTGCCCGTCGACAACGAAGGCGCCTCCTGCCGCCTCAGCGGCCACCGACAACAGACGTTGCGCCCAATCGAGTTCCGCTGCGTCGGGCGCGAAGCGATCATTCACGATCGGCACCTGTGCCGGGTGGATACAGAGCTTGCCGCCGAAGCCGAGTCTGCGGGCAAGAGTGGCGTCGCGGGCGAGCGCGTCACGGTCATGGATCGCGGTCGTCACGCCGTCGATGGGGGAGGCGAGTCCGGCAGCACGGGAGGCCACGACTACCGCGCTGCGGGCGTAGTGCAATGCGTCGTCTACCGGCTCAGCACCGATATCGAGGGCGAAGTCGAGCGAGCCGAACGCAAGGGCGAGTACTGCGCCACAGGTCGCCACCTCGTTCACGTCGCGTATTCCTCGAGCGGACTCGACGAGAGCAATGACCTCAACCCCGACAGGCAACGCAGCGCGGAGTGCGACGAGGTCCTGCGCGCGCTCGGCCTTCGGCAGCAGGACGCCACGCAGCCCGGAGCAGGATCCCAGGGCAGCCACATCGTCGCGATGCCAGGCAGTGCCGACGGCGTTGATCCGGACCCACGTTGGGTCGCTCGCAGTCACCCAGTGGACGGCTGAATCCCTGGCCGACCTTTTCGCATCGGGGGGGACAGCGTCCTCGAGGTCGATGATCACCTCTCCGGCACCCGAGCCCACTGCCTTGGCGAAGCGCTCTGGGCGATTGCCGGGCACGAAGAGCCAGGACGTCGCTGCGGTCACGAGCGGACCGGGTTGCGGTTGACGAGTTCGCGGGCGATGACGTTGCGCTGGATCTCGTTCGTGCCCTCGCCGACGATCATGAGCGGGGCGTCGCGGAAGTAGCGCTCGACGTCGAACTCCGTCGAGTAACCGTAGCCGCCGTGGATACGGACGGCGTCGAGGGCGATCTTCATCGCCGTCTCGGACGCGAAAAGTTTAGCCATCCCGGCCTCCAGGTCGGCTCGTGCGCCCGAGTCGTAGCAGCGGGCGGCGTACCGGACGAGCTGGCGGGCGGCCATCAGACTCGTGGCCATATCTGCGAGGTAGTTGCCGATCGACTGGTGCTGCCAGATCGGCTTGCCGAAGCTCTCGCGCTGCTGCGCGTACCGCAGTGAATCCTCCAGCGCGGCGCGGCCGACGCCCAGTGCCCGGCTGGCGACCTGGATCCGGCCGACCTCGAGGCCCCTCATCATCTGCCCGAAGCCCTTGCCCTCGACCCCACCCAGCAGCGCGTTCAGTGGTACCCGGCAGTCGTCGAAGGAGAGCTCGCAGCTCTCGACACCCTTGTAGCCGAGCTTGGGCAGATCTCGCGAGACGGTGAAGCCGGGCACCTTCTCGACGAGGAGAATACTCATCCCCCTGTAGGTGGGATCGGCTGCTGGGTCGGTGCGGCAGAGCAGCGCGGTCAGCTCCGAACGTCGCGCGTTGGTGATCCAGGTCTTGGAGCCGTTGATCACGTAGCCCTCGTCGTCACGGCGCGCTGTGGTGCGCATTGCCTGGAGGTCTGAGCCGCCCCCTGGCTCGGTCAGGGCCATGGTGGCCCGCACCTCGCCCGTCGCCATCCGCGGCAGGTAGTGGTCTTGCTGCTCCTTCGTGCCATAGCTGAGCAGGAGTTTCGCGACGACCGTGTGGCCGCCCATCGCGCCGGCCAGACTCATCCACCCGCGTGCTAGCTCTTCGGTCACCGCGGAGTAGCAGGGCGTCGAGACGCTGGCGTCGCCCCACGGCGCCGGGATGGCGAGCCCGAAGATGCCCAGCTGCTTCATCTGGTCGATGAGCGCCTCAGGGTAGGCGTTCGCGTGTTCAAGCTCCTGTGCGACAGGCCGTACGTCGCGGTCGACGAAGTCGCGGACCAGCTCGATGATCGCGTTCTCCTCGGTACTGAATTCGTCCATCGTGCGTGTCCTTTCGCCATCCCGTCTCGCGGTAGAGCCGGCTTAGGTGTCATCATGGAGCATGATGGATCATCCATTGATATACCGATCCGTGATGTGAGTATGGCTAGCGCAGCATGGTCGAACGAGAGGACCTGCCTGCGTGGATCTCAAGCAGCTCATCGCACTTGTCACCGTGGCTGAAGTCGGCAGTGTCACCAAAGCGGCGCAGCTGCTGCATGTGGTGCAGCCGGCGGTGACGCGCCAGATCAGGGCGCTGGAGCGGGAGCTGGGCGTCGAACTCTTCGAGCGCAGCCGCGCCGGGATGATCCCGACCGACGCCGGGCTGGTGCTGGTGGAGCGGGCTCGCCGGGCACTGGCCGAACTCGATCGCGCGCGCGCACAGCTACGCCCGGAGACGGGCCACATCCGCGGCGTCGTACGAGTCGGGCTGCTGGAGAGCGTGATCGACTTCCTGGTGGAGCCCCTGGTGGCCGCGATGGCCGAACGTCATCCAGAGGTGACGCTGCACATCGTGACCGCCTACTCGGGCGACCTGCAGCGCTGGCTCGATGCTGGTGACCTGGACCTCTCGCTGCTGTACGACCTCTCGAGCGGTCCGTCGATGGCCATGATCCCGCTGCTCGAGGAGCGCCTCTGGGCGGTGGCACCCCTGGGGGAGGGGCTGAGCCCGGAGCGTCCGGTGTCGCTGGTCGAGGTGCTCGGGCATCCGCTTGTCCTGCCGATCTCGGGGCATGGCTTACGGGCGATCTTCGACCGTGCGAGGGCCGGTGTCACTCCACATCCCCGGATCGCCGTCGAGACGAACTCCATCAGCGTCCAGAAGCAGCTGGTCCTCGGCGGCTACGGCTGGAGCGTCCTCCCTGCGGCGGGCGTCGCGGCAGATGTCGCGGCGGGACGCCTCAGCGGCGCCCCCGTCACAGCTCCGGAGATGACCCGTGCCGTGGTGCTCGGGATACAGCGGGGCCACGCCTCCCCGGCCGTCGACGCGGTCTCGCGTCAGCTGAGCGAGCAGGTGTGGCGACTCGTCAGCTCCGGGCGGTGGCCCGCGCTGCCGTCGCCCAGCGCTGCGGCAGCACCGACCGATCAGTGAATGGTCCATGCCGGAAATGGATGGCTCGATAACTGCTTGGCCCTTGCGCGAGGGGGCCGGTGCGGAAGGATTCGGGGCCGGACCGGCAGATCGGATGGCGAGTGAGATGGGCGAGGCTCACGCCCCGATGGGCGCTGTGATCCAGGCGCGGGGGCCTTACTTCGACGAGCTGTACCACGGCCAGGTCTTCGAGGCCGCGTCTGCGGTGACGCTCACTGACGGCGCGGCCGCGGTGCACCAAGCAATCCTCGGCGATCGGTTGCCCTTGGCATCCGATCACGAGCTGAGCCGCCGAGTGAGTGGACGCGGGGTACTCGCGCATCCGGCCTACGTGTGGGACGTCGCGATAGGTCAGTCGACGCGGTCCACTCAGTTCGTCCGCGCCAACCTCTTCTACCGTGGGCTGGTCTTCAGGCGGTTCCCCTGCCTGGGCGACACCCTCTACACCCGCACCGAGGTCGTTGCCCTGAAGCAGAACCGACCGCAGCCGGACCGTCCGCGTACCGGTCTCGCCGTTCTGCGGATCAGCACCCGCGATCACCTCGGCAACGACGTCCTCGATTTCCACCGCTGCGCGATGCTGCCGCTCGGGCCGGACGTGCCTGACACCGGTCACAGCGATGAACTCACGGGGTTCGGTGAAGCCGAGGTCGACGTCATCGGCGCACTCGACGGACTCGACCTGGCAACCGTCCCGCCCGTTGATCTGCCCGAGCCTGGTACCCGGATCGAGGTGGTTGGCGGCGACGTTGTCTCCAGCGCCCCCGAGCTGGCCCGCCTGACCCTCAACGTCGCGCAGGTCCATCACGATCTGCGAGCAGCCGGAGGGCGGCGGCTGGTGTACGGAGGGCACACGATCGGGATCGCCGCGGGCCAGCTGGCCCGGGCGCTGCCGGGGCTCATCACCATCGTCGGGTGGGCGAGCTGCGACCACACCGGGCCGGTACATGAGGGGGACACGTTGCGCACCACCGTCGACGTCGAGGAAGTCGTCCCGCTGGGCAAGGGGCGGCAGCTCGCCACCATCCGTTGCCTCGTTACAGCAGAGGGCGATGGAAGTGCTGGACGTCCGTCGCTGGACTGGCGGCTCTACGCCCTCGTCTGAGACCGGACAGACCCCGCGCTGAACGGATCGGCACTCTTCTCGGCAGATCGGCCGAGTGACAGGCGACCGCCAGCACCATCGGTCGGGCAGGATGGCGGCGTGACCGAGGGCCGAAGCGACGCCGTGGACGTGCCGATCTCAGCTGATGCGGTGAGGGTGATCGATGCTGGACTCTCGCAGTTCCTCGCGAGCGAGCGGCCACTCGTCGCGACCGAGATGAGCGACGGGTTCGCTCGGCTGATCATCACCGGGTCGTCGGATACGGGCTGGGAGCAGCTGGTGGAGAACCTCGCCGATGACGTGAGAGCGGAGGTGCTATCCGGCGTTCAGGTGGTCTCGGATGAGTCCGACACCGGCGCCAGCCTTCGAGTCGCCATCACCCCGGCGAAGGACGCCAACCTCGATTCGCTAAGAGCTGCGCTACCGAGTTATGTCGAGCGCACCTGGGCACAAGCAGCGCCGCGCGCTCGAGCAATCGCAGATGCCATCAGCACCCAGACAGCTGCGGCCGGCGAGCGCGTGGACGGCGAGTGGACGATCGCACTGAGCCGCGACGACTGGCCGCTAGTTCTAGACGTGCTCTTCGCCGAGCATCTGACGTCCGACGATCTTCATCTCGCGCAGCGAGCAATCGAAGCCCATACCGCGATCTGGGCGCGGCTCTACTGAGGCGGTCGCGTCGAGCGCTCGTCGCTGCACTGCCCAGACCGACGTACCGGGTCTCGGCAAGATCGAGCGAGCCGCGATGAATCAATCGGGTAGCGGGTCTCGGTAGCGTTTTCCTGGTGCAGGCCGACCGTATCGTTGCCCAGGCGCGGTCCAGGCTTGAGACCGCTGGACTTCTCAACTCGATCGCTGAGCTGGACGCAGTCGAGTGCGACGGGGTTAGGACGGTGTTTGTGTCGATTCCGCTCGTCGCCCCAGCCTCGACGCCATTACTGGTCGATCGGGCACTTGAAGGCGTCGCCCATCGATGCGTTCTCGGTAACTATTCGGCACCCGCGGCCCCTCGCGGCCAGACGGTCTCCAAGGACAGCCGGACGTGGCGGATCGGCGACAGCTCCGAGGTGTCCTGGATCCGCACCAACACCCCACCAGGTCCCGCGATCACCTCCGCGATCCCTCCGATCTTCGACGCCTACGCAACGGTCGTCATCCCCGACGACGACAGCGCACGTCCGGCCAGCGACACCGCGCTCATCCGGGTCCTGACAGCACATACCTCCGACCAGCCGTGGTGGCTCGGCTACCTCGACACCGGAGCCCACGACGTCGTCTTCGACCGCGCGTGGAAGGTGATCTGCTACAGCGGCTGGAGCTACGTCCTGGTCGAAGCCGGCCCGACCCAGGCCGAGTCCTGGCGCACCGACGACAATTGGCGCGGACGACTACCTGACCTCATCTTTCCTGCCGACCACACCTGGCTGGTCTCGATGCTCTGGGACGACGACTGGCGCTGCCTGGGCGGCTCCTCCACCCTCGTTCAGGCCGTGCTCGCCGAGCCGGCCCTCGATGCCCGCGCAGTCGAAATCGAAAGCAACGCCACTCCGCCTGGATACGAGGCCCGCTAGCACTGGTCGATCCGGTTCCTCCGTGGCACGACGCGCCAGCTGACCTGTGTGACGCACCGCGCGACGGCTGTGGTCGCATTGGTGGGTAGCGTCAGGTGCGCCCCCCGGGCACGGAACTGAGATGCGCGACGCGAGGAGACAGAAATGACCCAGCACGATGTCGAGGTTCCGACGGCCGATGGGGTGGCGGCGGCGTCGCTGCACGTGCCCGACGGGGACGGACCGTGGCCGGCGGTCATCATGTACCCCGACGCGATGGGGCTGCGTGCCGCTCACCGCGACATGGCCGAGCATCTGGCCGGTCTGGGCTACGTGACCCTCGTGCCCGACGTCTACTACCGCCATGCGCCGTGGGCGCCGTTCGACGCGGCCACCGCCTTCGCTGACCCCGACGAGCGGACTCGGCTCTTCTCGCTCATGGGCACGGTCACGCCTGAGGTCATGGCCGTCGATGCCCGCGCGTTCATCGACTTCTTGCTCGCCAGGCCCGAGACGACCGGCGGTCCTGTCGGGACGACCGGTTACTGCATGGGCGGCCGCACGTCCATGATCGTCGCCGGGCGACTGGGCGAAGCGATCGGCGCCGCAGCGTCATTTCACGGCGGTGGCCTCGCGGTCCAGGACAGCGCCGATAGCCCCCATCTGCGAGCCGGTGACATCGCCGCCACTGTCTACGTGGCCGGAGCGGTCGAGGATCAATCCTTCACCGACGCCCAGCGCGAGCTGCTCGAAACGGCGCTTACCGAGGCCGGGGTGTCACATCTGATCGAGACCTATCCCGCCCACCACGGCTTCGCGGTTCCGGACAACGAGACCTTCGACGAAGCCGCCGCCTCACGGCACTGGGACGCACTCGCGGACCTCTACGGACGTGTGCTCACGTGAACCGCGACTCAGCCGGCTATCGCGGGCGCAGCTGAAGCGATCGAGTAGATGGCCGCCAGGTTTACCGCCGACCCCAAACTCTGGGTTGAGCTGCAAGGACGCGCCGGACGGTGGCTGATCCACTACAACCCGCACACGTATCCGGGGCGGTTCGCCGTCGTCGATGCCGACGACAATCCCATTTACGCGAGCAAGAGCGAAATCACTGCCTGCTCAACAGAGGCGAGCTATTGGATCGACGGCTACCTTCACGGAGCCGAACCAGAGGCATCCCGGATGTTCGGCGAGGGGATCTGGGACTCGACGGACCCTGACCCCCGGTGGGAGCAATGGCGAGACGCCCTGGACGAGTTCCATGCCACCGGGGTCTGGGACACTAGCCGCGACTACGAGGAGCCGGACGCGCGCTGACCGTGGCGGCAGGTCAGCGGCTACGCTCGCCCGCTAGTGCAGGCCCGGTTCGAGTCGTGAGTCAACTCGCGGGCAGCGACCCCACGACGTAGAAGGAAGTCTCGTCGACCGGACAGACCCACACGGCGCGATCCTGAACGACCTTGGCAGCCAGCGGGTGGTTGCGCGGATGGTGCGGGCACGGTGGCCAATTGGTCGGGCGCTCCGGCCAGAGCACCGACTCCATCACCCACTCCTGTACGACGTCGGTCACGTGGACGATCCGCTCGGCCTCAGGCTCTTGGGGGTCGACGCTTACTCCGACACGGCTCCCGTCTGGATCGCCAACCATCGCCCCCACCAAGCCCGGAGGTCCGCCAGCCTCGTACGCGCCGATATGCGGCTCGGCAAGTCCCGAAGCCCGCATGTCACGCAGTAGCGGAGCGAGCGCCTCCCTCATGACCTCATGCACGCACATCAGCATGAACCATCGGAACGCGTGGCATCTCCCGACCACGTTCACAGTGACTACCGAGCAAGGCAATTACTGGGTCGTGAAGGTCACGACCCAGGCGACCGGCTGAGATCCCGCCGGCTCGGTAGACGTTGCACGATCTCGCCAATGAAGCCTGTCTGCCTCGGCGTGACCAATATGGACTGGTCTGAGGCTTCCGACTTCATGGCCGGGAGGAGTCACTTGCCGACGAAGCCGCTAGTCCCGGAGACGGCGATGCACCGTCCAGCGGCAGGGCAGTCGACGATCGCGTCGACGGGCAGCGTGAGAGCCCATTGCCGGCCGGAGTAGACGCTGACCCCGTCGAAGCTCGAGCCGACACAGAACGTGGACGAGGTGCACTGCGCGGTGCTCACTCCGGAGAGCGCGGCGTTGGCCAGGGGATGCCAGCCGGTGCCGGTGAAGAGTTGCACCGCCCGGTTGATGACGGCGGAGCAGAACGTGATCGAGACGCAAGAGACCCTCCCCGCGGACTGGTTCGAGGAAGGCGGAGTGACCACGATCCACTTGCTGCCGGTCCAGCGCTCCGACTGGCTCGCGCTGTCCATCGCGAGGCAGAAGGTAGCCGATACGCACGACACCGACTGGTACGCCTCCTCCAGCGCCGGTGATGGCAGCGTTCTCCAGGAGGTGCCGTTGAACCATGCCGCGGTGGTGGTGCCGAGGGCCATACAACCCGTCGCTTCGCAGGACAGCGCCACGGTGCTCGTCGGTCCCAACGCGGCTGCCGACCAGCTGACGCCGTTGAAGACTGAGTAGGAGTTGTAGCCGACGCCGACGCAGAACGTGGGCGAACCGCACGACAAGGTGGTGACCCCGAGGTTGGTAGGGCCTGGGATGACCTTCCAAGCGCCTGCGTGGTCGACGACCACGACGCCGGTGTTGTCGAGCGCCATGCACCAGGTCGAGGAGACGCATGACAAGGTCGTCATCGAGTTCGTCCGGTCGTTATATGTGCCGCCGTCCAGTCCTCCGACGCGTCCGCCGTAGACGCCGTCGTAGTTGCTGACAATGCAGTCGTCGGCATCGCTACAGGAGAGCCCGGTGGGCTGTTCCAGACCGAAGGCGAAGGGCGACTCCTCCCACGTAGTGCCCGTCCACACCTCGCTCTCCCGCACGGAGTCGCCGATCACGCCAGCGACACAGAATGTGGGGGAGCCGCAGCTAAGCAGGGTGAGGAGCGTGCTCGACCCCAGCGGTACGGCCACTGGCGAGGCCCAGGACGTGCCGTTGTACTGGATCGCGGCCCTGTTCGTGGTGGCGGTGCACGCAGCGGCCGATGCGCACGACACCGCCTGGATTGCGGTGCTCCCCGCGATGTTGACGGCTGGCGCCCAGGTCATGCCGTTGAAGATGCGTACTCTGCCCGAGCCGTCACCGGCAACGCAGAAGCTGCTTGTCGGGCACGACAGACCCGTCACCCGTGCGCCGGTCGTGAGCGAAGTTGACCAGCCGACACCGTCGAAAGCGAGCAGCACCCCGGTTGTGGTGGCAGCCATACAGGACGTCGGACTCCCACAGGAGACGAGAGATAGCGCCGCTCCGGGGTCGACCGCCAGCGGCGCGGACCAAGCGGTGCCGTTCCAGTTCGTCGCGTAGCCGCCGTCGTCGACGGCCGCACAGAATTGGTCGGTCGGGCAGGACACCGCGCTCAGTCGGGTGGCACTCACCACCTGGGGTCGGGCGATGGTGGCGAAGCGATCCGCCGGCCCCTTGAATTCCAGCGCCGAGCCGCTCCCGTCGACCGCGGCGCAAAAGTGCGGGGTTGGGCAGGAGATCGCGGTGACCCCCTCGCCATGTTGAGGGTCGACTCCAGCGCTGGTCGTCCACGTCAGCCGGCCGCCGGTGATGTAGCCCAGCAGATCGATGCTGAACCGGGTCTCGTCCGGGGCGCTGCTGAAGAGCTTGAACTGGCTGCTGGCGCTGACTGGGACGATGACTGTGTCGCCGACTGACCGTCCGGCGGTGAAGTCGAGGTTGGAGGTCGAGGGTGCCGGTCCGCTGTAGAGCCGGGCAGCGCCGGAAAAGTCGGACGACTCTTCCGTCAGGTTCACGACCACCGCCGAGATACCTGCATCCACTACGCCGTTGTGAACCAGTGGGGCGGCCGACCTCAGCGAGACGTCGGTGACGGTGCCTCCTGCTACCGCCGCGCCCGGCGGGCCGATCAGCGTCAGAGGGGTGATCGGGACGTACCCACCGACGGCCGGCGTGCTGCCCGTCCGCACGTATCCGACGATGTCGACCACAAGGTTCAACGCGCCGGAGGAATCGTTGTACAGGTCGACCTTGCCGTTGGCGGCCACGGGGGCCATGAGCAGGTTCGTCCGCGTCACGCCCTTGGTGAACGCAAGCTCGTTGACGCTGGGTCGAGCCGTCCCGTCCGCGAAGGCCACCAGGTGCCCGGAGTTGGCTGGCGTAGCTGCGGCCACCGTCATCACGACAGTGCTCGCCCCGGCGGGCACCGAGTGCGCTCCCGCCGCCGTCAGCCGAAGGGTTCCGTGGGCTGTGAGGGGGCGGGCACCCTTGCCGATCCGGGTGTCAACCAGGCGAGTCGGCGTGACGGGTGCGTAGCCGCCGGCCTGCGTACCGGTCCCGGCCAGGTAGTACCCGGAGACGTCAACGCGAATCGTCGTAGCGGCAGATCCGCCGTTGTGGATGTCGATGTCGCCGTCGCGGCCAACGGCGATCACCGCGGCACCGGCCGTAGCGACGGCCTTCGAGAAGTCGAGGGTCGACGTCCCCGGTCGCGCCGTACCGTCGGCGTAAGCCGTCAGATTTCCACCGGCGCCCGACGATTCGGCGGTCAACGTCACGGCCACCGCCTCAACTCCCGAAGCAGGGACGCCGCCGTGACCATCGATCGCAATCCGCACCGTGCCATGGCCGCTCGGCGTACGTGCCCCGAGGCGGCTGCGGGTGTCGACGATCCGGGCCGGCTGCACCGGCACATAGGAACCGCCAGACGAGCCGAGCACAGCCGCTGACGCCGAGCTCGACGCCGCAGCCCCACCCAGGCCGACGACCATCACGGCCGTGGCAACAGCGGCCACCCGCTGGCGGCTGATCTGCACCATCGGCTCCTTCCAGACAGACCTCGGCCTATATGCAGTCGCAGCGTAGCCCGCTCAAGATCACCACGCTGGGTGTTACTTTCACTCCGTGGGCGGAGGTGACAACCTGAGCCGGTGACGGCTATCCAGGCTCCCAGACGCATCCGGCGATGGATCGCGGCGAGCTCTGTCGCGATCGTCGGGCTCGGGGTGCTGGCCGTCCTCGCGTACCGACATGAGTACGGGCGCGTGCCATGGTCAGATCACCCCGACCAGGTGTCCGCGTGCGGGCGCGACTTCCAAGACGCCCAGAGTGTGGTCGACCGTTCCGAGGCGATCAGGCAGAGCGGCGGTCCGATCAGGCCCGCTGGGCACACTCCTGGATGGCCGGAGTCGCGCACGGTTTGGATCGGCACGGCCGGGTATCAGGCCACCTCGGGGACCGATGGGTGCCAGGCGGCCCTTGCCTGGCTGCGCGTGGGCCCGGATCAGTTCCGCAGCTATGTGCTCGAAGGCAGCGACTGAGTCCAGGCGCTCCGCGGCAGATCGTCACCCCGTACTCGCGCCCCGGGCACGTAGCGCGCGCCCAGGCGGCCTCTCAGGTCTTGGCCCAGCGGGCTGAGGCCAGGCCGAACAGGCCGAAGGCGGCGAGGCCGAGGCTGAGCGTGCCGAGCAGCAATGCGCCGAACGAGCGGTCGGCCAGCGTGCGCAATGCCCCGTCCAGACCCGCTGACTTGCCTGGGTCGAACGTCCACGCGGCATCCAGGACCATTCCTCCCGCAACCGCAAAGACGATCCCGCGTGCCGCCGTCCCGACGACTCCGAGCGTGACCACGGCGGTGCGTGTGCGGGCGTTGAGTTCATTCATCCGTAGCTGGTCTTCGAACTTGCGCCGAAGCCCGTCGCGGATCATGGCGAGACCAACGACGATCACAACCAGCCCGGCTGCACCAACCAGCCACCGCCCGGAAGTGTGCCGCATCAGCCGCGCGGTCAGCGTTGATTGCTGCTCGGCTTGGCCCTGCGTCGAGGCACCGGCGAGGAAGGTGAACGTCGAGACTGACAGGCCGAGGTAGATGACGCCGCGGGCAAGCGACTGCAGCCGCGGGCCGGCCTTGGTGCCTTCACCAGCTACGCCGAAGGCCGCTTGGCTGAGACGCCAGAGCCCGTAGGCCGCCAGCCCTATCCCGAGAACGGCGACGATCACCGACCCGAAGGTGTGGTGCACGATGTCTGCCATCGCTCCACGTTGGTTTGCCTGGTGGTTGTGGTGTCCTGAGGCGATCTGTAGCGCGAGCCAGGCGATGACGAGGTAGACGACGGCGCGCGAGCCCAGCCCGAACCGGGCGGCTCCGGCCATGAACGGTCCGTCAGCGGAGCGCCGTGCCGCCGTACGAACATCGGCCATCGAGTCCATGCCGCCTCCGTCCGCTCCGCGGGTCCGCACTGCCCAGTGAGGGTCGGCCATCGAGTGGTGTGGCGGACCGGTTCTCGGGTATGCACCGGTAGTGCCCATCCAGGACTGGTTCCTATCACCGACCGAACGCGGCAACGCCGCAACCCATCTAGACGCCGGCCGCCCGCCAGAACAGGCATGGTCCACTGGCAACCGGGTACGCCCGCTGATCCACGGCGCGGTCTATTTCGCTGAACTCGTCGCAGCCGTCCAACGAGCTGTGGCGGGGGACCTGTTGATGTTCGTCGACTGGCGCGGCGACCCGGACGAGCGGATGACTGCTGAGGCCGGAAGTGAAGTCACGAAGGTGCTGTGCGAGGCGGCCAGCCGCGGTGTCCACGTCTACGGGCTGATCTGGCGGTCCCATCTGGACAAGTTTCAGTTCTCAGCCGCAGAGAACCGCCACCTCGGCGAGCTGATCGAGGAGGCAGGGGGTTGCTGCTTGCTGGACATGCGGGTGCGCACCGGCGGCTCGCACCATCAGAAGTTCGTCGTGCTGCGCTATCGCGATCGCCCAGAACTCGACGTCGCGTTCCTCGGCGGCATAGACCTGTGCCACAGCCGCCGCGATGACGCCGCCCATGCCGGCGACCCGCAGAGCCAACCGATGGCCGCCGTCTACGGCACGACTCCGCCGTGGCACGACATCCAGCTCGCCATCCACGGGCCGGCGGTCGCCGACGTCGAGACGGTTTTTCGGGAGCGGTGGAACGACCCCCAACCACTGAGCCGAAGCCCGATCCGTCGCGTCGCCGACCGGATCCGCGGCGACGACGAAGGCAACCGAGTGCTCCCACCGCAAGCGCCGCCGCCAGCCGCAGCCGGACCTCACTCCGTTCAACTGCTACGTACCTATGCCCGCAGGCTCGGCGGATACCCCTTCGCGCCGAAGGGCGAACGAAGCGTCGCCCGCGGCTATCTCAAGGCTCTCACCCAGGCCCGGCGCCTGATCTACATCGAGGACCAATACCTCTGGTCACGTGACGTGGCCTCGTGGATCGCCGACGCGCTAAGGGCAAACAGTGAGCTGTACCTGATCGCGGTTCTCCCGCTGCACCCCGACCAGGACGGCCTCGCAATGCCCCCGAACCTGATTGGACGCGAGGCTGCGCTCTCCCTCCTCCGCGCGGCCGCACCGGACCGGGTCGGCATCTACGGGATCGAAAACCGCGACGGCGTGCCGATCTACGTCCACGCCAAGGTCTGCATCATCGACGACGTCTGGGTCACGACGGGCTCAGACAACTTCAACCGCCGCTCCTGGACTCACGACTCCGAGCTCTCCGCGGCCGTCTGGGACGACACCCCAGCGACGCATCCGACGAGGGCACTCACCGCACGACGAGCCGATGGAGCGTCCGCGGACCAGCCGCGTGATTACCCTCGCGCGCTGCGCCTGACCCTGGCCGCTGAACACCTCGGGCTGGGGGAGACCGACGCGGGTCCTGAGCTGACCGAGCCGGCGGCCGCGTTCGCTGCGTTCGCCGACAGTGCCGCCGCCCTACAGCGGTGGTACGACTCGGGCAAGCACGAGCCAAGGCCGCCCGGCCAACTCCGGCCCCTGCCGCCCCACCCGCTACCGGCCACGACCCGACTCTGGGCGACGCCGCTTTACCGGGCCCTCTACGACCCCGATGGACGTACCCTCCCCGCTCGGCTCCGCAACCGTTACTAGGCCGCTGAGCGACGTCACTGAACGGTGTGCGGCAGCTCCGCGGCGTGTTCGTGCCGCAGCCGGTTCAGAGAAGACCGGAATTCAACTACGGGGTGGTGCCCCGTTGAGGAGGCACCACCCCGTAGTCAGGTCAGCGGCTGTCAGGCCGCCCTATCAGGAGGCGGCCGGGTTCCCGAACTGGCCGTCGATCAGCTTCGTGGGCTTCACGAAGGCGAACGCCGACGGCGGGGCATCGTTGGAGTGATTCGTGGCCGAGAAGCTGTACGACGGGAAGACGGCGGTCTTGACGGTGCCCGCGGGCTGATTCTCCAGCGCCTTGGTGATGGCTGCACCGTCGGTGGTGGTGCCGGCCGCCGTGGCTGCCGCGGAGAGCATCAGCACCTCGTCGTAGGCGTAGGTGTTGATCAGCGTGCTCGCGATGCCACCGTTCTTCTTCATCCCGGCGATGAGCGTCTTCACCGGTGCCGGCTCGTTGGCCGAGTACGCCGTGCTGGCGTACACGAGGCACTTCAGGTTGGCCTCGAGCGAGGTGCCCAGCATGCCCGACGGGGGAGTGGTGGTGACGGGCGGCGAGGACATGACGGCGGCGTCACCGAGGATCGGAACGTTCCAGCCAACCTTGCTCACGTCCTGCAGGACATAGCCGGCCGGTGCGCCGTAGGTCGACAGCATCACGACGTCGGGCTTCTTTGCCTGCAGAGCCGCGATCTGAGGGGTCATGCTCAGAGCAGTCGGGTTGTACTTCTCGTTGCCGACCGACGTCAGTCCGTCGGCCTGGCAGGCCTTGGTGACGGCATCGGTCTCGCTGTCGGCGTACTGGTCGTCCTGGTGCAGCAGCGCGAAGGTCTTCGCGCCGGCCGCCTTCATCTGCGGGCAGAAAGCGGCAGCCAGGCTCGCGTTCGACGGGTCGAGGTCGAAGTTGTACGGGTACTTCGACACGTCGCCGGAGTCACCGGTCGTCGCCGAGTTCATGCTGACCAGCTTGTTCTGCGTCGTCAGCGGCAGGATCGCGCTCGCGATCGTCGAGACGTCGGTCTGCAGGACCGCGACCGGCTTGCTGCCGCCGCTCAGCGCGCTGTTGAGCTTGGTGACCGCCGTGGTGGGGTTGCCACCCTCGTCCGCGACCTGGAGCTCGACGGGGTGGCCGAGGACGCCGCCGGCGGCGTTGACCTGGGCAATCGCCGTCTTGGCGGCGACCACGTTCTCCCCCTGGGCCGCAGCCTCGGCGGGCACGCTGGTGGCCGCGAGAATCAAGATGCGCAGCGGCGTCGAGGAGGTCTTACCGGAGGTACCGCTGGACGAGGCAGACGTACTCGTGCCGCCTGACGTGCTGCCCTTGTTCGAGCTACTGCTGCACGCGGTAGCAACGGTGAGTGCGGCAACCGTGGCGATGGTCGCCACCACAACTCTTTTCACTAGTACTCCTAGGATGTAATCGTCCGAACGGTCGGTAGGACGATAGCCTGAGACCCGGATCACGTCCAGCTTTCCGCAGGCATTGCCTCAGCGTGCTCGACTTCGTTACGGGACCTTTATCGAGGTGAGTTCTTTCGGCGCGCAAAAGGACGCCGCAATGCGCGATATGTCGGCGTGTCAGCCCTGTCTACGCGGCTGAACGAGGGCAAGAACGATCGATCTCAGACCTACCGGTCGGTAGTCGAAGTGCCTTCGAGAGAGTCTGCGAACCGCTTGATGTCCGCCACGGTGGCGGCGTACACCTCGGGCACAGCAAAGCCCCAGATCGAGTCCGCGGTGTGCACCAGGCCGAGGTTCACCCGGCCCGTCGCGCTGACCCCTGCCCGGCGCAGCGTCCGGACGTAGGCCATCCCCTCGTCGCGGAGCGGGTCCAGCTCATTGGTGGAGATGACGTGCGGCGGCAGCCCGGCGACGTCCTCGACGGTGGCGAAGTACGGCCAGGCCAGCGGGTTCTCGGCCTGCTCGCCGGTGGGGTCGTAGGTCATGACGAGCAGGTCGAGCATCTTGCAGTCGATGTAGTAGCCGTCGTTCTCGACGAGCGAGGGGAGCTCGGCGAGCTTGCGGTCGCGGTCCCAGCGGTAGGCCCCGCTGATGTACGGGACCATGGCGTAGACACCGTCGATCGCATCCAGGCGGCCATCGCGCTTGGCCGCGAGCGTGGTGGCGAGCACCAGGTTCGCGCCACCGGACTCACCCTGCAGCACGATCTTCGCGATGCCGAGCGCCGCACGGTGTTCATGAATCCACGCGACAGCATCGCTGCAGTCGTTGAGGCCGATGGGGAACGGGTTCAGCCCGCCGGCCGTGGCCGAGTTGCGGAAGTCGACGGCGATCACGACGGCACCCGTCGCGGCTAGGTCCTCACACCACTGCTGGTGCACCGGGTTCGTCGTCTGCATGACCGCCATCCCGCCGCCGTGCAGGTACACGATGCAGGGCAGGGGTGTCGTTGCGCCGGCCGGGGTGAAGATGTGCAGCGGGATGTCGCGGCCGTCCCGCCCGGGCGCGTGCTGCACCGAGAGCTCCACCTCGCCGCGCTCGCTCGGGAAGTCGTGTGGCATCGCGGTGTAGAGGCCGCCGAAGCCGGTCTCGACCCCGAGGACGAACTCCAGCACCTGCTCGATGGGCGTGCTCCGGTCGACCGGCGGCGCGTCGCCGACGACGTCCAGGCCGTACGTCGCCAGCGCGGCGAGCAGCGACGGATCGATGCGCGGGTCGGTCGCGGGGGAGCGCTCGGGATCTCCCAGACGGCCGGGCAGGGCCAACTCGCTCACGGGGGCTGTGCTCATCGTGTTCTCTCTTCTGGCTCGGCGTTGCTAGGACTGTGGGCACCGACTCGAACATCCTGCACCTCGGTCGTCGCGGGTGCCGTCATCGACAGAGCCTCGGCGCCTATCGGCTCGCGGAGCGCAGGCTCGGCGCCTGTCTGCGGTTGCGCGCTGTCGGACTTCACTCGCCGTAGCCGGATCAGCCGCGACAGTTGATTGCCCCGCAGCTGGCCGACGGCCAGCGCCGCGATCAGGATCACGCCGGTGCACAGCGACGGGACCCAGGTCGATACCCCGGCGAGGGCCAGCCCGCTGGTCAGGGTCTGGAGCATCAGGATCGCGAGCACCGTCCCCCCGGGGTTGAAGAACCCCGGCTTGAACTGGGTCGCGCCGAGGAACGCCGCGGCGAAGGCCGGGATCATGTACGACGGGCCGGTGTCGGGCGAGGCGGCGCCGACGTTCGACACGACCAGCACCCCCGCGAGCCCGGCGACGGCGGCCGAGACGATCAGCGCGCCGAACTGGAGCTGTCGGGTGCGCACACCGGCGAGCACCGCGGCGTCCCCGCCGAGACCGGTGGCGTACAGGTGCCGGCCCACCACGGTGTGCTGCATGAGGACCCAGAGCAGCACCGCCAGCACGATCAGCACCATCGGGGCCAGCGTGATCTGGTGGATGTTCACGCTCGCGAAGCCGCCGATCCGGTCGACACCCTTCGTGAGGATCTGGCCACCGGTCAGGTACTGGATGCCGGCCTGGAGGATCGAACCCATGGCCAGGGTCGCGATGAACGAGGAGATGCGTGCCTTCACGACCAGCAGCCCGTTGATCAGGCCGACGACCGCGCAGGCTGCGATCGAGACGGCGATGACGAGCCACTCCGGCCAGCTGGTGTTACCGACGAGCCAGGCCGCAAAGATCGCCCCGAAGCCCAGCATGTAGCCGACCGACAGATCGAAGACCCCGGCGGCCAGGGGGACCACCAACCCGAGGGCGATGAGGCCGCCGATCGCGCCGTCCTGCAGGATCCCCACCAGCGTGGCGTACTCCGGGAAGGTCGACGGCTTCCAGAGCGAGAACGCGATGATCAGTCCGATCAGCACGTAGAGGGTGGCCACCGATTTCGGACTGAGCTGCGCCGCGAGTCGGCGCCCTCGACTCTGTGCGGACCTCTGGGCGGTCGTCATGGCGAAACCTCTCTGAAAGCGTGGGAGGAGGGCACGTCCTCACTCGAGAGCACCGCGTGAGTGATCTCTGGCTCGGACAGGCCGGGCGCATGCAGCTCTGCAGTCGCCTGGCCGTTGCTGAAGACGAGGACCCGGTGGCAGATGGCGGCGAGGTCGCCGTAGTCGGTGGACGTCACGACCACCGCGACACCCTGCTCCGCCGCGGCAGCCACGATCGCGTAGAGCTGCTCGCGAGCCCCGATGTCGACACCGGCCGTCGGCTCGGAGAGCAGCAGCACGACGGGCTCGCCGGCCAGGTTGCGAGCCATCACCGCTTTCTGCTGGTTCCCGCCGCTGAGCATCTCGATCAGTCGTGACGGGTCGCGGGGCTGCAGGTCGACCAGCTCCTGCCAGCGCACGGCCTCGTCGGCGGCGTCGTTGCTGTTGAGCAGCCAACGGCCGACGCGGAAGCGGCTCAGGATGCCGATCGTGATGTTCTCGCCGACTGGCAGGCCTGCGATGATCCCATCCCGCTTCCGGTCGGGCGGCACCCAGGCCAGCCCGGCAGCGCGCGCCTTGGTCGGGGTCAGGCCGGCCAGCGGCAGGGCAACGCCGCCGATCTCGACGGTGCCGCTCTCGACTGGGGTGAGACCCATCAGCGTGGGTGCCAGCGCCGCATGCCCGGCTCCGATGACACCGACGACGCCGACGATCTCACCCCTGCGGACCGTGAGATCAGCACCGCGGAGCTCAGGCCCGGTGAGACCGCGCAGCTGCAGCGCCACCTCGGAGCCGGTCTCGCGCTGGTTGCCGGTGGCGGGGACGTCGAGGGCGCGCCGCTCACCCACGATGTGCTCGATGAGGTCGGCACGGTCGAGGTCGGCGGCGCGCCCACGGTGCACCAGCCGGCCCTGACGCAGGATGCTCACCGAGTCTGCGATGCGGAAGACCTCGGCGAGGCGATGGGTCACGAAGAGCACGCTGGTTCCGGCGGCGCGGATCTGCTCGACCAGCCCGAAGAGCTGTTCGGCGGCACTGTCCGGAAGCTGCGCGGTGGGCTCGTCCAGGATCAGCAGCCCGGGCTCGCTACCCCAGCTGCCCATGACTCGGGCAATGGCGATCTGCACCTTGATCAGCGGTGGGTAGGCCGAGATCGGGGCGAACACGTCGAGATCGGGAAGGTTGAAGGTACGCAGGAGGGTCTCGGCGCGGGCAGCCTCCTCCCGCCAGTCGATCGTTCCCGAGCGCCGGGTGTGGTAGCCGTCGCTGAGCGCCACGTTGTCGACGACGCTCAGCGCCTCGACCAGTCCGAGGTCCTGGTGAACGCAGCGCACGGGCATGCCCCTGAGCTCGCCCCGACTCGCTCCGTGGTGCAGGGGCTCGGTCACGTCGCCCAGGGTCAGCAGTGCCCCTGGATCGGGCGCCACCACCCCGGTCAGGATCTTGATGAGCGTCGACTTGCCTGAACCGTTGGCCCCGAGCAGGGCATGGACCTCACCGGCTGCGATCGACAACGCGACGCCGTCGAGCGCGGTCTGGCCCGGGTAGTTCTTGCTCAGGTTCGACAACGTGAGCAGCGTCGGGCTGGGGGCGACGGTACTCACGTCACGATCAGGTCTTCGCCGAAGAACGGCCGCAGACCGGCGTGCTCGCCGACGTTCGGGAGCGGTTCTACCGGGCTACGCAGCCAGTCCCACATCACCCGTGCGTCGATCGGGCTGTTCACCGCTGAGCGGCCGAAGTCGTTGGTGTAGTAGTTCTTCGCCCGCGGGTCCATGTAGATGCGGTGCTTCTCGCAGCGGTCGACCTCTTCGTTGTAGCGGTCGAAGGCGGCTTCGCTCACGTCGACGCTGCTGCGGCCCTGCTCGATCAGGCCCCGGATGCACTCGAGCGCGAACCGGGTCTGCAGCTCCTCCAGGTCGACGACGTTGAGGCCACCGGTCGGACTGGTGTTGGGCCCGTAGATGGTGAAGAGGTTCGGGAACCCTGGCAGCAGCACGCCGAGGTAGGCGCGACCGCCGTCTCGCTCCCACAGCTTCCCGACGTCGACCCCGCCTCGGCCCTCTACCTGCATCGGCCAGAGGAAGTCGTTCGCGCGAAAGCCCGTGGCGAACGCGATGACGTCGACCTCGTGGGTCTGCCCGTCCGGGGAGACGATTCCGTTCTCCACGATCCGCGAGACGCCGCCGGTGACCAGCGTGACGTCCTCGCGCAGCAGCGCGTCGTAGATGCTGTAGTCGGTGTCGATGAGGATCGGCCGGGACGACATCGGTGGTGCCGCCGGGATCATCGCCTCGATCAGCTCGGGGCGGCCCGCGAGCTTGGAGCTGATGAACTCCACGCAGCCCTCGCGAATGCGCTTGTTGAGCGCGCTGCGCGCGTGCGGATCCTCGAAGTCAGGGTCCGCGGTGAAGGCCGTGCCGAGGTTGTCCGGCCCGTAGAGGTAGCAGGCCCGCAGCCGCATGAAGTGGCAGTGCCAGGGCAGGTGCTTGTCCAGCCAGCGGACCTGCTCGGGGTACGGGGCCAGGTAACCGTCCACGTTGAAGCACCAGTTGGGGGTGCGTTGGAAGAGGTAGGTGTGCTCGGCGAGCTTGGCCAGTTCGGGTACGAGCTGGTACCCGGAGGCACCGGTACCGACCACCGCGACCCGCTTGCCCTCGACATCGAAGTCGGCCGGCCAGGCCGAGGTGTGGAACGCGGTGCCTCGGAAGTCCTCGGACCCCTCGATCTGCGGAACGTTCGCCCGGGAGAGGAAGCCGACGCAGCTGATCACAGCACGCGCGGTGAACGTCTGCGGGCCCTCGGGACCGTCGGCCTCGATCAGCCAGAACTGGGCCTGCTCGTCCCACGCCAGGCGGCGCACCTCGGTGCCGAACTGGATGCTGCTCCGGACGTCGAAGTTGTCGGCGACCCAGTTGAAGTACTTCTCGTTGTGGCCGCCGGGGCAGAACGGGTTGAGGTGGTCGTAGTCCACGCCGTACATGTGGACGTAGCCGCGACTCGGGGTATCGACGCGCAGCCCGGGGTAGCGGTTCTGGTTCCACGTGCCGCCGACACCGTTGTCCTTCTCGAGGACGGTGAACGGGATGCCTGCCTGCTTGAGCAGGACGGCGGCGTTCAGGCCGCCCATCCCCGCCCCGATGACGAGCACCGGGAAGTCTGCGATGCGCTCGGCCTGCGGCTTGTCGTGCCACGTCAGGCCGCGGGCGAACGGGTCGAGGGCCAGCGACTCGATCCACAGCTCGATCTCGCTGTCGGGTAGGTCGACGCCGGCGCAGAGCGACACGCTGCGGGAGAGCCGGTCCCGCGGGCCAATGCCGATCGCGGGTTCACCGGCGTCCCGGTGAGCCTTGAGGAACTCGATGGCCTTCTCGTGCAGGAGGGCGATCTCGGCCTCGTCGATGACCTCCTGAGCCTCGAGGAAACCGAAGGTGATCGACTCGGTCTTGGTCGCGGCCACCGCCTCGTCGCCGGTGAGTTGGTAGAGCAGCGCCCGCAACACGATCGGGTCGGCGTACTTCACCGCGTCCTCGATCGTCGCGTCCGAGGTGTCGAGCAGGCTGTTGTCAGAACTCAATTCAAGGCTCCTCGTTCGTCTTGACGGGCGCGCTACCAGCCGACCGGCCGGTAGGGCTGTGAGACTAGCATCACATGGATTGCCCGGGTAAGGCCAAACTTTCGGGCTGGCCGCGGCGATGGACGCCGCGGCCAGCCTGCAGTGCTCCTACCGGCTAGCTGACCAGCCAGAGCTTCTTCCACTGCGCCTGGTAGTCGGCGATGTAGGCGAAGTAGCCGCTGGCGCCAGCCGGCACGTTGTCCTTGGTGAGGAGGAACGCCGGGGTGATCGTGGAGGCGTCCTGCGTGATCGGATCGCCGACGAAGGTGCGCGCGATCGTGTCGATGACCTTCCACGGCCCCTCGACGATGCCGGCCATGACGGTGCCCTTCCAGACGCTGCCGTCCTTGATCTCGGTGACCTGGTCCGGGTTCGGCGCCTCGCCGACGACGCTGACCTTGCCGATGAGCTGTGCCGCCTTCAGCGCGGGCGGCAGGGCGCCGGCGATCGCGTCGTAGCCGAGGGCCAGGTAGTTCGTGTCGGGGTGTGAGCGGAGGTAGCCGACGATCTCGGTGGGTGCCTTGCCGGCGGCGACGTCGGTCGACGGGATGTTCAGCGAGGCGACCTTGCAGGCCGAGCAGAGCGACTGGAACTCGGCCTTGAAGCCGTCGTAGTACTTCCCGGTCACCGGGAAGTTCGGGTCGACAGCGAAGACCGCGTTGGCCTTGGCACCCTTGTCTGCCAGTACCTTGTCGGCCTGGATCGCCCCGGTGCGGGCCGGATCCTTGTCGATCACGGCGGTCAGGCCGCCGCCGGCCGTGTCATCGGTGGAGAAGGAGACGATCGGGATGCCGTCAGCCTTCAGTGCCGCGGCCTGCTTGGAGATCAGCGCCAGGGGCTGTGTGAGGTCAGCAACCGCATCCGGCTTGTCGCGGACGATGCGATCCCACCCGGCGCTGATCGTCTGCGTGGTCAGTCCGACGTTGATGCGCGTCATCTGCCAGCCCAGCGCCTTGCCGGCCGCAATCGCGCTGTCTGCCTCCGCGACACAGGCGGCGAGGGTGCAGTCGGTGACGTAGACCCGCTTGCCGGTCGGCGGCTTCTTCGACAACGGCGTCGTGACGCCGATCGTCGTCGGCGGGGTCAGGTACTTGGCCAGCCGCGACTGCGCCGCGGTCTGAACGGTGTCGGACGAGCTGGTCGAGCCCGTGGCCGACGTGGTGCCGGTGCTGCTGGTGGTCGGGTTGGTCGATCCGCCACCCCCGCTGCTCGAGCATGCGGCAAGCATGCCTGCCGCGATGAGTGCCGCCGTGGCGACTCCGATTGTGGATCTCATGAAATTCCCCGTCCCTGATGTGGCGAGCCGGTTGCCGGCTCGCGATGGTGTGCCTCTGTGCGTGACTTGGCGAGATGTAGTTGCCGCTGCAACTTCGAGGTCGAGTTGTCGGAAGCGATGGGCTTGTGGAGCCGGTGCGGCTGCTCGGTCGCGGTCTGGACGTCCTGGTTCCGCCGCGGTCTCTGCATCTAGGTCGAAGGTGATCTAGGTCTCTCACCCGTCCGACTGGTCGGTAGACTATTGAGGCTGTCGGGACTTGTCTATAGCCCCGAGATCGAAGCAAGACGTGTTACCGAGTTGTTACCTGGGCCAGCTGCTCCAGGTGACACTCCGGAGGCCGATCGCCTCAGCGCGGCCCCATCCGCAGCGCGCCGTCGAGGCGGATCACCTCTCCGTTGAGCATGGGGTTCTCGATCAGGTGCTGGGCGAGCGCCCCGAACTCCGCTGGCCGCCCGAGGCGGGAGGGGTGCGGAATCTGGGCGCCGAGGGAGTCCTTGTACTCCTCGGCCAAGCCGGCGAACATCCGGGTCTCGAACGGCCCTGGGGCGATCGCCACGACGCGGATGAGGTGCTCGGCGAGCTCCCGGGCGAGCGGCAGCGTCATCCCGGCAACTCCCGCCTTCGAGGCCGCGTAGGCCACCGAGCCGATCTGCCCCTCGTAGGAGGCGATCGAGGCGGTATTCACCACGACTCCGCGCTCACCGTCGACCGGCTCGGTCTGGGCCATCGCCCGCACCGCCTGCCTCGTGACGGTGAACGTGCCGATCAGATTGATCTGGACGAGCCGGGTGAAGAGCTCGGTGGTCAGCCCGTCGCCGTCGTCGAGCAGCCGCTGCTGGCGTGAGATCCCAGCACAGTTCACGACTATCCGGAGGGGTCCCTGTGCGGCGGCCAGTGCCACCGCGGCTTCGACGGCTGCCTCGTCGGTGACGTCGCCATCGGCGAGCAGCACGCCGTCGGGCGGTGCCTGGGCCCCCGCCCGGGACGCCGGCAGGTCGTAGGAGACGACGTGTGCCCCCGCGGCGGCGAGCGCCTGCACGCAGGCCAGGCCGAGGCCCGACGCGCCGCCGGTTACGAGGGCGGCCGATCCTGATATGTGCATTAGTGCTCCACTCGTAGCTCTCGCATGGTCTTGCGGATGCCCTCGACCGTGGCCTCGGGGTTCTCCCAGGCGGTGAAGTGGCCGCCCTCCGGAGCTACCTCCACCATCACCGGGTTGAACCACTCCCGCGTCGGGCCCGTCTCGAAGCGCTCGACCCGTGTCTCCACGGTGGCGCCGGGCGGGTACGCGTCGCCAGCCAGGAAGGTGAAGCCGGCTGGTGCCTCGATGGGTGGTCTCCGGTCGTGTGCCGGCGCCCACGGGTACCGCACCGAGTTGCGGTACAGCCGGATGGACGGGCCGATGCACCCGGTGACCCAGTAGAGGGTGGCGTTGGCCAGCACGTGGTCGCGGTCGAAGACCGCGTCGAAGTCGCGCCGCTGATCGCTCCACTTGCGCCAGCGCTGCACCAGCCAGGCCAGCAGGCCCACGGGCGAGTCGTTGAGCGCGTGCGTGAGGGTCTGCCCGTCCAGCATGTGCGCGCTGAAGTGTGAGGCATAGGTCTCGAAGTAGCGCAGGTAGGCAGCTCGCAGCTCGGGGGAGGCGTCGGCGGGAATCACCCGCCCGCCGCCCCAGTACTGCTCGCTGTTGTACCGATCGAGTGGCAGGTCCATGCCGATGTGGATGCCGTAGAGGGAGTCGGCGTACTTGTGGCCCAGCTGCCCGGTGACCAGCGACCCGTAGTCCGAACCGGCCGCGGCGAAGCGGTCGCAGCCGAGGACGTCGGTCATCAGGGTCTTCCAGATGTCGGCGATCTTCCAGAAGTTCATGTCCGGGCTGGTCGGCGTGGAGTACCCGAAGCCGGGCAGCGACGGCAGTACGACGTCGAAGGCGTCCTCGGCCCGGCCGCCGTGCGCCACCGGATCGGCCAGGGCGGAGACGACGTGGTCCCAGTCGAGGAACGACCACGGCCACCCGTGCGAGAGGATGATCGGGATCGGAGCAGGCCCCTTGCCGGGCTCGACGAAGAAGTGCACCGGGACGCCGTCGACGTCCTGGCGGTACTGCTCCCGCCGGTTGATGTGCCGTTCCTGGGCCCGCCAGTCGAAGCCGTCGATCCAGTAGTCGACGAGGCCACGGAGGTAGCTGGTGCTCACCCCGTAGTAGCCGTCCTCGTTGTCCGGGTCGCTGTCCCAGCGCGTCGCCCGCAGGCGCTGCTGGAGGTCGTCCAGGGTTGCCTGCGGCACGTCGACGGTGAACGGTGCCAGTGGCACCCTCGGGGTCAGCGCCATGCCCGGCTCGGCGGCACGCGGTCAGCGGACAACGAAGTGCTCCTTGTACGCCGCTTCGGCCACCTCGTCGCAGCGTGCCGCGTACTGCGGCAGCGATCCGAAGTAGCCGTAGGCGGTGACCTTCTTGCCCGGCACGTTCACGCCGGTGAAGTAGGACTCGGTGCCGGAGCGGGCCAGCATCGTCTTCTCGTAGAGCTCGATGACGTGCTCGCCCCACTCCTGCTCGGCCTCGGCCGTAGCTTCGAGGTAGCTGTAGCCGCTCTCGCGCAGGTGGCTGAGCAGGTCGGTGACCCAGCGGATGTTCTGCTCGCCGCAGATCGGCACGTTGCAGAAGACACCCTTGTTGTGCGGCCCGGTGAGCATCAGGAAGTTGGGGAACTTGTGCACGGCGATCCCCAGCAGGGTGCGCGGGCCGTCCCCCCAGTGCTCGGTCAGCTTGAGGCCGTCGAGGCCGGTGATGTCGATCTTGTTGAAGGCCCCGGTGAAGGCGTCGAAGCCGGTGGCGAAGACGATGATGTCGAACTCGTGCAGCCGGCCGTCGATGATCGCGCCCGCGGGCACGAAGCGGTCGATCGGCGTGGCCTTGATGTCGATCAGCTCGACGTTGTCCTGGTTGTAGACCTCGTAGTAGCCGCTGTCCATCGGCACCCGGCGGGTGGAGAAGGCGTACGTCGGTGTCAGCCGCTCGGCCACGACGGGATCGCTGACCCGCTCGCGGATCTTCTCCCGGACGAAGGCCCCGTACTCCTCGTTGATGGCGGCATCGGAGTAGACCTCGCTGAAGCCGGCGTGCCACTTCGCGAAACCGGGGCGCTGCCACAGCTGCTCGTAGACCTCGCGGCGCTGCTCGGCGGTGAGGTCGAGACCGGAGCGGCTGTCCCACTCATAGGCGAAGCCGACATAGCTGCGATTGCAGAGATCGGCGATCGCCAGCCGCCGGTCGTCGAGCTCGGCCTGCTCCTCCGCCGACAGCACGCTGTTGCGCAGCGGCGCGCAGTAGTTCGGGCTGCGCTGCAGCACGGTGAGCTGCGCGGCCGACTTGGCGACCTCGGTGATCACCTGCACGCCACTGGAGCCGGTACCCATCACCGCGACCCGCTTGCCGGTGAAGTCCACCGGCTCCTGCGGCCAGCTCGCGGTGTGGTGCCAGACCCCCTCGAACGTCTCCAGCCCCACCAGCCCCTCCGGCAGGTAGGGCACCGACTCGGTGCCCAGTGCGGTGATCAGGTAGCGGCACCGTACGGCCTGCCCGCTGGCGAGGATGACCGCCCAGAGGTTCTCCTCGGCCAGGTACGCCGCGGAGGCGACCTTGGCGTTGAAGTCGATGCTGCGCCGCAGGTCGAGGAGTTCGGCCGCGTAGTGCAGGTACCGCTCGACGTCGGTCTGCGAGGCGTAGCGCTCGGGCCAGTCCCAGCCGCGAAAGATCTCCTCGGAGAAGAGGTAGCCGTAGGTGAACGACTCGGAGTCCAGCCGCGCCCCGGGGTAGCGGTTGAAGAACCAGGTTCCACCGAGGTCGGCGCCGGCCTCGAAGACCCGGACGCTCAGATCGAGCTCGTCGCGGAGCCGGTGCAGCAGGCTCAACCCGTTGATCCCGGCGCCGACGATGATCGCGTCGAACTCAGGTTCGCTTGTGTCGGGCATGCCGTCTCCGGATCCGTGATGCGGCGCGAGGTCGTGCAGCCGTGGCTAACCTACCGGCCGGACGGTCGGCAATCAATGCTTCAACTCGGCCGTTGCGGTGCCGCGCAGGAGAAACTTCTGGATCTTGCCGGTGGCCGTCTTGGGGAGCTCGTCGACGAAGGCGATGTGTTTGGGCGCCTTGAACCGCGCGATGCGGCCGCGGACGAACTCGAGCAGCTCCGCCTCGTCCGCGTGGTTCGGCTTCGCGATGACGTAGGCCACCGGCACCTCGCCCCAGCGCTCGTCGGGGGCGGCGACGACCGCCGCCTCCAGCACGTCGGGGTGCGCGACGAGCGCCTGCTCCACCTCGATCGTGGAGATGTTCTCTCCCCCGGAGATGATCACGTCCTTGGCGCGGTCGCGGAGTTCGATGTAGCCGTCGGGGTGCATCACGGCGAGGTCGCCGGAGTGGAACCAGCCACCACGGAACGCCTCGGCCGTAGCCTCCGGGTCGCGGTAGTAGCCGAGCATCACGTTGTTGCCCCGCATCACCACCTCGCCCATCGTGGCCGCGTCGGCGGGCACGTCGCGCAGCTGCTCGTCGACCACACGCAGCCGCTCGGAGACGATGGTGGGCACGCCCTGGCGGGCGCGCAGCCGGGACTGCTCGCCCTCGTCCAACGCATCCCAGTCGGGATTCCACGCGCAGACCGCGATCGGGCCGTAGGTCTCGGTGAGGCCGTAGAGGTGCGTGACCGCGATGCCGAGCCGCTCCGCGCGCTCGATGAGGGCCGGCGCCGGGGGAGCCCCGCCCACGAAGATGCGCACCGGAGTCGTCAGCGGGTGCGCTGCGGCATCGGTGAGCAGCGTGGCGAGCACGGTCGGTGCCGCGCAGAGGTCCGTCACCCCATGGTCGTCGATCGCCGCCCACATCGCCTCCCCGGTGACCTTCGGGAGGCAGACGTGCGAGGCGCCGGCCGCCGTGACCGCCCAGGTGTACGCCCAGCCGTTGCAGTGGAACATCGGCAGTGTCCAGAGGTAGGCGCTCGTCGTGCGCAGCCCTGCCTCGGTGACCACGCCCAGGGTGTGCAGGTAGGCCCCGCGGTGGCTCGTCATCACCCCCTTGGGGCGGCCCGTGGTGCCAGAGGTGTAATTGATCGACAGCAGCGTGTTCTCGTCCGCAGGCAGGGTTAGCGCCAGACGGGGTGCGGCGGCGAGCAGGTCATCGAGCTCATCGGTCCAGAGCACCGGCAGCTCGATCCCGGCCAGCACATCGGCCTGCGCACGCTCGGCGATCACGAGCGCGGCCCCGCTGTGGTCGAGGATGTAGGCGTAGTCGCCGGCGGTGAGGCGAGTGTTCAGCGGCACCAGAACCGCCCCGACCCCGGGCACCGCGTAGTGCGCTTCGAGCATCGTCGCGATGTTGGGCAGCAGCGTGGCGACCCGGTCACCCGGAGCGACCCCGAACCGGGACGTCAGCAAACCGGCGAGGGCCTGCACCCGGTCGTGATGCTCGGCGTAGGTCCAGACCCGGTCGCCGTCGACCACTGCCGGGCGGCGTGCCCAGACCGACGCGCTGCGGATCAGGAACCCCAGCGGTGAGAGCGGGGCGCTGGAGACCTCGCTCATGCCGTCGACACGAGTGCGGGCGACCGGGCCGGATCCCACTCCACCACCACGGTCTTCATCGACCACACGGCTCCGAGCTGGGAGTCAGCGCTGACGAGCTGGTAGGAGGGGACGGCGTTGTGGAACTCCTCGAGGGCGACGGCCAGCACCACGCGTCCCAGCGCGGCGCCGATGCAGCGGTGCGGCCCCAGGCCGAAGGCCAGGTGCCGGTTGGTCTCGCGGTCGAGTTGGAGCTCGTCCGGGTCGCCGAACTCCTGAGGGTCCCGGTTGGCGAGCTGGCTCATGAAGTGCAGCCGGTCGCCGGCCTTGATCTGCGTGCCGGCGAGCTCGGTGTCCTGGATGGCGGCGCGCAGTGGGCCGACGGGCGCGAAGTAGCGGAGCGCCTCCTCGACCACGTCGGTGATCGGGGTGCTTTCGTCGCGGAGGCGATCCTGTAGCGCCGGGTGCTCGGCGAAGTGCCGGATGGTCTGGGAGGTGACGCTCTGGGTGGTGTCCAGCCCGCCCGCGACCATGGGCGGCAGCATCCCGACCAGGCGATCCTGTGGCACCGGCTCCCCGTCGACCGTTGCGTTGATCAGCTGGGTGGTGAGGTCGTCGCGGGGGTTCTCCCGGCGGCTCGTCACCTGATGCTCGCAGTAGGCGGCGAGCTCGTGGAGCGCCTCGGTCTGGATACGAAGGTTCTCCTCCGGCGTGCTGCCGGGGATGCCGTTGACCTGCAGCGTGACGAGCCGCTCCAGCAGCTCACGGTCCTCCAGGGGCCAGTCGACCAGGCT
Organism: Jatrophihabitans sp.; assembly: GCA_025963285.1. Lineage (GTDB taxonomy): Bacteria > Actinomycetota > Actinomycetes > Mycobacteriales > Jatrophihabitantaceae > JAOPUX01. The sequence continues at coordinate 44,475 of JAOPUX010000020.1, forward strand.
GAGGAACATCGAGCTGGCCAGCGGGCGGGCGTACTCGCTGACGACGTCGCAGCGCCCCGTCGGCGCGATGCCGGCCAGCAGGTCCTGGGCAGCCTTGCGCACCTGTTCCTCGAGCAGCCGCATCCGGCGCGGTGCGAAGAACGGGTTGAGCAGCCGGCGGTACTTCGTGTGCTCCGTGCCGTCCAGTTCATTGGGGATGAGCGGGTCGCGCCCGGCGATCTCCACCATCTTGATGCCGCGGCTGGCGCTGTCGAAGGTCTCGGTCTCGACGAGGCCACGGCGCAGGTCGTCCGCACCCATCACGATCCAGTACCCGCCGTTGTGGTCGGACCAGACGACGGAGCCCTTCTCGGACCGCCACCCCCGGGCCGCCTCCTGTACCGCATCGATGCGCTGGTCGCCGAGGTTGTCGTAGTCGACTACGAGGTGCTCGGGCACGTGTGCCGGCCTGGTCATAGCTGTCTCCTGAGTCATGCGGTTTGCGTGAGGCTGGGGGAGCGGTCCGGATCCCACTCCACGATCACTGACCTCATCGACCAGACGGCTCCGAGCTGGGAGTCGGAGTGGACGAGGTGATAGGTCGGAATGGCGAGGTGGAACTCCTCGATGGCCACCGCGAGGACCACCCGCCCGAGGGCTGCGCCGATGCAGCGGTGCGGGCCGAGGCCGAAGCTGAGGTGCCGGTTCGACTCGCGGTCGAGGTGGAGCTCGGCCGGGTCGTCGAACTCCGCGGGGTCGCGGTTGGCGAGCTGACTCATGAAGTGCAGCCGGTCGCCGGACTTGATGGAGACGCCGGCGAGTTCGGTGTCCTGGATGGCGGCGCGCAGCGGGCCGACCGGCGCCGCGTAGCGCAGGATCTCCTCGACGACACCGTGCAGGCGCGTGCCGTCCTCGCGCAGGTAGTCCTGCCGGCTGGGGTCCTCGGCGAAGAGCCGGATGGTCTGCGAGGTGACGCTCTGGGTGGTGTCCAGCCCGCCGGCCACCAGGGTCGGCATGATCCCCGCGACGAGGCGGGAGTCCGGGATGGGCTCTCCGTCGACCGTCGCATTGATCAGCTGGGTGGTGAGGTCGTCGCGGGGGTTCTCCCGGCGGCTCGTGATCTGGCGTTCGCAGTAGGCGGCGAGCTCGTGGAGCGCGTCGGTCTGGATGCGCTGGTTCTCCTCGGGGCTCTTGCCCGGCATGCCGTTGACCTGCAGGCTGACCAGCCGCTCCAGGATCTCGCGGTCCTCCAGCGGCCAGTCGACCAGGCTGAGGAACATCGAGCTGGCCAGCGGGCGGGCGTATTCGGTGACCACGTCGCAGCGCCCCTTCGGCGCGATGCCGGCCAGCAGGTCGCGGGCGACCTTGCGCACCTGCTCCTCCAGCACCCGCATCCGGCGCGGTGCGAAGAACGGATTGAGCACGCGGCGGTACTGGGTGTGCTCGGGCCCGTCCAACTCGATCGGCACCAGCACCTCGCGGTCCTCGATGTCGACGAGCTTGATACCGCGGCTGGCGCTGTTGAACGTCTCCGTCTCGATCAGCCCGCGTCGGAACTCGGCCGCCCCCAGCACCACCCAGTAGCCGCCGTTGTGATCGGTCCACACCACCGAGCCCTTGTCGGCTCGCCAACCGCGGGCCCGGGCGTGCATCTCGTCGATCTTCAGGTCGCCGAGGGTGTCGAAATCCACGACCAAGTCCTCGGGCACGTGCGCCGGTCTGGTCAACAGCTGCCTCCTACGGGAACGGAACGTCTAGACGATCTCGATGGCTCGCTCCGGGCAGTTCGCCTCTGCCCGTCGAACGTGGTCCTCGTGTTCGGGCGCCACGTCGGCCACGACCACGAAGGCCTTGCCCGCGACATCGTCGAAGTCGAAGGTCTCCGGGCTGTGCGTCAGGCAGACAGCGTGCCCCTGGCACTTGGTGGAGTCGATCGTCACGCGCACAGTGGGGCTCTCCTCACCAGTTGGTCCGGCCACGGTCGATCGGCAGCTGGATGCCGGTGACGTGCCGCGCCTCGTCGGAGGCGAGCCAGGCGATGGCGGCGGCGATGTCCTCGGACTCGCTGATCTGGTCGGGCCAGGTCGAGCCGTACATGGACGAGTACTCCGCCTGCCCCTGCAGCAGCGAGTGCAGCTCGTTGACCTTCAGGCCGGTGTCGACACCCCAGGGGTGCACGGTGTTGACCCGGATGCGGTACGGCGCGAGTTCGTTGGCCAGCACCTTCGCCAGCCCGACGACACCGTGCTTTGCCGCGGAGTAGTCGGCCAGGTAAGGAAGCCCGCGCAGGCCGGCCACCGAGCTGGTGAAGACGATGGACCCGCCGGTGCCCTGCTCGAGGAGGATCGGCACCGCAGCCTTGACGGTGTGGAACGCCCCGGTCAGGTTGATGTCGATCGTGTCCCGCCAGTGCTCGGCGTCGATCTCCCAGGTGAGGGCGGCGCTCGTCATGCCCGCGTTGGCCACGACGACGTCCAGGCGACCCAGCTCGGAGACGGCGCCGTCGAGCACCTTGGCGAGGGCGCCGAAGTCGCGGACGTCCACGGGGCTGGCGACCACCCGTCGGCCGAGCGCCTCGACCTCGTGGGCCACCTCCTCGAGCTCGGCCACGGTCGCGCCGGGGTAGCTGGTGGTCGGCAGGTCCTGGCAGATGTCGACGGCGACGATGTCGGCGCCCTCGGCGGCGAAGCGGAGCACCTCGGCCCGGCCCTGCCCGCGTGCGGCGCCGGTGACGAAGGCGACCTTGCCGGTGTAGCGAGCCGCGTTCGGTGCCGCGGGCAGGGGAGCCGGCGGGATGTCGCCGCGGGAGCGGTAGTCGGTGGCCATCAGCCGACCCGTACGAAGTGGCGAGTGCGGTTGATGACCCCGTTGGTGTGCAGGACGGTGGCGAAGTACCGGTTCCCGTCCTCGGAGAGGCGTCGCATCATCACGTACTCGGCGATGCCGCTGTCCTGGTTCTTGGTGACCCGATAGTGCGTCCGCTCGTCGACGTAGACCGAGCGGACCAGGCCGTACGCGGTACCCGGCATGAAGCTGGCCGGCGACTTCACCAGCTCGCGGTGCCGGGCCAGGTCGGCCTCGAGGCCGGCTTCGGAGACGTCGCGCACCTCGCGCACCAGGTACGGCACCCACTCCGGGGAGTCGTACCGGGAGTTGTAGCCCATCACCACAGTCGGGTGGCTGCCGTAGAGCACCTCGTAGTCCTGGACGTCGCCGTCGAGGCGGATCGTGATGATCTCCTCGCCGACCTCGTCCGGGACGTAGCTCTGAGTTGACGGGTCCCAGACGTTCGAGAGGCCCGTGTCGATCTTCCAGACGCCGGCGAAGGACGGCATGTCGGTTCCTTCCTGTACAGGTTCAGCTGGCCGGGCGGGGGGCCGTGCGGCCGAAGTAGGCATCCTTGATGATGTCGAGGTCATCGAGCTCGGAGACCGGACCGTCCATCACGACCCGTCCGATGTCGAGCACGGTGACGTGGTCGGCGACGCTCACGGCCGCCTCGACGGCCTGCTCGACGAGCAGTACCGCTAGCCCCGAGCTCTTCAGCTTGTCGACGCTCTCCATCACCTCGAGGACGATGGCCGGGGCGAGGCCGGCGGAAGGCTCGTCGAGCATGAGCACCTTGGGGTGACCCATCAGCGCCTGGCCGATGGCGACCATCTGCTGCTGGCCGCCGGAGAGCTGCCCTGCCTGGGTGGAGGCCCTCCCGCGCAGTGCGGGGAAGAGCTCGTAGATCTCGTCGAGGGAGTCCTTGAGCTTGCGGCGGCCGACGTGCAGTGAGTAGCCGCCGAGCATCAGGTTGGCCTCGACCGTGCGGCGCTTGAAGATCCGCTTGTTCTCCTGCACGACGCCCAGACCGGCCTTGATCCGCTTGTGCGATGCCAGCCCGGCGATGTCCTCGCCGGCCAGCCGCACCGTGCCGCCGTGCAGCTTGTTCAGCCCGGCGATGGCGCGCAGGGTGGTGGACTTGCCGGCCCCGTTGCGGCCTAGCAGCGCGGTTACCTGGCCGGGCAGCACGTCGAAGGAGACGTCCCACACCACGCGTAGGTCGCCGTAGCCGGTGACCAGGTTGCGCACGCTCAGCAGCGGCTCGCTGCTCACGGGCTGCTCAGTCATCCTTACCTCCGTCGATTCCGGCGGTGCTGAGCAGCGAGTCAGCCGCAGGCACCTTCATGCCGAGGTACTCGGTCATCACATCGGGGTGGACCTCGATCTCGGCGGGGGTGCCGGAGGCCAGGATCGATCCGCGGGCCAGCACGTAGATCTGGTCGGCGAGGGAGAGGACGAGCCGGAAGTTGTGCTCGACGAGCACCACCGTGCCGCCGCTCGCGGCGATGCGGCGGATCAGGTCGGCCAGCCGCTCCACCTCGTCCTCGTCCAGCCCGGAGGCCGCCTCGTCCAGCAGCAGCACCTTCGGGCTCGAGACGAGGGAGCGGGCCACTTCGAGCAGTCGCCGGGTGCCGAGCGGCAGCGAGGCAGCCTCGTCGTTCTCCAGCTCCTCCAGCCCGACGAGCGCGAGCACGCGGCGCGCCTCCTCGATGTCGATGCTCCGTGCGCGGCGGTACCCGGGTAGCCGGAAGACGGCGGAGAGGAACGAGGTGTGCTTGGTGGCGTAGTGCCCGGAGCGCACCGCCTCGGCCACGGTGATGCCCTCGGGGATCGACGGCGTCTGGAAGGTTCGGGCGACACCGGCCCGCGCAACCTTGTACGGGACGTGCGGGCTCGGCCGGTCGCCGAGGCGGATCGCGCCGCCATCGAGGCGGTAGTAGCCGCAGATCATGTTGAGCAGCGTGGTCTTGCCCGAGCCGTTGGGGCCGATGAGCGCGGTTACCTGCCCGGGCTTCGCCTCCAGGGAGACGTCCTGCAGCACCTTGTTGCCGCCGAAGGCCTTCACGAGATGATCGACGCTGAGCGTCGCGCCCTCGATCGAGGGCAGCTGCTCGCCGACGTAGGTCGTGATCGGTGGCCGCGGGAGCCAGCGCCGCTCGACCCGCACCCAGAGCGAGCGGATCAGCCCCGCGAGCCCGAGTGAGAGGACGACACCGCCGATGAGCAGCAACGCACCGTAGATGACCAGCGCGTACTTCTGGAACGAGGTCGACTCCAGCGGGCCCAGCTGCAGGATGGTGGCACCGACGACGGCCCCGTAGACGCTGGCCGAGCCGCCGAGGATCGAGGCGGCCAGGATCGAGACCACCAGGTCGAAGCCGAAGGAGTCCGGCGAGAGGTAGTGGTCGAGGTTGGCGAACAGGCAGCCGGCGATCCCGGCGGGAAGCGCGCCGATGGCGTACGCGGAGAGCTTCATCCGGAACACCGAGATACCCATCGACGAGGCCAGCACCGGGCTCTCGCGCAGCACCCGGAAGGCGGTGCCGTGCCGGGAGGTCACGAGGTTGCGCAGCACCAGCAGCCACAGGGCGGTCAGCACCGTCACCGCGATGTAGAAGCTCCGCGGACTCAGCTGCGAGCCGAAGAGCGAGGCGGGTGCGATGCCGGCGAGGCCGAGCGTGCCGCCGGTCTGGGTGCTGAAGATGTTGAGGAAGTCCGGTACGAGCAGCACCAGGAAGAACGACACCATGCCGAGCGACCAGCTGCCCAGCCGCAGGCCGGGGATGCCGGTGATCAGGCCGATCACCAGGGCCGCGGCCGCAGAGGCGATGAGCTGCACCAGCAGATCGGTGTGGCCGTGTGCCCCGAGGTAGCCGCTGACATAGGCGCCGCCGGCGTAGACCGCCGCCTGGCCGAGTGCCAGCTCGCCGGCATAGCCGAGGCTCAGGTTCAGCCCGCTGACGAGAAGGGTGAGGATGCAGACCAGGATCACCTGGCGCTGCACGGTGACCTGGATCCCGAGGTAAGGGAAGAGGATCACCACGACAGCGGCTACGAGCGGCGCGGCCCAGGTCGGGATGCGCTGGAGCAGTTGGCGGACATCCATGGGTCAGACCACCCGTTCCCGTGCGTGACCGAAGAGCCCGGTCGGGCGAAGAAGCATGACCGCGAGCAGCGCGGTGAAGACCATCAGGTTGGAGTACGACTCGCCGAGGTAGCGGCCGCTCTCGGACTCGATGAGCCCCACCGTGATGCCGCCGATGAGGGCGCCCGGGCCGCTGCCGAAGCCGCCGATGGCCATGGCCACGAAGCCCTTCAGGGCCAGGGACGAACCGAGCGAGACGACCGCGAAGGTCTCGGGGCCGACCACGGGGCCGAGCAGGCCGGCCAGCGCACCGGAGACGGCGAAGGCGCCGATGGCCATGGCGCGCACGTTGATGCCGCGCATGAGGGCGGCCTCGCGATCCTCGGAGACGGCCAGCATGGCGATGCCGAGCATCGTGCCGCGGCTGACCGCTACGAAGATCGCCGCGAACACGACGAGGGCGCCCATCAGCATCAGCTCGACGGGGAACACCCGGCCGCCGAACACCGAGAGGACCTTCTCCGAGCCGAAGAACGGCACCTGCAGCGGCTGGCCACCCCAGATCAGCTGGGTGACGCCTTCGAGGAGGGTCAGGAAGCCGACCGTGGTGACGAGTTGCCCCTCCGTGCCGCGCACCGGCCGGATGGCGATCCGCTCCTCGACCACGGCAACGGCGGCCACGATCACCGCACAGAGCAGGAAGACCAGGACGGTCGGCAGCTTGAGCGTCACCGTCGCCCAGAAGGCGATGAAGGTGCCGAGGGTCAGCAGCTGCGCGTGGGCGAAGTTGAAGACGTTGGAGGTGACGAAGACGATGTTGTAGCCGAGGGCGACAAGACCGTAGATGGCGCCCAGCGTCAGCCCGGACCAGATGACCGTCATCGCGGGAGGCCAACCGATCCGGTCAGCCGGTCGGCGGCAGGCGCCGGCACGTTGCGCAGGGGATGGGGGCGCAGAGACACTGCCGTGGTCCCTTTCCGTCGATTGCGTGATACTCGGTCTGCGGTGTTCTTGAGGCTACCGGCCGGCCGGTTGTTGTGAAGAGCTGAATTTCTGGCGTAGCCCGCGCCGACACAGCGCTCCGGCGCCGACCGATGGAGAGTGTCGGGTCATCCGACCGGCCGGTAGGAGGCTATGGCCATTTCCTGCATTCGTCCAGGCTTTCTTCGTTCGCGGTTCCGGGAGTCGTAGCCGCGGTGGTTGAGGATCGCGTGGCCGTGTCGCCGACGACCAGGTCCTGCCGCCGCCTTCGAGCCACCGGCAAGCCACCGGAAACGCGGGGCATAGACCCGCCCTGCGGCCTCGGCGAGGCTGACCGTCAAGGGTCGGGTTCGGTGGGCGCCGGGGCGCACCCCCGGGGCGGGGGCCGGCGGCACGAGCAGAGAATCTGTGTATAGACGGTGAACCGACCGGCCGGTAGGGTGCCTCGGGTCGAAGGGTGCCTAATCAGCCATGATGAACAAGACGGACCACGCCGGCTCGGACGAGCCGGGCCAAGGGCGCTCGGCGCACGGCATGCGGATCTGGGTCACCGGAGCCAGCCGCGGGCTGGGACGGGCGATCGCCGCTGATCTGAGCGAAGCGGGCGCCTCCCTGGCCCTCACCGCGCGCAGCACCGGGGCTCTCGAGCAGATCGCGGCCGAGTGCGCGCTGCCCCCACTGCTGGTGCCCGGTTCGGTGGCCGATGCCGAGGAGGTGACGGCGATGGCGGCGGCGATCCAACAGGAGTGGGGTGGCCTGGACGCGGTGGTGCACTGCGCCGGGATCAGCCCCGTCTTCCGCAGCGGCGACCAGCTCGACATCGACACCTGGCGCGAGATCATCGACGTCAACCTCACCGGCACGTTCCTGGTCTGCCAGGCCGCCGCCACCCTGATGAGCGGTGGGGGCTCGATCGTCACGCTGTCGAGCGTGCATGCGCGCAGCGGCGCCGCCCGCCTCGCCGCCTACAGCGCGACGAAGGGTGGGGTCGAGTCGCTGACCCGTGCCCTGGCCCTCGACTGGGCTGCCCGCGGCATCCGGGTCAACTGCATCGCTCCCGGGTACTTCGAGACGGACATGACCGAGGAGCTGCGCGGCAGCGAGCGCCAGCACCGCCGGCTCCTGGCCCACATCCCGGTAGGGCAGTTCGGGGTGCCCGCGCAGATCGTCGACGTGGTCCGGCTGCTCGTCGGCCCCGGGGGCTCGTACCTCACCGGCGCGGTACTGCCGGTGGACGGCGGCTGGACGGCAACGTGAGCGGCACCGGGATGCAGACGACGATGGCCGAGTTCCCTCTGACGATCCGCACCATCTTCGACTACGGCGCCAGGACCTACGCCGATTCGGTCGTCACCGACTATCGGGGTGACGGCGAGTACCCGGCGCGGACCTTCGGTGCCATCGGGCAGCGGGTGCACCGGCTGGCCCACGCACTGGCCGGGCTGGGCGTCGCGCCCGGCGACCGCGTCGGCTCGCTGCTCTGGAACTGCAGCGAGCACCTGGAGCTCTACCTCGCGGTGCCGTCGATGGGGGCCGTGCTGCACACGGTGAACCTGCGCCTGTCCGACGTGCAGCTCGCGTTCGTGATCAACCACGCCGAGGACCGCGTGCTGGTTGCCGACGAGGCCGCCCTACCCCAGCTCCTGCGGATCGCCGATCAGCTGCAGAACGTCCATACGCTGGTTGTGCTCCAGCCGGCGGACCAGGCGCCCTGGCCCACCGTCACCTACGCCGAGCTGCTCGCGGCGGGGCCGGACACGGAGTACGCGTGGCCGGAGCTCGTCGAGACCCAGGCCGCGGCCGTCTGCTACACCAGCGGCACCACCGGTGACCCGAAGGGCGTCGTCTACAGCCACCGCTCGACCTACCTGCACTCGATGTCGGTGATGTCGGGCAACGCGCTGGCGCTCTCCCAGCACGACAGCGTGCTGCCCGTCGTCCCGATGTACCACGCGAACGCGTGGGGGCTGCCCTACGCGGCCTGGTTCTCCGGCGCCGACCTGCTCATGCCCGGCCAGTACGTGCAGCCGCCACACCTCGCGGCGATGATCGCGGCGCAGCGCCCGACGCTGACCGCGGGCGTGCCGACGGTGTGGAACGGGCTGCTCGGCCACGCGCGGGAGCAGCCGGTGGACCTCTCCTCGCTGCGGGTCGTGGTGGGCGGAGGCTCCGCCGTGCCCGCCTCGCTGATGGCCGACTATCGCAAGACCTTCGGCATCGACCTCATCCAGGGCTGGGGCATGACCGAGTCGTCCCCGATGGCGGCGCTCGCCTGGCCGCCGAAGGGGAGCGATCCCGACGAGGCCGCCACGTGGATGGCCCGCAGCGGCCGGCTGCTGGCCGGTCTCGAGGCCCGGATGGTCGACGACGACGGCAAGCCGCTGCCGCCCGACGGGGAGAGTGTGGGTGAGCTGGAGATCCGTGGCCCTTGGATCACCGGCTCCTACTACGCCGCCGAGTCGGACAAGTTCGTCGACGGCTGGCTGCGCACCGGCGACATGGTGGTGATGTGGCCCAACGGCTTCTTCCAGATCACCGACCGGGCCAAGGACATGATCAAATCCGGCGGGGAGTGGATCAGCAGCGTCGACCTGGAGAACCAGCTCATGGCCCACCCCGACGTCGTCGAGGCGGCGGTCGTCGCCACCCCTGATCCGCGCTGGGGCGAGCGGCCCCTCGCGTGGGTGGTGCGGCGCGCCGGCAGCAGCGTCACCGAGGCAGAGCTGCGTGCCTGGCTGGGTGAGCACTTTGCCGGCTGGCAGCTGCCCGACGCCTGGGCCTGGGTGGACGAGATCCCGAAGACGAGCGTCGGGAAGTTCGATAAGAAGGCCATGCGCGCGGCCACCACCGAGCCGGGCGCATGATCGCAGTGGAACAACCGAATCGACGAAGGAGCCCCCGTGTCACGGTCAAACCCAGTGTCGCTACCGAGCTATGACGAACTGCCCCTCGCCGCCCGCGGCGGCCGGTCGGCCTGGGGACTCTTCGGCCCGGACGACCAGATCGGCATGCTCAACACCGTCACCCCAGAGGTGACGGCAGCGGCGGCCAAGCTGGTGAGCACCGGCGAGGTGTTCCCGATGGATCTGCCGCTGGATTACTTCGACCCACCGCTCTTCGGCCGCACCGCTGCCGAGATCACCGTCAAGATCGGCGTGGGGGAGCGCGGCCTGGACGAGGTCTACAACAACTTCAACCCGCAGTCGTCCTCGCAGTGGGACTCGCTGGCGCACGTCGCCTACGACCAGGAGGCCTTCTTCAACGGCGCCACCCTCGACGAGGTCGTCACGGGCAAGCGCGCCACGATCGGGTACTGGGCCCAGCACGGCCTGGCCACGCGCGGCGTGCTGCTGGACCTCGAACGGAGCGCTGCCGCCGAGGGGCGCGGCTACGACCCCGGCAGCGCGTACACCTTCTCGGTGGAGGATGTGGAGCGGGCTCGGGTCGCCAGCGGCGTCGACTTCCGGGAGGGTGACGTGATCATCCTGCGCACCGGCTTCACCAGCTGGTACGCCGGGCTGGAGCCGGCTGAGCGGGAGCGCATCTCGACCCGCGCCGACCTGCGGGCCTGCGGTCTCGAGCACTCCGAGGAGATGGTCCGCTACCTCTGGAACACGCACGCGGCGGCCTTCGCCAGCGACGCGCCGTCCCTGGAGGTCTGGCCGATGGAGCCCGGCGAGGAGCACTTCCCGTTCGGCATGCTGCACCGCTTCCTGCTCGGCCAGTTCGGCCAGGGCATCGGCGAGCTCTGGGCGCTGGACGGTCTTGCCGAGCGCTGCGTGGAGCTCAACCGCTACGAGTTCTTCCTCACGAGCGCACCGCTCAACTACGTCGGGGGCATCGGCTCCACGGCGAACGCCCTCGCGATCCTCTGACACCTCGACCGAAAGAAGGCCTGCTGTGCCTGCTATCCGCTTCGACGACAAGGTAGTGGCCATCACCGGCGCCGGCCGGGGGCTGGGCGCCGCCTACGCCCGGCTCCTAGCCGATCGGGGCGCCCGCGTGATCGTCAACGACCTGGGCACCGGGATGGGGGGCGACGGCGCATCGGAGACTGAAGCCGCCGCCGTCGCCCGGGACATCGTGGAGCACGGCGGTGCCGCGGTGGCCAACTACGGTGACGTCACCGATCCGGCCGGTGCCGCGAGCATCGTCGAGGATGCGCTGTCGCACTACGGCCGGCTCGACGCGGTGATCAACAACGCCGGCATCATCATTCAGGACAGCTTCGGCGGCCTGACACCGCAGATCATCCAGCGGCAGTTCGACGTGCACGTCATCGGCTCGCTCAATGTCACCCAGGCGGCGTGGCCGGCGCTCGTCGAGTCCCGCGGCGCGGTGCTCTTCACCGTCTCCGCCGGCATGCTGGGGTCGGAGCACACCATCGGCTACAACATCGCCAAGGGCGGCCTGCTGGCGTTGACCCGCAGCGTGGCCGTGGCGGGGCGCGAGGTCGGCGTGCGGGCCAATGCGGTGATGCCCGGCGCGGAGACCCGGATGCAGGGCACCGCGCTCGATGCCGCCTCGGAGGCGACGAGCCAGCGGCAGGACACGAGCGTCCACTCGCCGGCCAACGCAGCCCAGCTCGCGTGCTACCTGGTGCACGAGGACTGCCCGGCCACGGGCGAGACCTACGCCGCTGGTCGCGGCTTCATGGCTCGGATGGTCCTGACCTCCACCGGTGGCGTCTTCGAACAGAACCCCACGCTGGAGTTCATCGCCGACCGGTTCGAAGAGATCCGGGCGCTGGACGGCGTGCGGGAGGAGACCGATCTCGCCGGGCACCGAGCCCGGCTGCTCGACCTCTGGTCGTGAACTAGCCCTTCACCTTGGCGGCCGCAGCCTTGACAGCAGCCGGCTTTGCCGGCGCTGCCTTCGTTGCCGGCGCTGCCTTCGTTGCCGGCGCTGTCCTGGCCGGCGCGGACTTGGCCGACGGGGCGTCGCGCGGCGGCAGGACGATCGCGGCGAAGCTGGCGGCGATGTCGCTGGGAGTCTCGGAGCCATCCGGGGAGTACCAGAAGACGGTCCAGTTCAGCATGCCCAGCAGGGCAAGCCGGACGACGCGGGTCGGCAGCTCGGCCCAGCGGCCGCTGCTCTTCTGCACCGACCGCACGGCCTCGTCGAAGAGGTTGTCGTAGCGGCTGCGCAGGTCGATGACGTGCTGGCGCTCCTCGGCAGAGAGCGAGCGCAGCTCCACTAGTGCCGTCGCGTGCCGGCTCTGGTCGTCGAGGAGCGCGAGGATGTGCTTCTTGATGACCTCTCGGAGCCGGTCTTCCGGATCCAGGCTCGTGGCGGAGGTTGCGGCATCGATGATGTGGTGCATGCTGGACACCGACATCTCGTAGAGCAGCGTCTCCTTGTTGCGCACGTGGTGATACAACGAGGCCTTACGCATACCCATCGCATCGGCGAGATCGTTCATCGACGTCGCGTGATAGCCCTTGACGGAGAAGATGTCCGCAGCGGCCGCGAAGATCTCTTCGCGCCGCCGGGTCGGTGCCCCGTCTGTGTTCTGAACGACCATGGCGGCTACCTTACCGGCCGGCCGGAAGGTGCACGCCATAACTGAGTGTGTCGCTTGTTATTTCACGTAAAGAGCTGTCCGAAAATGATCGTGGACGAGCAACCGACCGGCCGGTAGGGTACGGAGGTTGGAACGCCCGGGTCGGAAGGACACGCACACCACATGGCGACGATCTACCAGCCCGATCACGAAGATTTTCGCGCTACCGTACGCGGTTTCGTCGAGACCGAGGTGAAGCCGAACTACGAGCGCTACTGCGAGCAGCGGCTCATCGATCGGGAACTCTGGCTCAAGGCCGGCTCGCTCGGCATGCTCGGGCTGCACGTCCCCGAGGAGTACGGCGGTGCGGGTACCGACGACTGGCGCTTCACCGGCGTGGTGCTGGAGGAGCTCTCCACGTTCTCCAGCGGCCTGTCGTCCAGCTTCGGCATCCACTGCGACATCGTGGCGCCCTACCTCGTCGACCTGACCGACGCCGAGCAGAAGGCCCGCTGGCTGCCCGGCTTCGCCGCCGGCGAGCTGATCGCGGCGATCGGGATGACGGAGCCGAGCGGCGGCAGCGACCTCGCTGCCCTGCGTACGACGGCCAAGCGCACCACGGGCGGCTGGCTCCTCAACGGCGCGAAGACCTTCATCACCAACGGCTACCGCGCCGACCTCGTGGTGGTGGCGGCCCGCACCGGCAACGGCAAGGCCTCGAGCAGCATCTCCCTCTTCGTCGTCGAGGCAGGCATGCCGGGCTTCATCCGGGGCAGCAAGCTCGACAAGGTCGGGCAGGCCGAGTCCGACACCGCCGAGCTCTTCTTCGACGACGTCCTCGTGCCGGACGCCAACCTGATCGGCGAGGAGGGCCGCGGCTTCGTGCACATGATGCAGCGGCTGCCGCAGGAACGGCTCAACTGCGCGGTCTCCAACCTCGCCCACGCCGAGGCGGTGTTCCTCGAGACGGTCGAGTACGCCAAGACCCGGATCGCCTTCGGGCAGCCGATCGGCAGCTTCCAGCACAATCGGTTCGTCCTGGCCGAGCTGCGTACCAGCCTGGACGTCACCCGTTCCTACATCCAGGACTGTGTCATGGCGCATGTCGCTGGTGAGCTCTCCGCCGTCCAGGCCGCCAAGGCGAAGTGGTGGTCGGCGCAGGTGCAGAACGACCTTCTCGACAAGTGCGTCCAGATGTTCGGTGGCTACGGCTACATGCGCGAGTCGATGGTCGCCCGCGCCTGGATGGATGGCCGGGTCTCGAAGATCTGGGCCGGCACCAACGAGATCATGAAGGAGATCGTGGGCCGCGATCTGGGGCTGTGACGATCCGTAGCGGTGCCAGGGGCTCGCCGGGCGGGTAGACGCCGTTGAACAGGGCTACACCGGCGTCGGCCAACTGGGTCGCGAAGACGAGACCGTCGTCCGCTGCCTGGCGCTCCAGGTGGGCCAGGGTGACCCGCGCAGGCGGGTCGGTCGGCGGGTTGTCCACGTCGATCACGGTGAGTGCGCCGGTGTCGCCCGAGAGCTCGATGACCGGCTCGACCAGCAGGACCTCGAGCATGCCGCCGTGGCCGGTGAAGCGGACCGCGCCCGTGAAGGCGAAGCGCTCGCCCTGGTCGGTGCCGGTGAAGCGGAACTCGCGCGACTCGGTGTACTCGGCGCCGCCGCCGAGACCGATCTGCGAGCCCGGCATGTTGCCGAGGTAGCGCAGGAAGCTCTCCTTCACCGCCCAGAGAAGCTCGACCGGCGCGTCCGTCACGAGATGACGATAGCCCGAGCCGGGCAGCGGTTGGCGGCGTCCTCCAGGTCGGCCTGGCGCCCGGGAGCGGGGTCCGGGTCGATGACGATCGCGATGCCGTCATCGTCCTGGTCGAAGATATCCGGCGCCACGAGCACGCACTGTCCGGAGGCGATGCAGAGTTCGCCGTCGACCGCTATCCGCACTGGGCCCGTCACCACGTGACCGGCAGCCGGTTGATGCCGTAGATCAGGCCACGCTCGTTCCAGTCCAGGCTGTCGTCGGTCACGGCCGCCAGCGCGGGGAAGCGTTCGAAGAGCTTGGTGACGGTGACGCTCACCTCGAGACGGGCCAGGTGCTGGCCCGGGCACTGGTGGAACCCGTAGCCGAAGCCGACATGGTTCGGACGCGGCCGGGTGAGGTCGAGCTCCGGTGCCGAGCCGATCAGCTCGGGGTCCCAGTTCGCGGCCAGGAGCGAGAACATCACGCGGTCACCGGCACGGAGCGTGTTCTCGCCGAGGGTGATGTCCTCAGCGGCGCAGCGCAGCTGGGCCGCGGGTACCGGAGAGAGGTAGCGGATCAGTTCGTCGGTAGCCGGCTCGGCCAGCCCGCCGGCAGCCCGGACGATGGCGAGCTGATCGGGCTGCTGCAGCAGCGTGAGGATAGAGAGCGCGGTCGAGTGGGAGGTCGTGTCCATGCCGGCGACGAGCAGGATCGTGCCCATCCCGACCGCCTCGTCCTCGGAGAGGTCGTCGCCCCCCTCGGCCACGATCGCGCTCATCAGGTCCGCGCCGGGCTCACGGGTGACTCGCCGGACGATCTCGGTCAGGAAGTCCTTGATCGCGGCCGCGGCGGCATGGTTCTCCTCGAACGAGGCATCCAAGGAGAGGAGGGTCTGGGTCCAGCCCAGGATGTCCTGGTGATGGGTGTAAGGCACACCCATGAGCTCGCAGAAGACCAGCGCCGGCAGGGGACGGGTGAGGTTCTCGATCAGGTCGGTGCCGGGACCCTGGGCGGCCACGGTATCGAGCAGCCCGTCGACGAGCTCCTCGACCCGGGGCCGCAGCGCCGCGACGCGCTTGACGGTGAAGTGCCGGATCAGGATCCGGCGCAGCCGCCGGTGCTCGGCACCGTTCTTGAAGAGCAGATTGCCCGGCTGCTGGGCACGGGATCCCGCCACGTTGTAGGCGGCCTGCCCGTTGATGATCGCGGTGCTGCCCAGCAGCTCGCGGACGTCGCGGTAACTCGTGATCGCGCTGGCGTGGTCAATATCGGTGTGCACGCCGGGCTCGCGGTACTCGAAGGTCGGCCAGGAGCCCCCGTCGCGAGCCGCCCGCAGCTCGGACCCGGGGGCGACGTGGCCGTGTGGGTCACGCTGCGAGGTCAGCCGGATCGATACTTCGTCGGTCATCGTGTCGCTCGCCATCGTGATCCTCCACGCCTAGGTCAAAGCCTGACTGAAAGCTACCGAACGGCCGGTCAGCGGTCAACGAAAAGCGGGTCGAGCGCCATCTCCTCCTGCGCGGCGCTAGATCACGGCAAGGCTACGATCCGCGCCCAGCTCTGCCGATTTTGTCGTGAGTATGGACAGAGGGCATGACCCGACCTAATGTCGCATCGACTGACCGACCGACCGGCCGGTCGGATAAAAGAAGAAGGGGTCTTCATGCGAGTCTCAGGGAGAACCGCGGCGATCGGGCTGATGACCGTCGTGTCGGTCAGCATCCTCGCCGCCTGCAGCAGCAGCGGATCCGGCGGTGGGGGCGGCTCGACCACGTCGGGCGGGTCTGGCACCAGTGCGTCGGGATCCAGCGGCGGCGCTCCGGTGCACATCGCGATCCTGGCGCCGGTGAGCGCGCCCGCCCTGGCCGAGGCTGCAAGTGACCAGATCAATGCGGCCAAGGCGGCCGCCGCCGTGGTCAACAAGGCCGGCGGTGTCCTGGGTCATCAGGTCGTGATCGACGTCCTTGACGAGGCCGGCAGCGCCACCACAGCGGTGACGAAGCTGAACTCCGCCCTGAGCGGCGGCAACAAGCCGGTCGCGGTGATTCAGTCCGACGGCTCGAACATCACCGCCGCCGTCATCCCGATCACCACCCAGCACAAGATCCTCTCCTTCAACTTTGCCGGCACAGACACGTCGATCGATCCGTCGAAGTTCCCGTACAACTTCGATCTGGCTCCCTCCTTCGACAGCTTCGCGGCGTCGTTCTGCCCGCAGCTGACGGCTCTGAAGGCCAAGACCTTCGGCATCATCTACACCGACGACGCCTTCGGCGACGCCGAGGCGCCGGCGATCGCGGCCAAGTGCAAGGCGGCTGGGTTCACCGAGGCCGGCTCGGCGAAGTTCCCGGGCACCGCACTCGACCTGACCCCGCAGCTCTCCTCGATCCAGTCACACAAGCCGGACGTCCTCATCGCCTCGGCCTACGGCGCGCCGGCCGGCTACCTGCTACAGGGCCTGAACAAGCTCGGCTGGAACGTCCCGGTGCTCGGCGACGCGGCCGTGACCGGCTCCGCGGTGATCACCAACTCGCCGCCGTCGGGCCAGCTGGGCACCTCGCTCGAGACCAACCTGCGGACCCTGCTGTACGCCAGCGAGGTCTCGAGTGACACCTCGCCGGAGCTGACCAGCCTGATCTCGGGGATGGAGGCGCTCGGCCCGATCAAGACGAACCTCGGCCACGCCAACGCCTATGACGCGGTTATGCTCGCCGTCGACGGGATCAAGGCGGCCGGGTCGACCACCGACATCGCCAAGGTCGCAACCGCGATCCAGGGGTTGCCTGCGGCCAACCAGGGCACCGCGGTCTTCCCGAGCTACTCCTTCAGCGCGACGAGCCACGCCTTCAACCCGGCGGCCTCGACGTTCGCCTTCGTGCGACCGACGAAGTTGGCCCACGGGCAGTTCCAGGCCTCGTGATGACGACGGCGGGTGGCGCGGGCAACCGCGCCACCCGCCCCAGTCGGTCACCGGCAGCCAGCCATGAGGAGAGTTCGGCCATGAGGAGTGCGGCGTGGGCAGCATGATCCCGTCGGTGACGGGCGACCTCACCCCCGAGCAGCTCGGCACCGTGCTGATGCACGAGCACGTCTTCATCCTCACCCCGGAGCTGCTGCCGGACTACCCGGAGGTGCTGCGCTGGGACGAGGAGGCGCGGGTGGCCCTGGCCATCGAGCACCTCAGTGCGGCCCGGGCCGTCGGCATCGACACGATGGTCGACCTCACCGTGATCGGTATGGGCCGCTCCGTACCCCTGATCAAGCGAGTGGCCGAGGCCACCGGTATGCAGATCGTGGTGGCTACCGGCCTCTACACCTACAACGAGCTGCCGAAGTTCCTGCAGTACGTCGGCCCGGACGCCCCGCTGCGGGCCCCCGAGCCGATGGTCGAGATGTTCCTGAAGGACGTCCGGGACGGTATCGGTGACACGGGTGTCCGGGCGGGCATGCTGAAGTGCGCCACCGATGCCGCGGGCTTCACGCCGGGGGTCGAGCGGGTATTGCATGCCGTGGCCCAGACCCATGTCGAGACGGGACGGACGATCCCGATCACCACCCACTCGCACGCGCCGTCCGGCAACGGCAGCCGGCAGCTGGACATCTTCGAGTCCGAGGGGGTGGACCTCACCCGCGTGGTGATCGGGCACTCCGGCGACACGACCGACACCGACTACCTGCGCTCGATCGCCGACCGCGGCGCCACCCTCGGCATGGACCGTTTCGGGCTCGAGGGCGGCAACTACATCGGCTTCGAGGAGCGGGTCGACATCGTCGCCACCATGTGTCGGCTGGGCTACGCGAACCAGCTGGTGCTGTCGCACGACGTCACCTGCTGGATGGACTGGGCGCCCCGCGAGCTCTTCCCCGGCTCGCACTTCGACATGCCGAACTGGAAGCTCACCTACCTCTCCGACGTCGTCCTGCCGGCCTTGCTCGCCAGGGGCGTCACCCCCGACGACATCACCCTGATGCTGGTCGAGAACCCGAAACGCATCCTTTCCCTCCCGGAGCCCGCATGATCACGTCTCGCCAGATGTCTTGGAACGGTCCCGACTCGACGCTGCGGCTGGTCGAGGCCGAACTCGCTGGCCCTCCGCCGGGCGGCCTGCTGGCCCGGGTCACGCTGGCCGGGGTGTGCGGCACCGATGCCCACCGGCTTGC
This sequence comes from Jatrophihabitans sp., assembly GCA_025963285.1. Taxonomy (GTDB): domain Bacteria; phylum Actinomycetota; class Actinomycetes; order Mycobacteriales; family Jatrophihabitantaceae; genus JAOPUX01. The sequence continues at coordinate 62,757 of JAOPUX010000020.1, forward strand.
GGGGCAGGTCCGCTCGCCCGCGCACCCGATCGTCTTCGGCCACGAGGCGGTCGGGGTGATCGAGGCGGTCGGGGCGGACCTGACGAGCGACTGGGCCGGCAACCCGGTCGGCGTCGGTGATCGGATCACCTGGTTCCCCAACGCCTCCTGCTACCGCTGCCACGCCTGCGTCGTGCTGCAGAACAACTCGATGTGCACGAACAAGACCTGGCCCGAGCCGGCCGGCACCGCGAGTGCGGCGGGCTTCCAGGAGGTGGCGTCGCTGCACCGCAACGTCGCCTTCTTCCGGATTCCGGACGGTGCGCCGGAGGAGGCGATCATCGCCTTCGGCTGCGGCATGCCGACCGCGGTGACGGCGGTCGACAAGGCCGGCATCATCACCGCCACCGAGACGGTGGTCGTGCAGGGCAGCGGTCCGGTCGGGCTCTCGGCCACGCTGCTCGCCCGGCGCACCCATGCGCGCCAGGTGATCCTGATCGGAGCTCCTGCCGACCGGCTGGAGTGGGGCAAGCGACTCGGGGCCGACCACGTCATCGACATCGGCACGACCACGCCGGAGGAGCGGCTGGCGCAGGTACGGGACCTGACGGCCGGCCGGGGGGCCGACGTGGTGATCGAGGCGGCCGGCACGCTGCCCGCCTTCAGTGAGGGCATTCGCCTGCTGGCCAACGGTGGTCGTTACGTGATCTCCGGCCTCTACTCGGGTGACAAGACCGTGCCCATCAATCCAGTGGAGATCAACAACCGCAACCTGCAGCTGCTCGGCAGCTTCTCCACCCGGCCGGCCCAGAAGTACGAGGGCGTGCTGGTGACGGCGCAGTACGCCGACGAGCTACAGCTCGCCGACTTCGTGAGTCACCGCTTCCCGCTTGCCGAGGTCAGGTCCGCGATCGAGAGCATGGCCAGCGGTGCGGCGACGAAGACGGTCGTCGTCCCTAGCTGACCGTGCTCGGCGCCAGGGTCAGCGTGCGGATCTCGCCGAACTCGCGGGGCAGCTTGGCCCAGTTCGCGGCGTAGTCGGAGGAGACGTAGACCTGGCCGAAGAGCGTGGCGGCGACGATCAGCCCCGGTAGCTCGGGGTGGACGGCCAGGCAGTAGACCGTCGAGTTCGGGGTGACGTCCAGCGTGGGCCTGGTCCAGGATCGCCCGCCGTCCCGGCTGATCTCCACGGCGCCGACCTGGCCGGGGACGTAGTCACCGCAGCCGACGACGATCGTCTCCGGACGCCCGGGCCAGGTGAGCAATCCGCGGCAGTAGGCATACGGTCGATCGTCGATGCCGGCGAACTGGTCGACGCTGCGCCAGCTCCAGCTCTCCCCGCCGTCGAGACTGGTCGCCACCCCACGGGGGGTCGTGGCCCACAGCTCCGCGGCCGCCTGCGGATCGTCCGGGTAGCGCAGTGCCAGGCCGTGCACGTCGCCGTGGAAGGGCGTCGGGCCCATCGGCTCTAGATGCCTCCACGTGGCGCCGCGGTCGAGGGAGCGGTAGACGCCGTCCACCTCGACCCCGATCCAGAGGTGATCGGCGTCGCGTGGGTCCACGACGATGTTGGTGATCCGCGGGGTGCCGATCGGGCAGACGGGATCCATCCCGGTCGGCAGCGCGCGGAACGTCGCGCCACGGTCGTCGGAGCAGTAGAGGCCGGGACGGCCACCGACGTAGAGGCGCTGGGGATCGTGCGGGGCGCAGCTGATGCTCCACAGCTCCTGGTCGTCCAACTCGCCATTGACGACCGCCCACGAGGCGCCGCCGTCCTGGCTGCCGAAGATCCCGGCGAAGTCGGCGACGGCGTAGAGCTGCGTCGGATCGTGCGGGCTGACCACCATCGCGCGGAACCGGCCCTCGAGGTCGAGAGGGCTGCCGGCGTGCCGGAAGCCGCGTCCGCCATCGGCGCTGAACCAGGCTCCGGCCCCTGCGGTCCCCACCCCGATGACCGCGCCGTCCAGGTAAGCCGAGCCGTCCATGTCTCTCCTCCTTGGTGGCCGGGATCGCGCCGAGCCCGACGGCTCACGGTCGTCGCGATTCACCGCCGGTTGTCGACACACGACCGACCGGCCGGTAGTTTCCCTCCCATGGGCATCGGTTCGCAACTCAGGCACCTGCTCAGCCAGCCGGGGATGCTGCGGATCCCCGGTGTCCATGACGGGTACAGCGCCCGGGCCGCTGAGGTCATGGGCTTCGGGGCCGTGTACATCGGTGGGGGAGTGGGCATCGGCCCCAACCTCGGCCTGCCCGACATGGGCGTCATGCAGAGCAGCCACCTCATCGCCGCCGCGGGCCGACTGGCCCAGTTGGTGGACATCCCGGTGATCGCCGACCTGGACGACGGCGGCGGCCATGTGCTGCGGGTCCGCCAGGCCGTCACCGACGCCGAGCGGGCCGGGATCGCCGGTGTGCACATCGAGGACAGCGACTTCTCCGCCGGGCGGCACTTCCCCTCCGCGACGCAGGGCGGCGGCGGGCACCTGAACTTCTCCGACGACCGGGTCATCGGCTTCGACGCCGCCGTGGAGCGGTTCAAGGCTGCCCTCTCCGGCCGCCGCGATCCCGACACGGTGATCATCGGGCGGACCGACGCCGCGCTGCACTCCTTCGATGAGGCGATCCGGCGTGGCCGGGCCTTCGCCGACCTGGGCGCTGATGTCGTCTTCCTGGCCCACCTGGCCCCCGAGCAGGTCCGCCTCGCGGTCGAGGCGATCCCGGCGCCACTGATGAACTGCGTCCTGGACCCTGCGGGGGCGAGCCCAGCGGCGTGTACCGCCATGGAGCAGGACGGGCTCAAGATCCTCTTCGATCACCGGGCCGTGCCGCTGGCCGCGTACCAGGCCGAGTGGGCTGCGCTCGAACGGTTCCGCGACCAAGGCGACATCGCGCCCGACCTGCCCGGCACCCGGGTCCAGCTGGCGCAGGTGATCCGGCACGCCGAGTGGGCCGAGATCGCCCGCGACCACCGCACGGCCACCGATCAGACCCACTAGGACAGGAGCAGGCAGCGGCTATGCCGGTCTACGACGAACGGATCATCCTCGACACCCTCATGTACGCGGAGGGACCCCGCTGGCATGACGACCGGCTCTACGTCTCCGACTTCACCGCGCTGGAGGTCGTGAGCGTCGACCTCGACGGGGGCGCCTACGAGAAGGTGGTGACGGTGGCCGGGCAGCCGTCCGGGACGGGCTGGATGCCGAACGGCGACCTGCTCGTCGTCTCGCAGCTGGACTCGCGGCTGCTGCGCTACGACGGCGAGACGCTCAGCGAGGTGGCCGACGTCAGCGCAACCTCGCCCTCGACCAACGACCTGGTGGTCGACCGCCTCGGCCGTGGCTACATGGGCGGCATGCCGGACGGGAGCCTGCGCCGGCCGGGCGCGGTGCCGAGCGACTTCTTCGAGAACCTGTACCTGGTGACGCCCGGAGAGGGCGGCGCGGAGTCGCAGTGCCGGATCGTGGCCGACGAGCTCGAGTACCCCAACGGAGCCGTGATCACCGCGGACGGCGGCACGTTGGTCGTCGCCGAGACCGCGGGCAAGCGCCTCACCGCCTTCGACATCGACCCCGACGGCGGGCTCTCGAACCGGCGCGTCTGGGCCGACCTGGGGCTGATGCCGGACGGCATCTGCCTGGACGCCGAAGGCTGCATCTGGGTGGCGATCCCGATCTCGGACGGCTTCCGCGGCTTCATCCGGGTGGCCGAGGGCGGCGAGGTCCGCGAGCGGGTGCCCTCGGACCGCTCGGCCATGGCGGTGATGCTCGGCGGTCCGGAGGGGCGGCACCTCTTCATGGTCGAGTCGAGCGTCATCGGCCGCGGGGACATGCCGGAGCTGCGGGTACGGGGCAACTCCCGGGTCCGGGTGGCTGTCACCGACGTCCCGGCCGCCGGCCTTCCGTAAGCAAGCGAGGGAGCTGAACATGTCTGAGATCCGCTTTGACGGCAAGGTTGTCGCGATCACTGGGGCCGGCGGTGGGCTCGGGGCTGCCTACGCGAGGCTGCTCGCCGAGCGCGGGGCGAGCGTCGTCGTCAACGACCTGGGCACCGCGATGGAGGGCGAGGGACGCTCCAGCGAGGCGGCCGACCGGATGGTGGCCGAGATCCGCCAGGCCGGTGGCACCGCGGTGGCCGACTACGGCGACATCACCGACCCCGCCGCCGCGGCCGCCCTCGTCGACGGCGCCCTGTCGCGCTACGGCCGTCTCGACGGCGTGATCAACAACGCCGGCATCATCATCCGGGGGCGATTCCTGGAGACGACGCCGGAGCTGCTGAACCGGCACCTGGCCGTCCACTTGATGGGGTCGCTCAACGTGACGCAGGCAGCGTGGCCCGCGCTGGTCGACGCCAAGGGTGCAGTGCTCTTCACCGTCTCGGCGGGCATGCTCGGCTCGCCGCACGCCGTCGCCTACAACACGGCGAAGGCGGCGGTGCTCGGACTGATGCGCAGCGTCGCCTGCGAGGGTGCGCTGAGCGGCGTGCGGGTGAACGCGGTTATGCCGGGCGCCGAGACGCGGATGCAGGGCGACGCCGGCTCCGCCGCAAGTGCCGCCCGGGCCCTCGTCCAGGTCAACTCGCCGGCCAACGCGGCCGTGGCTGCCTGCTACCTGCTGCACGACTCCTGCACCGCGAACGGTGACGTCTTTGCGATCGGCCGCGGCCTGACGGCCCGGATCGTGCTGGCCTCCACCGCGGGTGTCGCCGAGCGGGAGCCGACGCTGGAGAGCATGGCGGCCGGCTTCGACGACGTCGTCGCGTTCACCGGCCTGCGTGAGGAGCGCGATCTTCCCGGGTTCCGCGACCGGCTCATCGCGGTGTGGAACGGCGAGTCGAGCGGCGAAAACCAAACCTAGACGGGCGACCGGCCGGCCGGTAGGTTGGGCCGCGGCTCGGTTACGACGGTGTGAGGAGTGCGGCATGAAGGTGACGGTCGACTGGTCACGCTGCGACGGTAACGGGGTCTGCGCGGCCGAGGCGCCCGAGGTCTTCGAGCTCGACGACGCCGACGAGCTGACCCTGCTCACGGCCGAGCCCGGCGAGGAGCTGCGCGCGAAGGTCGGCGCGGCGGTGGCAGCCTGCCCGAAGCGGGCGCTCGGCATCGAGGGCTGAACCCGATGGCGCCCACTGTGCAGACGGTCCGCGGCCCGGTCGCCGTCGACGACCTCGGCATGACGTTGATGCACGAGCACATCGTCAACGTCAACGCGGAGGTGAACCGCGACCAGCCGGCGATGAGCATCGACGGCAACCGGGCAGCGATCTTCGCCGAGGTGGTGGCCCGCCTGAAGGACGTGGCCGCCGCGGGTATCTCGACGCTGGTGGACCTCACGGTGCCCGGACACGGGCGCGACGTCGCCTTCGTGCAGGAGGTCAACCGGCACGTCGACCTGCACATCGTCGCGGCCACCGGCATATACACCTTCAACGAGATCCCGAAGATGTTCCACTACCGACCGCCGACCCCCTCCTCGCCGCGGGATGCCCTCACCGAGCTGTTCGTGCGGGACATCCGTGACGGCATCGCCGGTACCGGGGTGCGCGCCGCGATCATCAAGGTCGCCACCGATCGCCTCGGCGTGACACCCGACATCGACCGCGTGCTGCGCGCGGCAGCAGTCGCCCACCGGGAAACCGGCGTGCCGATCACGACGCACACTGCTCCGGCCGAGCGCACCGGCCTCGACCAGCAGCGGATCTTCGCCGAGGAGGGCGTGGACCTCTCGCGGGTGATCATCGGCCACTGCGGCGACGCCAACGACCAGGACTACCTGCGCACGCTGATGGATCGGGGCTCGCTCATCGGTGCCGACCGCTTCGGCCTCTACCTGCCCGGGCGGCTCGGGCTGCCGGCACGCGTCGACATCGTCGCCGACCTCTGCGCCCTCGGCTACAGCGATCGCATCGTGCTCGCCCACGACAAGACGATCTACTCCGACTGGTGGGACGACGGCTGGGGGCCGCAGGTGCCGGAGTGGACGCACACCCACATCAGCACGGCCGTGCTCCCGGCGCTGCGTGAACGCGGCGTCACCGAGGAGCAGCTGGACCAGATGATGGTCGGCAACCCCCGCCGCGTCTTCGCCGCGCAGGGTGGGTACTGAGGATGCAGCGGATCGCGGTCGTCGGGGCCTCGCTCGCCGGTCTCTCTGCCGCCAAGGGGCTCCGCAGCGAGGGCTTCACCGGCGACATCACGGTGATCGGTGCCGAGGACGAGCTGCCCTACGACCGGCCGCCGCTGTCGAAGAGGCTCTTGGCCGGTGCTGTCGGCCCCGAGGACGCGATGCTCGACCTCGATGCGGCGGCCGACGCCGACTGGCGCCTCGGTGCGCCGGCCACCCGGCTCGACGCGCTGCGCCGCGAGCTCTGGGTCGGTGGCGCCGCCGAGCGCTTCGACGGCATCGTGATCGCCACCGGTGCCGCCGCCATCCGGCCCGCGCTGCCCGGCGGTGACCTCGCCGGCATCCACGTCGTCCGCACGCTGCAGGACTCCGTCGGGCTGGCGGCTGACCTGCGGGCTGCGCCGGGCCGGGTGGTGGTCGTGGGTGCTGGCTTCATCGGCGCCGAGGTGGCCTCGACGTGCCGCGAGCTCGGGCTGGCCGTCACCGTGGTCGAGGGGCTCGCCGTCCCGATGGAGCTGGCACTCGGCCGCACGGTCGGCACGGCGATGGCGCGGGTGCAGCGCGATCGCGGTGTCGACCTGCGCCTCGGCAGCACCGTCATCGAGGTCCGCGGTGGCCCGCGGGTGGAGCAGGTCGTGCTCTCCGACGGGTCGGTGCTGGCCGCCGACGTGGTGGTGCTCGCGGTCGGCGTGCGCCCCGAAACGCAGTGGCTGGAGGGCTCAGGGCTGCGGCTCGACGGTGGCGTGGTCTGCGACGAGACGGGGCTGGCCGCGCCGGGCATCGTGGCAGCCGGCGACGTCTGCCGCTGGCCGAACCGCCGGACCGGTGAACTGCGCCGGGTGGAGCACTGGGACAACGCGATCCGGCAGGGGCGGCACGCCGCACGCCGGCTGCTGCACGGCCCGGAGGTGTACGCGCCGGTGCCGTGGTTCTGGTCGGACCAGTTCGGGGTCAAGCTGCAGCTGCTCGGCTCGGCTCGCGACACCGAGGAGTTCCGCATCGTCATCGGTTCGATCGAGGCCGAGCGCTTCGTCGGGCTCTACCGGCGTGGCGACCGGCTGGCTGCGGCCGTCTCCCTCAACTCGCCCCGGCCCATGGTTGCCTGCCGCGTGCTCTTCGACCGCGACGCGAGCTGGGACGAGGCCGTGGCCGAGCTCGCTGGAACTCCGATGGCAGGAGCGGGGAAGCCATGACCGTGGATGCGCTGCAGGACTTCCACTTCGACCCCTTCGAGCCGGCCGTCACGGCTGACCCACTGCCCTTCTACCGTGAGCTCCGCGAGCACCACCCCGTCTACTACCACGCCGGCTACGACGCCTGGATCCTGTCGCGGTTCCAGGACGTCTACGACATGCTCTCCGTCGGCGAGAACATCCTGGTGCCGTCGGAGGGGGCGCGGCCGACCAAGGAGACGCTCAGCAACCCGAACTTCGGCAACCCCCCGGTGCCCAGTCTCAACCCGCTGGCAATGCACCACATGCAGCCCTCGCCGGTGTACGAGACGCTGCGGCACGCGCACGGCAAGCCGCTGCGGCCCGGGGCGGTGGCGAAGCTGGCTGACGTGATCCGCGGGGTGGCGCGGGAACGGTTAAACATCCTGCTGCCGCGCGGCCGCTTCGACCTGACCCAGAACTACGCCGGGATCGTGGCCGCATCGGTGCAGTGCCACCTCTTCCGGCTGCCGCTCAGCGAGGCGAAGTACATCCTCGACACGATCAACGCAGGTAGCGCCACCCACACCGAGGCCGGCGCCCCCGACCCGGAGCGCTACGAGCGGCTGATCGAGATCGTCGAACCGGTCGTTCGGGGCCGGCGCCGCGAGGGCTGGGACGGCGACTGGCCGCTGCTCGACGGCATGTACGACCTGGAGATCGACGGGCGGCTGCTCACCGACCGGGAGATCGCGATGACCGTCGGCATCGTGATGCTAGGCGGCACCGAGACCGTGCCGAAGGTGGTGGCACACGGTCTGTGGGAGCTGCAGAAGCGCCCTGACCAGCTCGCCGAGGTGCGAGCAGACCTGGCCGCGAACGTGCCGACCGCGTTCCGCGAGATGGTGCGCCTCTGCGCACCGGCCCAGTGGTTCGTCCGCACCGTGCAGCAGGACGTCCACCTCGCCGGCGTCGACATGCGGCGCGGCCAGCGGATCATCTACCTGGTGCCCTCCGCGGCGCGGGACGAGCGCGAGTACGGCGCCGACGCCGAGGAGTTCCGCTGGAACCGGCCGATCACTCGCTGGGTCAACTTCGGCCACGGCCAGCACTTCTGCCTGGGCTACCACCTGGCCCTGCTGGAGGGCAGCATCATGGTCGAGGAGTTCCTGCGCCGGGTGCCCGACTTCTCGGTGATCGAGGAGAAGGCGGTCCGCCGCCCGTCGAGCTTCCAGTGGGGCTACAACGAGCTCCCGATCCGGGTGCCGGTGCGCCATGAGTGACCCACGCTGGCGGGTGCTCGTGCCGACCTCGCTGCCAGCCGAGCCCATCACCGAGATCTACGACCCGGCCGGCGACATCGAGCTGGTGTACGCACTGCCGCCCGAGGAACGGGTCCTCGGCGGCGGTCCGCTGGGGCCGGCGGGGCAGAAGGCGAAGGCGAGCCAGGTGCTGTGGGAGCGCAGCGGCGAGTTCGACGCGGTGGGTGCGCTGCCCGGGCCGCCGTACGTCACCGCGGAGGTGCTCGACCGCAACCCCCAGCTGAAGGTGGTCTTCATCGCCAGCGCCGGCTTCGACTCGATCGACGTCCCCGCCGCCACCGAGCGCGGCGTGGTGGTGGTCAATGCCGCTGGCAACAACGTGGTGCCGGTGAGCGAGCATGCCATCGGGCTGCTGCTGTCGGTCTCGCGCAAGATCGGGCTCATCGACCGGCGGGCCCATGCCGAGCGGCGCGGGCTGCACTACACCGACGTCGGTCCCTACCCGCCGACGCTCGACGGGGGGACACTCGGGCTGGTCGGGTTCGGCGCGATCGGGCGGCGGGTGGCGCGCATCGCCTCGGCCGGCCTGGGCATGCAGGTGCTCGCCTACGACCCGTACGGGGCACCGGAGCCCGGGGTCGAGTTCGTCGCCACCCTCGCCGAGCTGCTGACCCGCTCGGACGCGGTGTCGCTGCACCTGCCGCTGACGGAGCGGACGCGGCACACGATCGGGGCCGCCGAACTGGCCTTGATGAAGCCCGGCGCGTTCCTGGTGAACACCGCCCGCGGGCCGATCGTCGACACCGACGCGCTGGTCGCGGCCCTGCGCGCCGGCAGCCTGGGCGGCGCCGGCCTCGATGTCACCGACCCCGAGCCGCTGCCGGCCGAACACCCGATCTTCGACCTCGACAACGTGGTGCTGACACCGCACTACGCCGGGGCCTCGCCGGGGGCGATCGTCACCGCTCACCGGATGGCCGCGCAGGGGGTCGTCGATGCCCTGCACGGCATCGAGCCGGCCACCCTCGTCAACCCCGAGGTCTGGAAGCGCTACCTCAATCGTCTGGAGCACGAGGCATGAGCAGCATCGTCGGAACCCACCGGTACGCACAGCGGCTCGCGGCGGGGGAGCAGCCCCTCGTCTGCTTCAACGCCATCCCCGACACCCTGACGGCAGAGGTGCTGGCCCAATCCGGCTTCGACGTGGTCGCGGTCGACCTGCAACACGGCGGCATCTCGATCCTCGACCTGCCCGACTACGTGCGGGCCATCGAGCTGCACGGCGCTGCGGCCTTCGTCCGGGTCTCCTGGACGTCCCCGCAGGAGATCATGCGGGCGGCCGACGCAGGCGTGGCCGCGCTCATCATTCCGATGGTCGAGACGGTGGAGCAGGCCGAACTCGCGGCGCGGGCGGCGCGCTACCCACCGCGCGGCTACCGCTCCTTCGGCCCCATGCGGCCGGCCCTGCGTGCGACGGACCGGGCCAACGAGTTCATCCACGTCTACCCGATGATCGAGACGGCGACGGCCCTGGCGGTGGTCGACGACATCCTCGCCGTCGACGGGGTCGACGGCCTCTTCGTCGGGCCGGTCGACCTGGGGCTGAGCATGGGCATCCCCTCCGACAAGGCGATGCGGCACCCCGACGTCGTCGCCGGCCTGGACGCCTGCCTGGCCGCGGCGCGCAAGCACGGCAAGCTCGTCGGCACCCCCGCCGTCGACACCGACCACGCCCGCGAACTGCTCGCCAAGGGGCTGAGCTGGGTCAGCCTCGGCGAGGACAAGAAGTTCGTCCGGCTCGCCGCGGCCGAGGCGCTCGCACCCTTTCGATCCTGAGACCTCTGGAGAGCAATCGATGTACTCCTCCCGCTACTTCGCCCACGTCAACATCAACACCGCCGACTACGACCGGGCCGAGCAGTTCTACGCCGACGTGCTCGGGCTCAGCTCGCTCGGCCCGACCTCCGCCAACCGGCCGCAGGACGGCACCCCGTTCGGCCTCGCCGGCCAGGAGCTGGGCTGGCGCGGTGGCTTCCTGGCTGACGAGCGTGGACTCAAGGGCCCCGTGCTCGACATCCTCGAGTGGACGGCTCCGGCGACGGCCCCGTCACCGGCCGAGGAGGACGGCGCGCCCGGGCTGCGGGCCGTCGGGTTCGCCGTGGCCTCCCTGGAGACGGTGACCGCCGCGCTGGAGTCCTACCAGCGGCCGGTGCAGCGGGCCCGGCTGACGGTGGGGGAGGCGGTGACCGAGATCGTGCTCTCCACCGACCTCGACGGGACGCGGCTGGAGCTCCGCGAGGCGCAGCCTGCCCCCCGGTACGAGTACAACCGGTTGCTCACCCGTGACCTGGCCGCCTCGAGAGCCTTCTACGGCGACGTCCTGCACCTGATCTGCGAGCCCCCGCAGGCCTACCGCGTCGAGGTCGACGGCGCCGTGCTCGAGTCGGGCACCACGGTGCGGGCCTACCTCGACGGGCAGAGCGCGAAGTTCTGGCTCAACCTGACCCAGCCCGACGACCCGGCCGCCATGCCGGTCAGCAGCCGCAAGGGCAACACCGCCGGGCTCTTCCGGATGGCGCTGCTCTCCGACGACATCGATGCCTCCTACGCCGACCTCGTCAAGGGGCTGCCCAGCGCCCAGCCGCCGGTCGACGTCCACGTCGGGGCCGAGTACGTCCCGGTTAAGGCACTGTTCTTCCAGGATCCGGATGGCACCGTCGTGGAGTACCTGGTCGGGATGTGGGCATCGTGAGTGACGCCCGTACCGACGCCCGCCCGGGCGGGGTGTCCTCCTGGCTCTCGTTCTGGGCCCGGCGCCGGCCGGAGCATCCGTGCGTGATCTTCGAGGACCGGCCGTGGGGCTACGCCGAGTTCGACCGCGCGGTGCAGCACCTCGCCGGGGTCCTCGCCGCGGCCGGAGTGGTGCAGGGCGACCGGGTGGGCTGCCTGATGCCAAACCGCACCGAATACCTGATGGCGTTCTGGGCCGCGTTCCGGCTGGGTGCGATCTTCGTCCCGTACAACGTCCGGCTGGTGGCGAGCGAGTTGGCGGTCGTGATCGACGACTCCGACCCCACGGTGGTGGTGACCGACGCGAGCTTCGCGGCCCTCCGCGCGGGGACGGAGGAGATCCGTTCCACCCGCTGGCTCGACGTGGAGGAGGTCCCGACAGCCGCCGTCGCGCCGGTCGAGGTGCCCTGGCTGGCCGGCGACGATCCGGCGGTGATCGTGTACACCTCGGGCACCACCGGGCGCTCTAAGGGCGTCGTGCTGACCCACGGCAACCTGCTGCACCAGAGCCTGGCCTGGACGTCGGGCTTCGGGGTCGGTGCGGCCGACGTGCAGATCAACCTGATGTCGCTCTGCTACACCGGCGGCCTGCTCAACCCGACGCTGTGGACGTTCCAGTCGGGCGCCAGCGTCGTGCTGGAGCCGCGCTTCGACCCGGCCAGTGCGCTGCGCCGGATCGAGCGCTGGGGCGTCACCTGGATCACGGCGACACCGGAGATCGTCCGGGCCATCCTGGAGCACCCCGACTCGGCAGCCACCGATCTCAGTAGGCTCAAGCGGATCCAGACGGGGGGAGCTCCCGTGCCGTCCGACCTGGCCGAGCAGGCGAGCCAGCGCGGAATCGATCTCATCCAGGGCTACGGCATCACCGAGGCGTCCGCCGGCATCAACGTCTTCCTGCCGCCGAGCGATCTGCTGCGCAAGGCGAGTTCGATCGGCTGGCCGGCACCCTACGACGAGGTTCGCATCTCCGACGACGCCGGTGATGACGTGCCGGTCGGCGAGGTCGGGGAGTTGCTGCTGCGCGGACCGCTCGTGATGCAGGGGTACTGGCGCAACCCCACAGCCACGGCCGAGACCCTGGTCGACGGCTGGCTGCACACCGGGGATCTCGCCCGCACCGACGACGAGGGGTTCGTGACCCTGGTCGGCCGCAAGAAGGAGATGATCATCTCGGGTGGCCTCAACGTGTACCCGGTCGAGGTCGAGCAGGTGATCTCCACCTTCCCGGAGATCGCCGACGTCGCCGTGGTCGGGCTGCCGGACGACAAGTGGGGCGAGCGGGTCAGCGCGTTCGTCATCCTCCAGAGCGGCTCCGAGCTGACCGAGGCCGACCTGATCGAGCGGTGCCGGTCGCGGCTGGCCGGCTACCGCATCCCGCGCACGGTCGTCTTCGTCGAGCATTTTCCCCGCACCGCCTCCGGAAAGATCCAGAAACCCAAGCTCCAACAGGCGTGGGCCCAGACCCACGCCTGAATGCCCCACCCCCACTGCACGCCTAATACGCCGGCCGCACAGAACGCGGCCAAATGAGAGGTAGACCGATGGCAGACGCACCGAGTACCGAAGGCATCGATATCGACGGCCTGCGCCGCAAGTACCGCGAGGAGCGTGATCGGCGACTGGGTGGCAACCGCGCCGAGCTCCCCGAGCTGGTCGGGCCGCTGGCCCGCTACGCCGACGACCCGCACTCGCCGCCGGTCAGCCGCGACCCTCGCAACGACCGGGTGGACGTGATCATCGTCGGCGCCGGGCTCGGCGGCCTGCTCATCGGCGCCGAGCTGCGCCAGGCAGGGGTGGAGAAGATCCGGCTGATCGACGCGGCCGGCGACGTGGGTGGCGTCTGGTACTGGAACCGTTACCCCGGTGCCCGCTGCGACGTCGAGTCGCTGATCTACATGCCGCTGCTCGAAGAGGTCGGCACGCTGCCCACGGAGAAGTACGCGCGAGCCACGGAGATCATGGCGCACGCCCAGGGCATCGCCAAGCGCTACGGCCTCTACGAGGAGGCGCTCTTCCAGACCTCGGTCGAGGGCATGGAGTGGGACGACGCGGCCACGGAGTGGGTCACCCGCACCGACCGTGGGGACGAGATCCGTTCGCAGTTCGTCATCCTCGCCAACGGCCCGCTGACGAAGATCAAGCTACCGGCCGTTGACGGCATCGAGACCTTCCGCGGGAAGGCGTTCCACACCAGCCGCTGGGACTACGCCTACACCGGCGGCTCGTCGGAGACCGACCTGCCCAACCTCGCCGACAAGGTGGTGGGCGTGGTCGGCACCGGGGCAACCGGCCTGCAGTGCATCCCGCCGCTGGCCCGCTCGGCGAAGCAGCTCATCGTCTTCCAGCGCACGCCGTCGACGGTGAGCCCGCGCAACAACCACGTCCTCGACCGGGACTGGCTGGCCAGCCTCGAGCCCGGCTGGCAGGCCAAGCGGATGCAGAACTTCATCGACGTCATGTACGGCGGTAACGCCACCGAGGACCTGGTGAACGACGGCTGGACGGACGTCTGGCGCGATCTCTTCGTCAACCCCGCCTTCAAGACGATGACCCCGTTGGAGGTGGAGGCGGCCAAGGAGGTGGCCGACGCGATCCGAATGGAGCAGGTGCGTGCCCGGGTCGACGCGATCGTCAAGGATCCGGTGGTGGCCGAGTCGCTGAAGCCGTACTACGCCTTCATCTGCAAGCGCCCCGGCTTCAGCGACGAGTACCTCGAGGTCTTCAACCGCCCGAACGTGACCCTGGTGGACACGCGCGGCAAGGGGCTCGAGTCGGTGACGCCGGAGGGTGTCATGGCGAACGGGCAGCTCTACGAGCTGGACTGCCTGATCTTCGCCACCGGCTTCGAGGCCAACGAGGCCGGCTCGTCCTTCAACCGCCGCATCGGTTTCGACGTCCTGGGGCGCGACCAGGTCAGCCTCTCGGCGAAGTGGGCGAGCGGCCTGTCGACGCTGCACGGGCTGACCACCGCGAAGTTCCCGAACATGATCGTGCAGTCCGCGACCAGCGCCCAGAACACCGAGCCGGCCAACTTCATGCACGCACTGCAGGAGAACGCGCGGCACATGGCCTACATCATCGGTGAGACGCGCCGCCGCGGCGCCCGGGTCTTCGAGACCACCGAGGCTGCCGAGGCCGCCTGGGTGCAGACGATCCTGGACCACGCCGTCGACGACACCGCGTTCCTGGAGGCGTGCACTCCGGGGCGGCGTAACAACGAGGGACGGATCGGGGTCCGCATGCAGGCCAACCGCAACTACGGCGGCGGCCCGCTGGAGTTCTACGCGATTCTCGACTCGTGGCGGGCGGAGGGCACGCTGCCCGGCATCGCGCTCACCTAGGGCCAGGTCTCGGTGATCAACTAGCCCTCGGCGTCGGCTACGGCGCCGGGGCTAGTTGATCACCGGAGAAGCTCGACGGTCAGGCCTGCACCATGCGCTGTCGCTGACGCCCCAGACCGTCGATCTCCAGCTCCACGACGTCGCCACCGCGTAGGTAGACGTCGACCGACGAGCCGAGCGCGACACCCTCAGGTGTGCCGGTGTTGATGACGTCACCGGGGTGCAGCACCATGAACTGGCTCAGGTACCAGATGAGGTGCGCCACTCCGAAGATCATGTTGGCCGTGCTGCTCTGCTGGCGCACCTCGCCGTTCACCGACAGCCGCAGCCCCAGATGCTGGGGATCGGGCACCTCGTCGGCCGTCACGAACCACGGGCCCAGCGGGTTGAAGGTCTCGCAGTTCTTGCCCTTGTCCCACTGCCCGCCGCGCTCCATCTGGAACGCGCGCTCGGAGACGTCGTTGCTGATGGTGTAGCCCGCGACGTGCGCCAGCGCGTCCTGCTCGTCGTCGAGGTAGCGGGCGGTCCGGCCGATCACGACGCCGAGTTCGACCTCCCAGTCGGTCTTGGCCGAGGTGCGCGGGATGAGGACGTCGTCGTCAGGGCCCACCACCGTGTCCGGAGCCTTCAGGAAGACCACCGGCTCGCTGGGCGCCACGCTGCCGATCTCCTGCGCGTGGCTGCGATAGTTCAGCCCGATGCAGACGATCTTGCCGATGCCTGCCAGCGGTGGGCCGAAACGCCCCGGGGCCACGGTCGGCAGCCCGTCGAGCGAGCTCGGCAGGCCTGCGACAAGGGCCTGAGGGGTGAGGTCGACGAGCACGCCGCGCAGGTCGCGCCAGCTGCCGTCCGCGGCGAGGGCGGCGGGCACCTCCGCGCCGGGCGCGCCGATCCGGGCAAACTTCATGAGGTCTCCACTGCTTGATAGCCGTCCTAACGGTCGGTAGGCAGACTAGTGATCGTGCCGGGGATCGTCCAGAGACACGGTCCGGTAGACGACCAGACCGACTGGCCGGTAGGGTCGCGCGGACATGGATGGCAACGATCACCTCGGGCCCCGGGTCCTGCGCGTCCGCGCGGTCGACGACGTCGCCGACCGGGTCCGCGCCTTCACCCTCGAGGCGGCCGACGGGCAGCCGCTGCCCAGCTGGACCCCGGGCGCGCACCTCGACCTCGATCTGGCCCCGGGTCTCACCCGGCAGTACTCGCTCTGCGGACCGCCCGACGCCGAGACGCTCCGGATCGCCGTGCTCCGCGAGGTGGAGTCCGGCGGCGGGTCGAGCTACCTGCACGACCACGTGCGCCCCGGCACGCTGCTCACGGTCCGCGGCCCGCGCAACCATTTCCCGCTGCGGGATGCTCCCGGCTACCTCTTCCTCGCCGGTGGCATCGGCATCACCCCGATCCTCGCGATGGTCCGAGAGGTTGCGGCCGGGTCCGTGCCCTGGCGCCTCGTCTACGGCGCGCGGTCGCGCCCGGCCATGGCCTTCCTGGACGAGCCGCCCCTCGACCGTGACGAGGTCGAGCTCTGCTGCCAGGACACCGACGGCCTCCCCGACCTCGCCGCCCTCATCGCCGACGTCACGCCGGAGACCGCGATCTATGCGTGCGGTCCGCCGGCCATGCT